>NZ_JAKGTE010000002.1:0-330949 GCF_022324665.1 Clostridium sp. YIM B02500 | reverse complement strand
TTTTCGCGAAATTATTATATCACAAAGGGATGACTTATTTATTTTTTACAAATTCTGTTTATTCAACAACCTAATTAAGTTAAACTTGCCAAGATCTTTTGTGAATTTATAGATATCCAACGTATATTTAGACTTATGTTAATCAAACAAAATTCAATACATTTTTATTAAGACATCTATTTTAAATGATTTGTTTCCAGATTATATAATAATTACTACTTGCTTTTATCAATGTAAAGGGATTCTGTTATATTATTTTGCTTAAGAATTCAATTAATTATATAATATTATATTTTTATGAATAAGTTACAGCATCGTTGTATTTCTTATTAATATTAAACACAAAAATAGTCTATGTATATTCTATTAGGATAATCTTTTATAATTATCTTTCATAAAGTACACAGACTATTCAATTGCGTTATTATAATAATAATCGCATGATATTCTTATATAAGAAAAGTCATATAATTATATTAGATATTTCTAAAACGTATATACTTAATTGTATTTTTACAGTTATTATTTGTAGCAGATTGAGCCTAGTGTAAACACTACAACAAATTCAATTTTATCTCCACATTTATTTATAGCCTTAAAATGTAAGATATCAGATGGATAACCACAATTAAGCAACTTTTTTAGATTGTGTTTTGGCATAAATATTATACCTGAACTAACTACTTTATAATATCCTAGGCGTCCACAAATAAAAACTTCATCACAAATACATTTTTTATTGCAGCCAGTGTATATTATTTCAAGTGTATCGCAGTTTGAAGAACATATTGCACTAGCTGTGAAATATTGTAATTTGTTTGGATAAACATAAATTATTTTATTTTCATTTCCAATGCTAGCTTCTAGATTACAATTTATTTTCATTACTGGAGCTTCACACTTATTATCACATGATTTATCAGTTTCTTTTTCTTCAATAATCTCTTTTTCTTCAATACCCATAATTTTCCTCCTAGAACTTAGAGTATAACTGTTTATTTCTATAAATTGTTTTTCCTAATTTCATCACTTTATTTATAACTGTTATATTTTATTATATAAACAATTTTTTTAATTGTTACACTTAATCAATCTACTTTGTTATAAACTGCTCATTGGATTTTAATAATTTCATTTAAATTTAGGCTTTTTAACAATAACGTCTACATAAATTACACGAGAATATTGCTACAAAATCATAAGACTCATGACTACACTTATCTGTGGCTGTGAAATGTAAGATATCTTTTTTTTTAGGATCTAATTTGGAATAAGTTTCAGCTATAATCCCAGAGTGCACTATTTTATATACTGCAAGATTTCCACGAATTCCATTATTTGAAGAACATCCATTATATCTAATAGTTACATCTCCACAACATTTTGATACATCAACTGTAAAAAATTGAGATTCGCCTGGAATTAAATAAAGCATTTTATTTATTGTATCGAAATCCACTTTTAGATTACAACTAGCATAAATCTTAGGTTCGCTTCCTTGGCAACAAGTGTCATGTTTTTTATTTTCCTCTTTCCCCCAATTTTCTACATTTTCTTTTTCGTTCAAACAATAGTCACATTCTATATCAAAAAAATCATCAGTTACAAAATTCTCGTCATTACATATTTTTTTAGGTTCATTTTTATTGTATGTCTCTTTTTCATTATCCATTCTACTTCCTCCAATTACTGGTATTAATGATTTAGCTTATTCTTTAGAAATTTATAATAAAGTAAAATCTGTGGACACTTATAAAAAAGGATACTTAATTAGGTTCTGTACAGAAAGAGAATAAAAAATATACACCTATAAAAAGAGCATTAAGTCAATTAAAGACTTACTGCATGCAGTCGCCTGCGATTTTTTTATATTCTCTTATATAATAATGTATTAAATATTATTAGAAATGGTACAAAAGGTAATATAAAAACATAATATGTATTAAAATAAAACTTTTTATTACATTGTAGACTAAATTAATTTTAAATTTATAGAATTAATATTTAGTAGCGATTTATTTTCTTTAGTGAAAGGAAGTGGGATTTTGAAGGATAACGAAACTAAAAAAGAAAATTATGAATTTAATATACATCCTTGTAACTTCAAAGTTAATATTAAAGAAATAAAGCCCTTTTATGTACACTCACGAAATTATATTTTTTTAGACTTACAAGTATTAGATTGTTATAGTGCTAAAAGCCGTTTAAGGATAAAATCATGTCCTCACAATGGTAAGCTATATTCAGTTGAACCCTCTATTCTTGTATATAAGCCAACAGCTGGATTTTGTGGTTATGATTTAATACAAGTACTGATTGAAGATGAGTTTGGTGGAAGACATATAGAAAATATCATAATTCGTGTAATAAATTAAAGAGTGAGATTTTAAATTAATCTCACTCTTTAACTACAAAGATATAAATAAAATTTTATTCATTTGATTCATAATTAGTTATTTCTTTTATTGTATTATCATCATTCATAAAAACAACTGAAGGCTTATATTTTCTAGCTTCATCCTCATTCATTTGTGCGTAAGCTATTATAATAACTTTATCACCAGGTTGTACTAACCTTGCTGCAGCACCATTTAAACAAATAACTCCTGATTCCCTTTTACCCGGAATCACATATGTTTCAAGTCTTGCACCATTATTTATATCAACTATTTGAACTTTTTCGTTTTCTAAGATACCTGCTGCTTCCATTAATGTTTTGTCTATTGTAATGCTTCCTACATAATTTAATTCTGCCTGTGTAACTGTAGCTCTGTGTATTTTTCCTTTTAACATTGTAAGTATCATTAAAATTTCCTCCTGAAAATCTGTTTATTTATCTGTTCATAATAATCAAATTAGTATATATTCCTTTTCGGTATCTTCATAGATACTCTCATTAAATTGAACTTATCTTTTGAAGTATATTCCATATCAGAAATGAAGGTCATGCTTTTGTGGAAGCGTTACATTAGAGGATTTAGCTGTAGATATTTCTTTAGTGGAAGTTGTTCCATTTTTGCTTGTCCTGAACTCGTTTCAGGATCATGCAGAAATGGTGCAACTCCTGCTATTAGAAATTCACAGCTTAATCCTCAGTAACCTGAACAAATGCATGATCTTTATTTCGGTGGATTTTACGCATAAGTACATTTTCACCTCAGATATCTATATTATTATATTTCAAATGTAAAATTATCTATTAATCTTGTTTTTCCTATATAAACTGCAATTGGAATCAATACATTTCTCTCAATGATTTCAACGCTTTTTAGTGAATCACTATCTACGATTTCTACATAATCTATTTTTGCTAATGGTTCTGAATTTAGTACCTCTTTTATTGAATTTTTAATATTATTAGCATTTCTTTCACCTTTTCTTAATGCATCTTTAGCTATTTCTAAACTTCTACTTAATACTAATGCTGCTTTCCTTTCATCTTTAGAAAGATAAGTATTTCTTGAACTTTTTGCTAGTCCGTCTTCTTCACGGATTATAGGGCAAGCAACTATTTCTACATCAATATTTAAATCTCTAACCATTCTTTTTATAACAGCCACTTGTTGAGCATCTTTTTCTCCAAAATAAGCTTTATCCGGAGTAACTATATTTAAAAATTTTGAAACAACTAAACATACTCCATCGAAATGCCCTGGTCTTTTAGCACCGCAAAGTACACTTGTAAGACCTGATACACTAACACTTGTAGATTTATCTCCATAATACATTTCACTTGGTTCTGGATTGAACACTATTGCTGCGCCTGCATTAATGCAAAGTTCCAAATCTTTATTTATGTTTCTTGGGTAACTATCAAAATCTTCATTTGGACCAAATTGTGTTGGATTTACAAATACGCTTACAACGACCTTATCATTTTCTTCAACAGCTCTTTTTATAAGACTCTCATGACCTTCATGCAAAGCTCCCATTGTTGGAACATACCCTACAGAAAACCCCTCTCTCTTCCATGCCTTAATCAAGCTTCTAAGCTCTTTAATCTCTTTAACTAACATTACTGATCACCCTTCTCATCCTAATACTAAAATTTAGGTTCATTATCACATAAGTATAAACTTACAGTTGAATATCTATATAGATACTACAATCTTAAACTATACTTAGATCATGAAATATCTTCCAAACAGAAATGAGTAATATACTTTTGTGGAATGTTTCATTGGCAATTTTGATGGATGTGATTCTTTGGCTATAAGTTGTTACAAATGTGCTAGTTCAAAGCTTGTCTTTGATGCTAGCACTTTGGGTGCAACTTTATAGCCTTAGAATCACCCATCATAATTGCCTAGAAACTGGAACAAAAGTATATTATTCATTTCGTGAGTTATCGCATAAATCTAAGATTTAGTACAATTTCTTTAATTCATTTTCATCTATTTTAAAAGTGTATTTTTCTTCTGGGAAATCTCCAGCTTGTACTTCTTTAACATAAGAGCTAATGGCATCTCTCATAACGTTACCTACATTTGCATATTGTTTTACGAACTTTGGCACAAAGTCATTAAACATGCCTAACATATCTTGATAAACTAAAATTTGACCATCACAATATTTTCCAGCTCCTATTCCTATTGTTGGAATTGAAACTGCATTTGTTATAAGCTCTGCAACTTTTTCAGGAATTCCCTCAAGAACAATTGAAAACGCCCCTGCTTTCTCAATAAGTACAGCATCATCTATAAGCTGCTTTGCAGCTGCCTCACTCTTTCCTTGAACCTTAAATCCTCCAAAAGCATTTACTGATTGAGGAGTTAATCCTATGTGTCCCATAACTGGTATTTGAGCATCTACAATAGCTTTAATTTGGGCTGCAACATTCGCACCACCCTCAAGCTTAACGGCATTAGCGCCACCTTCTTTTATTAATCTTCCTGCATTTAAAACTGCTTGTTCGATAGATACATGATATGATAAAAAAGGCATATCACTTACAATAAGAGCATTTTTAGCACCCTTCTTAACAGCTTTTGTATGATAAATGATTTCATCCATAGTAACAGCTAATGTATCTTCTTCACCTTTAATAACCATGCCAAGAGAATCTCCAATTAAAATCCCGTTAACACCACTTTCATCAATGATTTTTGCCATTGAGTAATCATATGCTGTAAGCATACTTAATCTTCTTTTCTCTTCTTTGGCTTGTTTAAAAGTTAATACTGTATTTTTCACTAATTTACGCCTCCTAAAAACTTATAAATTTCCAAATGCTTTTTTGAATTACTTAATACATTTTCTATTTGACTCTTATTTTTCATGTCATAGAAACATTCTTCTATGTTTTCTGTAATATCTGCATTATTTTTATCTCTCAAAGCCACAAGTTTTAATAGATTAAAAGATAATATCTTATATAAATCTTTATCTTTGTCCTCTAAAACAGAAATATGCTTCTCAATTGTTGTAATATCTCCCCTTGCTATAGGACCTGTTAAAGAATTAACAAAACCTTTTGCATAAATACTATCAATGTTACCCTTTATTAAAGGTTTTAAAGCATTTAAAGCTTCTTCATCATCTAGTCCAAGTTTTTTTAAATAACTCGTTCCTATATCAAGCAAAGATAATGCTAAGTTAGATACAAAAACGCTAGCTAAATGATATGTTGAGGAATCTTCTGCTTTTCTAACAAAGTACTTATTTCCAATAAGCTTAAGTACACTAATAATAGATGAATCTTCTAAAATATCACCTTCAATTGAAAAATATATATCTTCCAATTCTTTTAAGTTTGTTTCTTTACTAGAGAATGCAAATATTGGATGTAGAGAATAAATCATTGCACCAGAATGTTTCGCATTACATAATACATTTGATTTGAGTGAACCACTTGTGTGGCAAATAGATTTGTTATTTAGATCAAATTTTGATAATTCAATATCTATAATTGAAATGATGTCATCAGGAGTTGTAATAAATAATATATCACTATCTTTAATAATATCTTGAATGTTGTTATAAAATTTAGATTTTGTAATATTTGCTGCATCTATGGCATTTAAGTCATCTTTTCCATAAAAGCCGCTTAATTCTATCCCTTTATGAGTAAAGTAGCGTCCTAAACTCACGCCTACCTTCCCTGGGCCAATAAATCCAATTTTAATGGTATCACCTCCATATACGTGTGAGTGATACAACATCCTAATTTCAATCTCATTCATTATAGATATGAGTTGTATTATATATAATTAATGCTAAAAAATTTGGTGTAACTCTTTTTCGATACTACCCACTGATATTCTACCACTATGTTTTGATTTTAACAATGATAAATTTTTTTATTCTTTAGGAATTTATATTCCTGTAAAATCTATGGGTAACTTAAAAAAGGTTGATTGGATAGTTTGAGTATTTAAAAAAGAATAAAAAGAAAATCTTATTCGCCTGCCAGATTTTTCTCACATGCATTCGAAAAGGCAGATGCGTGAAAAAAATCTCCTGCTCCACAGTAGCCTGCGATTTTTTTATTTAAATACAAAAAAAAGCAAGATTACTTTTTAATTCTTGCTTTCTCGTATTTTTATAAAAATTTACATAATTTCCTCTATTGTAATTACATTTTCAAGGCTATGAAGCTTTAAAATGTACTCTGAATGATTAATTTTTTCAGGTAATGTTAAAGTCATTTTAAGCCCAATTATATGATTGTCAAGCTCTTTCGCTTTCTTAAGTTCTAGATTAGAAATTTTTGTTCCATCTAATTTTATTGCATTCATAAAGTTCGTAACGCCTGCTATATGCTTGAGTTCAGCATATATATCCAATTCGTTAGACTTAGCCCTATAATGTAAATCTGCTTTATGAAGTACTGTTAATACACCTAATAAGAAAAAGCATGAAATAATAGCGCCTTCATAAAAACCAATTCCAATGGCAAGTCCCATACATGCGCAGGCCCAAAGACCAGCTGCAGTTGTAAGGCCTTTAACTTCATTACGCCCAACTACTATAATAGTACCCGCGCCTAAGAATCCAATACCACTTATAACTTGAGCACCCATTCTGCTTACATCATCCTGAATGTGTAATATATCTCTCATGTATTGTCCTGTTATCATAATTAAAGTTGCACCAATACAAACTAATATATGAGTTCTAAGACCAGCCGGCCTTTTTTTTCTTCCTCTTTCAAGCCCAATAATCCCTGCACAAATTGTAGCAAGAGTAAGCCTTAAAATTATAGATGCAGTATTAACTTCCCTCAAGTAGTTTGTCAGTTCATTTATTGTATTATCCATATAACCACCTTCATAATTGCTGGTATCTTATTGTTAATTATAATTAAATAATTCTAAAATTTCATTTTCATTTAACGAATGTATGAATTCTCCTACGGATAAATCATCACCTAAAATCTTATTTATTAGCTCTCTTTTGGAATCCTGTAATTCCACTATTTTTTCTTCTATAGTTCCTTGGGCAATTAACTTAATCACTTCTACCACATTTTTTTGACCAATTCTATGTGCTCTATCAGTTGCTTGATCTTCAACAGCAGGATTCCACCATGGATCAAAATGTATCACTATATCCGCGCTTGTTAAATTAAGACCTGTACCACCAGCTTTCAAGGATACTAAGAATACAGTGTTTTCACCATTATTAAATTCGTCAACCATCTTCATTCTATTGATTGATGGAACTGATCCATCTAAATATGAAAATAAGAAATTTTTTTCTTTAAGTATTTTGCTTATATTCTTTAATACAGAAGTAAATTGCGAGAATACTAATATTTTATGTCCCTCATCTATACTTTGTTCCAATAATTCAATTAATGCATCAATTTTTCCACTACTTCCTAAGTAATTATCCATAGTTACAGACGGATCTAAACATATCTGACGAAGCTTAGTTATATAAGCCAAAATTTCTATTTTGCTCTTACTAAACTCAAAATCTTCGACTTTCTTTTGAATTAAATCTTTAGTATAGTTAGCATAGGTTTCATATACGACTTTTTGCTCATCACTTAAAGGAACAAGAAGTCTTTTTTCAATTTTATCAGGTAATTCTTTAATTACATTCTTCTTATACCTTCTAAGAATAAATGGTTTTACAAGCCTATTTAACTCTTCAAGAATTTCTGGTCCTTCTTCAAGCCTTCTATGATATCTAGTTACAAATTTCTTCTCGTTATATAAATACCCTGGCATTATAAAATCAAATATTGACCATAATTCCATTAATGAATTTTCTATTGGTGTTCCAGTCAACGCAAATCTTATTCTTGCTTTTATTTCCTTGACTGACTTAGAACTTAAAGAAGATTGATTCTTTATGTTTTGAGCCTCATCTAAGATACAGTAATCAAAATTCATATTATATAATTCTATGTCACGTCTCAATAAATTATAGGTAGTTAAGATTACATCATATTCTTTATAGTTATTAATCAATTCTTCTCTTTCTTCTTTTACCCCATTGCAAATAGCAATTTTCATTGATGGAGCAAATTTATTAAATTCATTTTTCCAATTATAGATTAAAGAAGTAGGTGCAATAATAAGAGTTTTTGAATCTGGCTTTGAAAGCAATAATGTTATTGTTTGCAGTGTCTTTCCAAGTCCCATTTCATCACCAAGTATTCCACCAAACCCTAAGTAATCTAAAGTTCTAAGCCAATTATAGCCTTCTTTTTGATACTTTCTAAGTTTAGCTTGAAGTCCATATGGAGGTTGAAAGGCTTTATCTTTAATGTTACTTAATCTTTCTTTAAGATCCTTAATTTCATCACAACTATTTATATACCTTAACTCTTTGTCTTCTAAATAATCTTCAAGATAAGCTCCCTTGTTAATTGGAACATTAATGAGATTCTCATTTAATTTTTCTTCTAAAAGTAAATTATCTATAAGGGTCAATGATTCTTTCAATGCTTCATCTTCTAGGTTTAAGAATTCTCCATTCTCAAGCTTATAATATTTCAAGTTATCTCTAAAACTTCTAAGTATTTTTGCAGTTTCTTCTGGAGATATATCAGAAATTTTAAATTCAAACTCAAAATAGTTGAATTTACCTTTTCTAACTTCTCCAACAAAATCTGATTTCTTAATATCTTTTATTCCCTTAAATCTCTCAGAATAAAATACTTCACCATATCGTTGAAGCTTTTCTATTTCATATTTAAAGAATTTAAAAGCCTCATCATCATCTCTTAAAAAGAATAATCTTCCATTGACTTCTTCAAATCCAAGACTTTTTAATACTCCTAAAACTTCATATTCTTTATTAGTATCTCTGTAAATAATTTTATCTTTGTATTCTTCAAAAAAATTAAATTCATGTCCTTCATATGATACCTTAAACAACAACGAAATATCCTTATCCTTGTCAAAATAAAACCTGAAGATTACAGGCGCGATTACGACTTTTTCTCTAATATCCTTAGATAAAACTAAATCATTTGTTACTTTTTGAATCGAAGGTATTAATTCTTTCAAAATTCTACTTTCATTTATCTTATTAAAACTCACTTTGTTAGTAGCATTAAATATTTTTAAATATGGAGATAATCTCTCACATTGTTCTATTGATGGAATGTATATGGAAGTACCAAATAAGAATACATCTTCATCTTGAGTTAATGATTCTGGTATTCCATTAGGAGCTTCTAAAATTATATTATTATTCTTACTCAATAAAGCAAATGGAATAGGCATATCCCCTTCTATTATTTCAGATTCTAATATTCTATAAAAGAATCCATCGCCTAAAAAAACTCTATTCTTTTTTATAATATATAAAAATTCTTTAAACATCATATCAGGAATTGTAAGGGTCTTTCCTTCTATTAACTTATCCTGATAACGTCTAAAATTTCTATCATGATCTGCTAAATTTTTTATATTATTCATGAATTTTATTAATCTTCTATCTTCATAAGAAAGACTTTGAGTTTTTATATCAAAAATAAATTCTTTCCCGTACTTAATTGGTACTTTATTATAAACGCATGTCAAAAATTGATTAATATCTTTAACTATATACATTTTATTGCTTTTTCTTAATCCTATTTTAAACTCGATTTGAAGTTTAGAGGACCAATTGTTTTTATTAATAATAACTTCGAATTTTAGCTTTTCCTTATCCGTATCCCCAACAAGTAAAGATAATAAATCATCATTAGAATTCTCCTTAATTCTAGCTTTATTATCTTTAAGAGATAAATTATTATTTAACTTGGTTCTTAACTCTTCATCTTCATCAATATTTCTTAAGAATGTATAAAAAGTAGCTATTATATGTTTACAACAGTAATTATCACGAGAAAATTCGTTTTTCTCAAAGTCTAGACAACTACAATGGGTTCCTATAATTTCTTTAGTCATATTATCAATTTCAAGCTTACACGAATATTCACTTAGAAGGCTTTCTGAAACTACAGCTGAGTTTATTTTTATATAATCTTTATCTACTTTAACATTTATTTCTCTTAACAAATCATTTTTTAGAACACGTTGACCTTTTGTAAGAGATGAATTTGTTATGTTCTTATTAAAACCCTCTAGTAAAATTTGTTTTATCAATGTTTATCACCTGCATTTTTATTTTTAACTTCTTTAATTCTTTTAATTAAATCTACACTGATATATTGGGATTTAGAAACCCCTTTTCTAAAATATCTTATTTGCTTATAGTCACGACCTTCAATATTTATATCTAATATATCAATTCTTTCAGCATTAAATATAGTAGGTTCATTTTTTCCTTTTAAATATATATGTACTTCCATTTCATTAGGTGAGATTATTTAAATTAGTAATTTTAAAATAATCCCAGTACCCTCCTTTTAAATTATATTTAGTTATTATTTTTGAATTCTTCAATTGCTTCAGCTATTTCATTTAGATATTCCCATCGTTCGTATTTATTATCTAGTTCACTTTGTACTTCTTCTTTTTCATGCATCAATTCATTTAGTTTCCCATAGTTTGAAGCATTCTTTGCCATTTCCTTTTCTAAAGAATTGATTTTTTCTTCGAGCTTAGCAATATCTTCATCTATAGTTTCATATTCTTTTTGCTCTTTAAAAGTAAACTTAGGTTTATTATCTTTAGTTTTTTCTTTAAATCCCTTTCCTTTATCTGCCGCAAATTCATTGCCACTTTTATCATTTGACTCAACAGATTTAATCTTCTCAATTTCTTTTGAAATCAAAAAGTCGCTATAGTTACCGTTATACTCTTTGATATACCCATTTCCTTCATAAGAGAATATCTTCGTACAAATTCTATCTAAGAAATATCTATCATGGGATACAACAATGATTACACCCATAAATTTATCTAAAAAGTCTTCTAATATTTTTAATGTTTCGATATCTAAATCGTTAGTAGGTTCATCTAATATTAAAAAGTTAGGTGATTCCATTAATACTCTTAAAAGATGAAGTCTCCTTCTTTCTCCTCCAGATAATTTTTCGATGGGGGTATATTGCATAGTGCTATCGAATAGAAATCTTTCACACATAGTAGAAGCCATTATCTTAGTTCCATCTTCTACTGGTATGTATTCTCCACCTTCTTTAACATAATCAATTACTCTTAGTTTAGGATCCATGTTACTATTATCTTGTGCAAAACATCCTATTTTAACTGTATCACCAATTTCAATTTTTCCGCTGTCTATTGGAAGTTTATTTCTAAGAATATTAACTAAAGTTGTTTTTCCAGCACCATTTTCTCCAATGATACCAATTCTATCATTTCTCAAAAATATATAGTTAAAGTCTTTAATTATAACTTTACTTCCAAACGACTTAGAGATATCGTATAATTCAACTACTTTCTTCCCCAGCCTAGAACCAACAAATGATATATCAACATCTTCCTGCCTTTTAATGCTTTCTTCGCTTACTAACTCGTCAAATCTTTGAAGTCTTGCCTTTTGCTTAGTAGTTCTGGCTTTAGCACCACGTCTAACCCATTTTAATTCGTTCCTTATAAGAGCGTTTTTCTTTTCTTCTTGTGATTGTTCTACTTCAATTCTTTCAATCTTTTTTTCAAGGAAGGCAGTGTAATTTCCAGGATAAGTATATAAATTTCCTCTGTCCAATTCAATAATTCTATTTGTAACTCTGTCTAAGAAATATCTATCATGAGTAATCATTAAAAGAGCACCTTTCCTAGAATTTAAGAATTCTTCAAGCCATTCAATGGAATCTGAATCTAGATGATTGGTAGGCTCATCTAATATAAGAAGATCACATGGTGTTATAAGTGAACAAGCAAGTGCTATTCTCTTCTTTTGCCCTCCAGATAAGTTTCCAACCTTTTCTGAATAATTCTTTATTCCAAGTTTATTTAAAATTGTCTTTGCGTCACTCTCCATATCCCATAAGCTTAAGGAGTCAATTTCGCTTTGAACCTTAAGTAATTCATTATTTAAAGAATCAAAGTTTTCACCACTGCAACTATTAATCTTATCTAATAACTCCTCATATCTTTTTAAAAGTTTCATTTCTTTAGTGTCACCTTTAAAAATTTGTTCTAAAACAGTTGCATCTTCATCAAATAAAGGATTCTGATCAAGATATTCAATTCTAACATTTTTACCCTTTACTATATTTCCATCAAAAAATTCCTCTCGGCCAGAAACCACTTTTAAAAATGTTGATTTACCAGCACCATTTATTCCAATTAAACCAATTTTATCTCCATCATTAATTCCTAGTGAAACATTATTTAATAATATTTTATCACTATAATTTTTGCTTATATTTTCCAAAGTAATTATATTCATTAATTTTAAACTCCTTTATGTGATTATATACATACTATTTTAACATAGGATGCTCATAAACAGAAATTTAGATTGAATTTAAACAAAAAAAGACTACCTATTATAATATAGATAGTCTAAAAGTAACATATCTTGTTTCGAATAATTACTGTATATATTAATGATTCACTTATTTTTTTTTAGATTTTGACTTGAGATTTCATATCTTTCTTCATTATCTTCTGTATTATAAAAAGCATTACAACCAATCAATAAAGCACAAACAAAAATTACTATTCCTAGCATAATTATTCCCCCTTTAATATGGATCTGATTATATATTTATTATAGCACAATTCGTATGTAAACGATATACTATTTTGTTTTTTTTTATTTCTATTTACATCAATTTCTTGATTACTATTTTCTTAATTTATGATTTTGCAGAATTTTCAAAAAATTATTGACAAAGCTTATATCTTTTGACTATAATTTATATAAACCTATATAATTTAAAAACTGTGAAAAGGAAGAGTACATATATTATTGAAATAAAGAGAGAGAATATTTGCTGGAAATTCTCATGATGTATATATGGAATGTAGCCTTGGAGTTTTTAATCGAAATCTTAATTGTTAGAGAGTAGAATTAAACGGATTGTCCACCGTTAAAAGGGCAATAATATCGGTTATTTAACCCGTATTATTAATAAGTGTGTATTTGATTATACAAAATTAGGTGGTACCGCGGTGATTATCTCTTCGTCCTATATTATTTATAGGATTGGGAGTTTTTTTTTACACAAAAATAATATTTATTCTTATATCAAATATTAAAAAATAGTAAAATCGAACTTTTTATCTAATCAATAAACGTTAATGAAATATTCTAAGATATTTATGTAAGGAGTGATTTCTTTGAAATATAATGGTGCTGAAATAGTTATTAAATTATTAGAGAACGAAGGAGTAGAATATATATCAGGCATTCCAGGAGGATTCAATCTCCCACTTTATGATGCTTTATACAAAAGCAAAAAAATCAAACATATATTAGCACGTCACGAACAGGGCGCTGGATTTATTGCACAAGGCATTTCAAGAAGTACAAATAAAGTTGGAGTATGCTTTGCAACTTCTGGCCCAGGAGTAACTAATCTTCTAACTGCCATTGCAGATGCTAAACTTGATTCAATTCCTCTTGTTGCTATAACAGGCCAGGTTCCTCTATCAGCAATAGGTACTGATGCTTTTCAAGAAGTTGATGCTTATGGATTAACAATTCCAATTACTAAGCACAATTTCTTAATTAGGAACATACATGAACTTTTTACAGTTATAAAAGAAGCTTTCAAAATAGCTTTAGAAGGAAGACCTGGACCAGTACTTGTTGATATTCCTAAGAATATTCAGAATGAATTTATAGACTTAGAAGACTTTCCTTCTGAAATTGCATCTGAAAATTTGCCTAAAAGAGATTCAATAAAAAGCTCTACGCTTTATTGCATAGCTGAATTAATCAATGATTCAAAGAAGCCTATAATTTATGCAGGTGGAGGTGTAGTGAATTCAAATGCTTCATCTAACTTATATAAAATTGCAAAGAAAAATAATATACCAGTTTCTTTAAGTCTTATGGGACTTGGTGCTTTTCCTTGTGATGATGAATTGAGTATTGGAATGCTTGGAATGCATGGTGCACCATATACAAATTATCTTCTAAACGAAGCTGACTTAATTTTGGCCCTAGGAGTAAGGTTTGATGATAGAGCAACAGGTAATATAGAAAAGTTTTGTCCTAACGCTTCTATAATCCATATTGATATTGATCCTTCTGAAATAAATAAAGTTAAAACCAGTAGTTTATCTATGATTGCAAATGTCGATGACTTCTTAGAAGATATACTTCCACATATTGAAAGTAAAAGTCGAAACACTTGGAGGGAAAGAGTTAAATGCTTTAAATCTAAATATCCACTCCCTTCTTATAAAAACATACTGCATCCTGCTAATATAATTCCTTTTGTAGGAAACATAGTTCCTAGGGATGCAGTTATTACTACTGATGTTGGGCAGCATCAAATGTGGGTAGCTCAAAGATACCCTTTTAAATTACCAAAGGCTTTACTAACTTCTAGTGGTCTTGGAACTATGGGATTTGGACTTCCAGTAGCCATAGGTGCTGCATTGGCCAATAAAGATAAGACTATAATCTCTTTCTGTGGTGATGGATCTATTTTAATGAATATTCAGGAACTAGCTACCCTTGCTGACTTTAATCTGAATATAAAAGTAATTATTTTAAATAATCATCATTTAGGCCTAGTACGTCAGCAGCAACAGTTGTTTTATAATGAGCACTATATAGCATCAAAATTTATATCAAATCCTAACTTCAAAATGATAGCAGAAGGCTTTGGAATACAATCTTGTGATTTATGTAATGAGGAAAAACCTTTAGAAAAATTAAAAGAATTGTTAACTACAGATGGACCATGTGTAATTAATATACCTATTGAAGAAACCGAAAATGTACTTCCTATGGTTCCTCCTGGTAAATCAAATATAGATATGATTGGTGGTGAAAATTTAAATGATTAATACTAAATTTTATCTTATAGAGCTACATGTTAGAAACCATTCTGGTGTTATGAGCCACATAACTGGGCTTTTTGCAAGACGTGCATTTAATTTAGAAGGAATTTTATGTGCACAAATAGGTGATGGTTCTACAAGTAAAATGTATTTACTTGTCAAAAATGATTCTGTGCTTGATCAAATAATAAAGCAATTAGAAAAACTCTATGATGTTATCGAAGTTTCAGTACACCAAGATTATGATCAATCTGTATTTGAAAACTTAAATAAAGTACTAAAGCTTAAACAAGAGGATATTTGAGATTTGATTCTATAACTTAAGCTTAGAATAATAAATAAAACTTAGTTTTAATTCAGAAATAAAAATAAGGATAATAAACAATATCTCTACTGTTTATTATCCTCATTAAATGAACCGCTCTATAAGAAAGTTTGTAATTATCTTGGGAGTATAATGTTAGCATTGTGTAAATTAATATTAACATAGTTTTAAAATTTATACAAGACTATTTTTATCTGCTTTGTATACTATTTTAAAAATATATTATATAAAAAGCACTTCAAAAATATTTTTATAATAAAAAAATCACAGGCGACTGTTGTTAAGTTCCGTATTGTGCTTCGCACTCTTTTCATATGTGTAGATTTTTTTCACGCATCTGCCTTTTCGAACGCATGTGAGAAAAATTTGGCAGGCGAATATGATCTATTTTTTTATTCTTTTATAGTAATTAACCCAAGTAAAATATACTACTATAAAAGTTATCCACAGATTTAATTGCATTATAATTTCATAAAGAATAAAAAAGCTAATGTAAATAAACATTAGCCCTTAAAGCTTAGATCATATATTAATTAGTTTAGTTCTATTATTTATATTTTAGCTAATGAACCTAATAAATAGATACCGCCATAAATAAAAATCATTGCTAATACTGCTTGTTTTATTCACTAATTAATTCATTTTTAACATATTCATTAATATTTTCTTCTTCGCCTTCAAATATTTCTGTTAAATGTAATATTATCTCTTGTTCATCTTCTGGAAGATATTTTATTGTTTCTTTGATTGTATCTACATTTACATCTTTCATAAAATAAAATCACCGCCTTAATATTGTTTTATTTCTAAATCACTTAGTACAGCTTTTTCATGTTTATATGTTACTATAAATCTCTGTTTATTATCTTTAGATTATGTTAATAATTCCTTAATATAATATTACAAAAAGTTAAAAGTTAAATTAGCTCGAAATAGGGATAAACTAATTATGCAAATAATCTATTGTATTTTCTCATTTGACATTATAACTTATTTGCTTGTAACTTATTGTCTTTATGTGAAAATAGCTTCAAGTTTATATCATTTATTTTTCTACATTTTTATTCATATAAAGAGCTTGTTCGAAAATAATTAAGCTATAAACTAATTTATAAGAAATGTTTATTTAATTATTCTATAAAATATTAAAATTATTGTGATAAAGATAAATAATTGATTATATAATTAAATT
This sequence comes from Clostridium sp. YIM B02500, assembly GCF_022324665.1. Lineage (NCBI taxonomy): Bacteria > Bacillati > Bacillota > Clostridia > Eubacteriales > Clostridiaceae > Clostridium > Clostridium sp. YIM B02500. The sequence goes on along the minus strand of NZ_JAKGTE010000002.1, from coordinate 314,094 downwards.
GAATACTCTCATGTTGTTGCTGTTTTCTAAATATGATAAGAAAATATCACAAACTCGATTAGCGATAAATTGATATTTTCACTTCATAAATTTTACATTAAATATTAGCTATTCATTTTACTTAATTTTAATGATTTTACTATACTAATCTCTTTATTTTTTAATAACTTAAAACCCATATAGCTAATAAAAACTATAGTGTAGCTGCTTAATCTTACCCAATCTATTTCCTTTTCATTTAAAAGTATGAGTAAAATATGAAGATATGTTAAAAAGTAAAACAAATATGCCCATCTTTGAAGCCTCTTCCATTGCTTTCCTTGCATTTTACGCCTTATTTTCTTAAATGAGGTTATAAATAATGGTATCATTATAATAAATCCAATAATTCCAACTGCTATATAGCTTAAGTATAATACAGGAAACAAACCTTCATTGATGATTTTAGGAAGCTTGAGTATTATAAAGCGAATAAAATATACTGTTCCATGAGGTAAAAGCATGATTGTACCTATAATAGCTAATTCTGCCCTAATGCTGCGTAATTTCTTTGTTATTGTCCATTTTTGATTTAAAGCTCCTGCATACATTACTAATATAAAAAATGATACTGATATCAATCCTCTTATTGAAGTTTTTTCAAGAGTTAGAATAACCCCATCAAGCTTTGCATTAGATGTTATTCGTAGTATTTCATAAAATGATGTGATTATCGCAATACCCGCTGCCAGCGAATAAAAAAGATAATAATGTTTTTTAATAGATGATGTTAAAAGTAATGATAAAATCGTTACTAGAATTAATGTACAAATAAAGATCATATTTCTACTCCTTATAATTATTATTGATAATGAATATCACTAACAATTATATTTTATCATGGCTATTACGTCAAGATTTAGCAATCTTTATTTTATCTAATTGCTAGGAAATAAAATAGAATGAAATTACAATCACTTTTCTTGTATATCGATTTAAATTTGGTATATGTTGGTGCACTATTACATTGAAAAAGAGATAACCATAATTATTATAGTTATCCCTTAATCTTATTTCCTATATAACTTATATTATTCTACCATTCAGCTTTTGTTCCATCATAATCTTTTCAATTTGGATTGCACCAGTTAAGACCTTACCTGGCAACTTCTTTTACTTTATTCTCATCAATAATAAATCCTAAACCTGGTCATGTTGGTAAGTCTACAAAACCATATTTATATTGAATAAGGCCTTGATCTTAAGCGAACACTATATCTAAAGAAATATATTTATTTACTAGAAGCATATAAAGAATATTTCTCTAATTAACAGAACTTTAGTGATGGGAGAATATAAATAATGTTTTTAAAAGTAGAAAATTTAAGAAAAAGCTATAATACAGGTGATATAACTACTACTGTCTTAAAAGGAGCCGATATAAGTTTAGATAAAAGTGAGATAGGAGTAATACTTGGGCCTTCTGGTTCTGGAAAATCAACACTTCTTAATATTATTGGAGGAATTGACAGATGTGATTCAGGTATGGTTTCAGTTTATAACATAGATATTACTAAACTAAATGATAATAAGCTTACAGATTACAGACGGGAAAATATCGGCTTTATATTTCAGTTTTATAATCTAATCCCTAATCTTACTGTAGGTGAAAATATAGAAGTTGTTTCAAATATAAGCAAATCACCGCTTAACATTTACGAGGTGCTGAAAGCTGTGGATATGCTTGATAAAAAGCATAGATTTCCAAGGGAACTTAGTGGCGGTGAGCAGCAAAGAGTTTCTATTGCAAGAGCTATAGTTAAAAATCCTACTCTTTTGCTATGCGATGAACCAACAGGTGCTCTTGATTTCTCAACTTCAAGGGAAATCTTAAAGCTTCTTCAAAAGGTAAACAAAGAGTTTGATACAACTATACTTATGATAACTCACAACACTGCAATTAGTGCTATGGCTAATAAAGTTTATAGGGTTAGAAGTGGTGAAATTGTAGAGCGCATAGTTAACAGCACCGCCATACCAGCAGAAAGGATTGAGTGGTAATGATTATTAATATTAATATAGAAGAAACAAAATCATTTGACTATTTGGTATCAGAAAATAAAACCCTAAGGATATTTAGTGAAAATAAAAATGTTAATATACCTGCTATAATTCAAGGAAAAGCTCTAAATATAGGTGATATACTCATAGATCCCTCCTACGGAAAGGCTAATAACTTGAATATTGGAGACAACGTAAAAATTAATGATAGAAATTTTATAATATCAGGTTTTATGTCTCTTCCTAACTATATCTATCCCTTAAAAAGCGAATCAGACATAATAAATGATCCAAGCAGCTTTGGAATCGCTGTTATGAGTAAAGATGATTTTAATAGTTTAAATAAAGGCAATGTTTCTTATTCCATAAGATTTAATGGCGACAGAAGTAATATAGATAATAGGATATCTGACTTTAAAGATTATTTAAGAAGTGAAAATACTATTCTTCTCAGCTGGATAAACACAAGTGACAACCCAAGAGTTACGTATTTTACAGCAAAGCTTTCTGGAATTGATAAAATGAGTTCTTCCATGCCTATAGCTGTACTTCTTTTAACCTGCATATTAACAGGAATAGTTATGTATAGAATGTTAAAGAGAGAAGCTGTTATTATCGGAACTCTTTACGCACTTGGTTATAGAAAAAAAGAGATTATGAAGCATTATCTCCTATACCCCATAGTCATTTCACTTGTAGGCGGTATTCTAGGAACTCTCCTTGGATTACTAACCTTAAGACCTATGATGAACTATTATGTGTCATTTTTTAATATTCCAGTAGGTTATTTAAGCTATGATATAGGATATATTATAGTAAGCATTTTACTACCAATATTCTTCTTAGTAATCTGCAGTTATTTTGTAGTTAATAAATCCCTAAAAAATTCACCAATCCAGCTAATGCGAGGTGGCGCTCAAAATAATAAAGTTGGTTTCTTAGAAAGAAAAGTAAACCTTGAAAGATTAAATTTTAATAATAAATTTAAAATACGTGAGCTTCTAAGAAGCATACCTAGAAGTATATTTTTGTTACTTGGCATAGTTATGTCAACAATGCTTCTACTCATGGGCTTTGCATCTAAGAGTTCAATGGATTCCTTACTTAAAGAATCTTTTAATGAAGCCTTTAAGTATAATTATCATTATGTATTTAACTCTATCCAAAATGGTAAGCCAGAAAAAGGAGAACCTTTCTTGGAAATGCCATTTGCAATGAAATATGATGATAAAACTACTTTTACAGTATATGGTGTGAGTCCAGATTCTGAATATATTTCCTTTAAGGATAAATCAGGTAATATATTAAAACCTGATAGAATCATCATTACACGACCTTTAGCTGATAAACTTAATATATCGCCAAAGGATACATTAAAAGTAATCAACAGATTAGATTCTAAAGAGTACAACATAACAGTTGACAGCATTGCAGAAACATTTGTAGGTCAATATGTTTATATGCCACTTGATAGTTTTAATAATATGCTTGGTTTCCCTTCTGGAAGTTATATTGGATTATGGAGCACGGAAAAAATAGACATTCCAGAAAATAAAATTTTAACAGTTGTAACTGTTGATGATATGAAAAAAGCCTTTGATACAATGACAAAACCGCTTCAAGCAATAATAGGAAGTATAGCTTTCATATCCTTTATAATCGGGCTTATCGTAATATATGTTGTTACTTCTTTAACTATAGAGGAAAATAAAGATAATATTTCTCTTTTAAAGGTTTTAGGTTATAGAAAAAAAGAGATTTACTCATTAATTTTAAATAGTTCCAGGTTTATAGTAGTGCTTGGATATATACTAGGAGTACCACTCCTACTTGGTTCTTTAACTGCACTATTTAAATCAATGACAAAAGAAATGAGCATATCTTTCCCTGTAACACTTGATAATATCTATATTATCATTGGTTTCGTAATAATATACTTAACATTTGAATTATCAAAATTATTTAGCAGGAAAAAGATAAACAAAATTTCAATGGCGGAAGCATTGAAGTCCAGAGTAGAATAAACACAATAATATGCTTTTTTACATAGTATAGGTTATCAAAATATAAGATGGTCTGTTACTCTGTTGCTAGAAAGATAACTAAAATTCTAGTAACGGAGTAACAGACCATCCCTGAATGCAAGAAAGGAAGCTCATAACAACTACCAAATATGCGAATAACTTTTTTATTGAATAAATATTCACAGTTATTACTCTTAACTATTAGTATAAATGGCATGCTACCATGTGATCAGCTCCTATTTCCTTTTCTATTGGCTGAACTTTACTGCATATTGGTTTTGCATATGGACACCTAGTATGGAATCTACAACCAGAAGGTATATTCATTGGGCTTGGTATATCTCCTTTAATAATATTTAAATTAGATTCTCTTGCTTTTATAGGGTCAGCTATAGGTATAGATGACAAAAGCCCTTTGGTATATGGATGAAGTGGATTCTTATATAAGTCGTCACTTTTACCTACTTCGACAATACTTCCTAAGTACATAACTCCAATTCTATCAGAAATATGCTTTACCATGGATAAATCATGTGCAACAAAAAGATAAGTCAATCCCATTTCCTTTTGCAAATCTTCAAGCATATTAACAATTTGAGCTTGTATTGATACGTCTAGGGCTGATATTGGTTCATCACATAATACAAAGTCCGGATTTGTCGATATTGCTCTTGCAATTCCAATTCTTTGACACTGCCCTCCACTAAATTCATGCGGGAATTTATCCATATCATCTTTCTTCAAACCGACCATTTCAAGAAGATTTTCAATTTTTTCTTTTCTTTCTAATTTATTTAATCCAGTGTGTAAAGTTAACGGCTCTTCAATTAGTTCCTTTACATTCATGTATGGATTAAGTGAGGAATATGGATCTTGAAAAATGGTTTGTATCTTTTTATAATATTGTTTCATTTGTTTTTTTCTTAGTTTGGCAATATTATTTTCTTCAAAGAATATATCACCAGATGTTACATCATAAAGCCTTGTTATTGTTCTTCCTAAAGTAGATTTTCCGCATCCGGACTCTCCAACTAATCCAAAAGTTTCCCCTCTTCTTATATAAAAAGAAACTCCATCCACAGCTTTTATAAAATTATTTTTAGTAATTCCATTTTTAACTGGAAAATACTTTTTTAAATCTTTTACTTCGATTAATATATCATTTTTCTTTCCCATTCTCTTTCTCTCCTTAATAAACTAATAATTTGTATAAAATAATTAATAACGCAAAATATCCAAATCATTTAGCAAGAAGACACATACTTCTATGGGTTTTACTAAAACTATTATGTTCAGGTATTTTATTAAAACACTCTGATTTTGCAAATTCGCATCTTTCTGCAAATGGACATCCCTTTGGAGGATTTAAAAGAGAAGGGGCTGAACCTTTTATTGGTTTAAGCCTGGCTTTTTCATCATCTTGAACCTTGGGGATAGAATTTAGTAATGCTTTTGTATATGGGTGCTTTGATGAATAAAAGATCTCTTCCGCTGTTCCCTCTTCCATTATTAGGCCTCCATACATAACTGCAATTCTATTACATAAACTAGCTACAACTCCAAGATCATGGGTTATAAGAATTATTGACATGTTATTCTTAATTTTAAGTGATTTTAAAAGTTCTAATATCTGAGCTTGAATAGTTACATCTAAAGCAGTTGTTGGCTCGTCTGCAATTAAAAGTTTAGGATTACATGCAAGCGCCATTGCAATTAATACTCTTTGTCTCATACCTCCGCTGAATTCATGAGGATATTGATCTATTCTTTTATCTGGCATTGGTATTCCTACATCCTTTAATACATCAATTGCCATTTTTCTGGCATCTCTTTTGTTAATTCCTTTATGCCTAACTAAAACTTCTATAATGTGATTTCCTATTTTCTTTAGTGGGTTTAATGCTGTCATAGGGTCTTGAAATATCATAGCTATTTCTTTCCCTTTAATTTTTCTCATATCCTTAGCAGATAACTTCAGTATATTATTGTCTTTAAAATAAACTTCTCCAGAATCTATCTGTGCATTTGGAGGAAGAATTCGCATTACAGATTTCATAAGAACACTTTTTCCGCTCCCAGATTCACCAACAATACCTAAAACCTCTCCAGATTTTATTTCAATATCTACCCCTCTTACAGCTTCTATTTTATTATTTTTAATGTAAAAGTTAGTCTTTAGATCTTTTATTTTTAGAAGAGCTTCTTTACTCATAATACTATTTTTCACCTCCAACAACTCTTGGCTCTACAATTGCCCTAAGAGTATTTCCAAGCTTATTAAATGAATATATTGTTAAAATTATTAATAGCCCTGGTAATATTGCCATATATGGAGCATTTTGAAGATTTGATTGTGAATTTTGAAGTAAATTTCCCCATGAAGACATTGGTTGTTGAATTCCAAGACCTAAAAAACTTAATGAAGATTCAGTCATTATAGCTCCAGCTATACTTGTTGTTGATGCAATTATAATAGTTGGGAAAACGCTTGGAATAATATGCTTAAGTATTATTGTTCTTGAAGATTGTCCAATAGAGATAGCATACAACACATATTCCCTTTCCTTCACTGAAAGCGTTTCTGCACGAACAAGCCTCGCAATTTCCATCCATGTAAATAATCCTATAACAATAATTATAGCTTGTAGGCCTGGTTTCAAAAATATACTAATTACGGTTACTAATATAAGCCAAGGTATAGAAGATATTATATCTACAAAACGCATTAATAGATTATCTATTTTTCCACCAAAATATCCGCTTATTGTTCCAACTAAAACACCTATTGAAGTAGAAATTATCATTGCAAGAACTCCAACTATAAGTGATACCCTTCCCCCATATATAGTTCTAGTTAAATAATCCCTTCCAAGTTCATCAGTACCAAATAAATGGCTGATACTAGGTGATTGTAGCATATTGGCTGTATCAGTTGCATCTGGATTTATAGGTATTAAAAATGCAAATATCGAAATAAGTACTATAAAGATTAGAAAAGCGAATGAGAATATGGAAGTTTTACTATTTCTTAATTCATACTTAAAATTATTAATTCGTCTATTTTCCATATGATTTACCTCATTCCTCTTATTCTTGGATCAACTAAGCTATATAGTATATCAGACAATAGATTTCCTAATATAACCAATGATGATGATAAAATTAAAATAGCCATGATAACAGGATAATCCATACCTTTAATTGCTGTTATGAAATATGGACCAACTCCAGGCCAGCCAAAAACAGTTTCGGTTATCATACCACCTGTCACAAGCATTGGCAGCGCAATTCCTATCTTTGTAATTATTGGAAGAAGAACGTTTTTGCATACATGTTTAAAGATGATTTCCCTCCTACTTCCTCCGAAGGCATCCTGAACTGTTACATAGTTTTGTGATACCTGTCCTATTGTGGATGATCTTACGTATCTCACTAGCTCAGGCAAAAAAGCAGTGGTTAATACAAAGCATGGCATTATAAAATGAACTAAAAGGTCTGAAAATGAATCTTCCTCCCCAATGGTATTCATTCCTAGTATAGGAAATATTGCAAGCTTGTACCCAAATATAAAAATAATTATCATAGCGAACCAAAATGTTGGTACTGCTATACCTATTGAACAAAATCCATCAATCACTTTATCTATAAATTTATTTTTATTTGCTCCAGCTAACAATCCAAGAACTATTGACATTACAACTGCAAGTAAATATGATGGTAAAACTAGCACCATTGTAGCTGGAATTCTTGCTGCTAAATCATTAGCTATACTTTCGTGGTTAACTATTGAATATCCAAATTGTCCATTTAATATTCCCTTAAGCCATAAAAAGTATTGTACATAAGCTGGTTTATCAAACCCATATTTGGCTTTTATTAAATTTACAGTTTCTTCTGGCATATTTGGTGTTGCCATGGCATCAATTGCATTATATGGAGCTAACTTAATAAATGTAAAACAAATTATTGAAATTATTAATAGCAGTGGAATTGCTTGAATAACTCTTTTTAATATATATCTAGCCACTATATTGTCACTTCCTTTATTGATAAATTATAAATGGGGAATAATTATTTGTTATTCCCCATGAGCTTAACCTGTAATAATTTTTATTTAAAATGCAATTTTGACATATCTTCAAAAGTATATACTGGAACTAACGCAGCATCCTTTACTCCATCAACATTAGAGATCATAACAAGTATTCTCTTATTCTCAAGAATTGGATAGAAATACGCATCATTTTGAATTTGTTTTTGGGCATCATTATATATTTCTTTTCTTTTGGCTTCATCTTTTTCTACTCTTCCTGCATTAAACAAATCAACAAGTTTATTATCATCAAAATGGCTATAGTTGTGTGAACTAGGTATAAATAATGAGTTAAATGTATCTGGATCGATTCCCATTATATACCCACCAAGGAACATATCATAATCGCTATTTGGATCCTTCATTTTTTGGGTAATAGCAGCATCCTCTCCACCTGAAAGTTCAACATCTATTCCCACTGCTTTAAGATTTTGTTGAATAATAGCTGCTTCCTTCTGATAAGGCACATTATTTCCAACATATCCAAGTTTAAGCTTAAGACCAGATACTCCTGCTTTAGCTAAGAGTTCCTTAGCTTTATCCTGATTATAATCATATTTTTCAACATCATCAGTATGATACTTGCTTTCATTTGGAAGGAAAGTATATGCCTCTTTTGCATATTCATCAGATCCAAAGGCTGCATTTATCATATCCTTTCTATTTAGAGCATAAAATATAGCTTTCCTTACATCTTCGTTTTGAAGTTTAACTGATTTTGAATTCATAACCATGTAAGCTATTCTTCCTTCGTCATAGGTATAAGAAGTTAATTTATCACTTTTTAAATCCTTTAAATCACTAGACTGAACAATTAATGCATTTATTTCACCCTTTTGAAGTGAGAGTTTAGCTGTATTGGCATCCGGTATCGTCTTAAATACTACATTTTGTATTTTAGGTGCACCAAGGAAATAATCATCATTCTTGACTAACTTTACATACTGCCCTGCTTTATATTCCTCTAATTTATAAGGTCCAGTACCCACTGGCTTTGCATTCTTTTCACTATTTTCGAAATTTGTTTCTCCTTCATATACATGCTTAGGCATTATAAAAATATCTCCTAAAAGCTCCATCGCTGGGGCACTAACTTCTGGAAGAACGAAATTAACAGTATAATCATCAATCTTTTCGACTTTTACTGGTTTTCCATTAAATATTAGCTGACTATACGCCCAACCAGCATTTTTTTCATTTAGCATCTCATTATACGTGAAAACTACGTCATCAGCTGTAAATTTTACACCATCGCTCCATTTAACATCTTTTCTTAGCTTTGCCGTATACGTTAGTTTATCTTCAGATGGCGTCATGCTTTCTGCAAGGAAATACTCAACTTTATCTGAATTATACATATAAAGTGGTGAATATAATGCTTTTATTTCCATCAATCCATAACGATCACTTGTCGTTATTACATTTACTGAATTACCTGGATCTCCATCAATCCCATATGTGAATGTATCAGATTTTGAAGCACTTGCCTCAGTTTTAGCACTACTGCTTGTCTTTCCACATCCGCTTAATATAGATATTGCAGCAATTCCTACTATTAAAATTTTTGATAACTTTCCTATTTTCACTTATTTTCCCCCTTAAATTATGCCTATAAAATCCCCTCGTAAAATTTTATGAAAACAACTACACAATTAGAATAGCAAGCTTTATGGAGATCTGCTTTTCTTTTTTTATTGTATATTCACATAATTCTTATAGATTTACTGGGTTTATATTCCGATTATATCACTCAGAATTACTTTGTCAATATATTTTTACCGTTTTTTTCATCTAAATAAATAATATTCCTTAATGATTTTTTATTATGTATGCGCTGAAAAATTTTAATTTAATACGAATTTCTTGAAAATAAGAAAAGCGCATATTCATATTGAGCAATGCGCTAATCATTTTATTATATTTCCATTTCCTTAACATTATCATCTATTATCAAATCGGCATCCGTTGTTTTCAACACTTCATCAACAGTTAAACCTGGTGCTACTTCTATTAGAACTAATCCTTTATCTGTAACTTTCATAACCGCTTTATCTGTAATTATTAGATTGACACATTTGGCAGCCGATAAAGGCAATGTACATTTTTTTAATACTTTTGAGTTCCCTTTTTTATCATTATGGCTTAATGCAGCTATTACATATTTAGCTCCCACTAAAAGATCCATTGCGCCTCCCATACCAGGCGAAAAAATACCAGGTATTTTCCAATTTGCAATATTTCCTTCTTGATCTACCTCTAAAGCGCCCAATGCAGTTATGTCAACATGTCCACCTCTTATTATTGCAAAAGATAAATCCATATCAAAGGTTGATGATCCTGGTAGTAAAGTGATTGGAGATCCACCTGAATTAGCTAGATCTGGGTCAGATTCTCCTATCTTTGGAGTTGCGCCAAACTTCAATGCGCCATTTTCACATTGTAGTGTTATTTCCATTCCCTTTGGTAAATAATTGGCAGCCATATTAGGTATACCGAATCCTAAATTAGCAACCATTCCTTCTTTAAATTCTTTTGCGATTCTTCTTGCAATTATCTCTTTACCATTCATCATTTTCACCCCTATCTCATTTTATTAGTTCTTGTCCATAAATCTTCAAAATATTTTCTTCTATCTTCAAAAGAATCACCTTGAACTATTATATCTACTAATATACCCGGTGTTCCAACACTATCAGGAGGGATTTCACCCACATCAACGATTTCATCCACTTCGGCTATAACTAAATCAGCAGCAAGTGCCATACTTGTATTTGTTCCTTTTGTTGTTCCTCTATATAAAATATTTCCGAACTTATCAGCCTTACAGCCTTTAATTAATGCAACGTCTGCTTTTATAGCTGGAAATACTAAATATTCCTTTCCATCTACAATAAGTTTATCTCTTCCATTCTCAATTTCTGTACCAAGCCCAGTTGGTGTTATAACTGCGCCAAGTCCAGCTCCACCAGCTCGTATACATTCAACTATGGTTCCCATAGGTATAAATTCTACTTCTAATGTGCCTGCATTATATTGTTCTTGTGCTTCAGGGCAAGTCCCAATATGTGCACCTACAAATTTTTTTATTTGTTTATTTGCTATGAGCATACCAACATCATGAGTCTCCCCTGGTTGAGCTGATACAGCTTGAATAAGTGTAAGATCCTTAATATTTGTATTCGCTAGCTCCTCTATCATCTTTAATGGAGCACCCACTCCTAAAAAACCTGCTGTCATTATCTTCATGCCATCTTTAATATTTTTTACTGCTTCCTGTACTGTCTTAATCTTTGTCATTTCTCTATACACCTCCAGATTTTAATAATATGCTATCGATTATTAAAGAAAAATTATTATTTAAGACCAATTATCCCTTTTAGAAATTTAACTGTTATAATAATATTATTATTGATGAATTTATATTCCAATTAAATCCAAAAACCGAAAGAATAACGTCTAATAAGTTTTTATAAATTATTTTGTAACATATGGAAGTATATAATAATCACCATTTTCAATTTATATGACATTATGAGTTATAAGTTTATTAAATAAAATAATTGATTTGAATTTCACTGAGCTCTTGAGTAAAAAAATAGATGTGAATTAGAATAATTTTCCCTAATTCACATCTGTTCTTATAATAATCTTTTAATGCACTAAACCTGCATGTTTCCTATAAATTATAAAAATTTTCGGTTGTGCTTCGCACTTTTTAATGCATGTATATTGTTAACTTTTTTTATTTAAAAAATGTTTCATTTGAAAACACTTTCATTTAAAGATGTATTTATTTAAATCATTAAAAACTCATTTATTCTTAAAAAGGTTTAAAGGTTTATTAGAATCTTTTTAGAATAAATGAAGTTTAATTAAAATTTTAGTTATTGCTTAATATATCTTCAATTATATTCTTTAAGTTTTTACCCTGTTCAAAATCTGGATCTAATCCAATAGATTTCTCTGTATACTCTAAGGCTTTATCAATTTGTTGTAAATTATAATAACAAAGTGCAATTTCGTAATTTGTTTCTGGGCATTCACCATAAAAGTCTAGTGAAGATTCTAAAAGCTTTAGTGCATCATTATCATAGCCAAGATAACCTAATATAGAACCAAAATAATATCCTAAGTCGCCTTCTTCACCAATAGGGAAATAGTATTCCCAAACTTTATTGATTGCATCAGCAAATTCATCTTTAGGGAAGTCTTCTTCATTTTCTATTCTTTCAATTAAAATATTGTATAACTCAAGCAAAGTTCTTGAATCCCATACTGTAAATCTTAGAAAAGTCAAAAGTTCCTTAGTAGTCAAGGAGTTACTCAAAGGCATAATTGCTTTTTTCATTATATAGAAATCATCTGGCCCCACACTTTCTATAACTTCATTGTAAGCCATTGAAGTTTCAATAAAATCATTATTACTACTACTTACCATAAATAGAGACACATTTATGTTTTCGTGTTCATATATACTATGTATTGCTTTTCCGCCGAGTTCTTTAAAATATAACTCTATAGCATGAAAATTTACCGTCATAGAAATACATCCATGCTTTGATAAAAATGGATGATAATTTTTATCCATGCTTTCTTCATTCTTATAACCTTTATCAGCAGATATTAGAATCACGTCATCATTAAACAACTTTCTTAATCTTGAAATACATCTTAATCCAATTATAGGCATATAGAATGCTGTATCCTCTAAAGAATTTTTGTAATGCATCAAAACATCATTTAAATTCTTATCTTCGTAATAACTATTCCCATCAATTTTTTTATCTGTATAATAATAATCTAATCCTGCAAGAATTGATTTATCATTAGGATCTCCTTTTTCATCTGGAGAAGTTATTGTTATTACTCCTTCATAAATCTCTCCGTTATTAACATAAAAAGTATCTTGTGGAAGACTGTCAAAAGTATAATTAGCAAATAGAATTAAAGGATTTTTCATTTTCCCTTTTGCTAATACTTCACCACTATGTCTAAGTTTAATTTCATCATCCTTAGATATATCAAAAGTTGCACAATCAAGTATACCAGCTTCGAAATAAGGAGTTAAAAAGCTATGATTCTGCCAATATTCAATATTTCTTTCAGCAAAATCCGTTACTATGTATTTAAACTTTATATCTTTTAACGAAGAATTTTCAATCATATGTAAAAATCTTTTTAGAAACGTATAAGTAAATCGTCCAACTCCTGCTGCAAGCTCCATAATATATATGACAGTATTTTTATCTATATCTTCTCTTGCAACATAGTCTCGCAAATATCCAAAGACAGTTTTAGCGTATTGGTTTGCGATATACGGATTGGTTGTTATATATTGTGGCACAATACCTTTAATCCAAGCCTCTGGCCCTTGGTTTGCAAAGAATTCTGTCTGCAATTTCCATAACATTGACTGTGATAAAGGCTTTTCAGCTTCAACTATAGCTCCTGAACTCTCGTTAACTTTCGAATTTGAAGCTTTAGTAATATTATATTTTTTATTTTTTTCTGACAAAACAATTCCTCCCTAAAAGTAAAGTTAAAAATTACTTTTACTAAAATATCATTAACAGAATGATTATACTATTCTAATTAATTTATGTATATAGATAAACCAACTATAATCTATACTTATACGTATACCTCACCGAAATCATAAATGTTTTCTCCACAAATATATTTATGATTTCTAGTGAATATATGAACTTAAAGTCTTAACAAATTTACAAATATATTCATCTAATAACTCTAATTCTTAAGTTGTTTATATTTACAAGTTTCATACAAGATGATGGCCTCAAAAAAATCATACTCATTATTTCTAGTTGGGATATTTTTAACTATATGCTACAGATAAAACGTAAATTTCCAAATAAAAAGGCTACGTAAAAACGCAGCCTTTTTGTAGTCAATATTTGCCCTAAAATTATTTTAATTTGTTCTTCTTTTGCTTACAGCACTTTATAGGATATTCATTTACTTGCTCTCAGCACACTTTTTGTACTCTATAGTTTTTTCAACTGGTTTAACTATGGATTTATCCTGCCACTTACCCTGCCTGTAACGTATTACGCTTGCTATAGCCGTAATAGTCCAAGTAAGTCCACTAGTTACCCACACACTCCAAACTCCTAGAAAAGGAATCATAGCTAGTCCGCTTGAAAATCCAACTCTTCCAGCCACTTCAACAAAACCGTTAACCATAGCATAAAATGCATCCCCTGTACCATTGAGTACACCTCTTGTAACGTAAATCATTCCAAGAGGAAAGTATGCACAACTTGTAATTCTTATTGCTTTATCTCCAAGATTTATTACTGATTCATCTTTAACAAACACTTCCATTATAGCCTGACCGCCAAATTGAGCTGCAATAAATGCTAAAAGGCTAAATCCAGCTACTATTAAAATGCTTTTGTGATATCCTTTTTTTACCCTATCAAGTTTATTAGCTCCCATATTTTGACCTGCAAATGTAGACATAGCTGCCCCTAATGAATTGAACGGCTGCTGTATTAGCTGTTCTACTCTACTAGTAGCTGTAAATGCTGCGACAGCTGTCTCTCCAAATCCATTTACTACACTCTGAAGCGCTACTAATGAAACAGCAATCAGTGAATTCTGAGCTGCTACAGGTACTCCAATCCTTATACATTTAGTTATGATTGATTCACTTATTTTCCAGTGTTCTTTCTTTAATTTAAAATATGGATTCTTGATCAAGGCAAATACCAAGCAGCCAATTGCTGCACATGCCTGAGAAATAACAGTAGCATAGGCAGTACCTGATACACCAAATCCAAATTTTAGTACGAAAATTAAATCTAAGACCACATTAATTGCACAAGAAATAATTAAAAAAACTAAAGGTGTACTTGAGTCACCTAATGCTCTAAGTATGGCAGCTATAGCATTATAGGCTGCTACAGCTATCATTCCTCCTGATGCTATTCTCAAAAAAGCTACAGAATCATTTAAGATTTCAGGTGGTGTATTCAAAAGCTGTAAAACTTGGCGTGCAAAAACAACTCCTAATATACTCATAACAACACCAGATGCACCAATCACATAAGTTGAATTGGCAATGGCTCTCTTTACTTGTTCTTCCTTCTTGGCTCCAAAATATTGAGAAATGATTATACCTATACCAACAGACAATCCCAAGCATACAGAGAAAAAAAGAAAACTTAGAGATCCACAAGCACCTACTGCGGCTAAAGCATTAGCACCAACAAACTTTCCTACAACTATTGAATCAATCAAGTTATAAAACTGCTGAAATACATTGCCTATAAGCATTGGCCAAGTGAATTTTATAATATGGGAAACTTCCTTACCTTCAGTCATATCATGTACATATTTTACAGACATAATTTAAAACTCTCCTTCTTTTGTTTACTTCAATATTACATGGATTTAACAAATTAAGCTGGCAATATATTAACCCAATATAGACATATATTGCAGTGCATGTTATATTTTTTATGTTAAATTTAATTTAAGTATGTATTATTTTGCAATTGGTCTTCTTAGAATTTTGCAAGGATTGTGTTTATATCAATGTCTTGTAATACCATTGAACTATCTACATACTAATTATATATATTAAATATTTGGAGGTCTTATATGTATCCCTTTTTTGAAGCGAATAAATCTGGTGATCGAAACTTTTTTAGTTCAAAAATCTTAGAAAATTTCAGTTTTCCTCCACACTTACATCCATATGTAGAAATAGCTTATGTTATTGAAGGCTCTATAGAAGTTACAATAAACGATACTCAGCGCTGTCTTAAGGCTGGTGAGGTTTCTATATGTTTCCCTAATGATATACATACTTTTAATAGTGACGGATTTTCAAAAATTATTCTATTTATTTTCTCACCAGATCTTACACGTAGCTTCTTTGGTATACGAATGGACAAAACACTGGAGAATCCATTTATGTCAAAAAATATTGTCGATGATTGGATAAGTTCTCTTCTATATATGCTCCATGACGAATATACAAGCGTTAATAACAAATACGTTATTAAAGGGCTTTTATACACCATACTTGGAAAACTTGATTCGCATTTTACATTTAAAAAAAGCAGCACTTTTTATAACAGTACAATGCAAAATCTACTTAAATATATTGAGATTCATTACCATGAGAAAATTTCACTAGATAGTATAGCGAAAGATTTAGGTTTCAGCAAATTTTATCTCTCAAGAATTTTTTCAAATAAGATTGGCTACCAATTTAATGATTACATAAATAGATTGAGAATAAATAAAGCTCAAAAACTCCTTAGCGAAACAGAACTTCCAGTTACCGTTATAGCTTTGGAATGCGGCTTTGAAAGTCAGCGAAATTTTAATAGAATTTTCAAAGAACTAACTGCTCTTACTCCTACAAAATTTAGAACAGGTATATAGATACTCAAATTTAAAACCGCATTTATGTGATAATTTACCGAAATCATAAATATTTTGATTCCGAAAAGCTATGAAAATATCGCTGAAGGTTCTAAGCAGCAGATTGTACCCACTTTAGCATGCTACAACTTTCAGTTTGACAAGCTAAAATGGAACAACCTACAGCTAAGACCCTTTAACAGCTTATTTTCAAATGTTTTCTCCACAAATATATTTATGATTTCTAGTAAAGATATAAACTTAAAGTTTTAGCAACTTTATAAATAATTTCATCTAATAAGTCGAATTCTTAAATTAGATATCTTATAGGCAACCCAACTAAGATCGCAAGTTGCACTCAAGACGCTAGCCTCAAAATCATCAAACTCCTAATGAAAAATTTCATATTATGACCCTTGTGGTTACAAAAGCATAATTCTTATTTCTAGTTGGGATATATTTCATAGTATAAATCTAATTTATAATTGTTTATCTGTATAGGTATTATAAGTAAGAGTCTTATTCATGTATGAATTTAGCGAAATCATAAATATCTTGATTATGAAAAACTATAAAAATTTAACTGAAGCTTCTAAGCAGCAAGTTACTTTCACATAAAGTACAGTAAGAGTTTAGTGGTACTGCAAAGTTTATGGCAAAAGCGATTTTGATAATATTTCCAATTAACTTAATATAATAAGTCATTGCTAGTTTAGAAGATGATTTCAGGTGTTTTATGAATTATAAAGCAAAAAAATTAAATCTGAAATCTTCCAATATGTAAGAAAACTTCAGATTTTGATTTCATGACTATTTAAGTTTGTTTTAATAGAATATAAAAATTTGCCTTAGTAAATAATGCTATTTTTCAACAACTCCATTTGACGAGTTGAACTTTAAAAAGCGTGTTCCTTGAAAAGTTAATGTTCCCCATTCATGTTCTGGAACATTTTTGAAGACACGTCTTCCAACTGTAAATTTAATTTCACTCCCAGTGTCTAACTCAAATTCTAAAATTAACTTTTCAGTAGTTGTCATAACTCCATTACTGTCTGTATTTGCACACGTTTCTTTTTTCTTCTTAATTAATTTTGCCTTAGTGGATATAATTGGTGAGTTTTCATTTTTAATATATTTACTGATGTTTATAAAAATTATAAAAGCTACGAAAACGAAAAATATTAGCTGAAATCCAATCATGATTAACCCACTTCCTATCTTTCTAAAATTCTATTACTTTAGCTTAAATTATACATTTTATTTATTTTAACTTGATTTTGATAACTTATTTATTTAATACTTATCGATTTTATACATATTATATCATAAATTTACATTAATTAACCTATTAAGCGTTATTTATGCTAAAATAAAGTCAATATTTAAGAAATTTTCGAAATAAATTTTAATGAATTAAACTTCTATTTATAATACATATTTTCTTAAAAATTAAAGCTAAGATTTTTTTAAATGCAAAAAATCTTAGCTTATTAATTATCAGCTACTTTATAAATTTCCTAGCACCTTTTGAATTTCTAACTCTGTCAAAGACCTATACTGGCCTTTCTCTAGTGATTTGTCTAAAGCTAGTCCACCAATTGAAATTCTCTTTAAATATACAACGTAGCAGCCTACGGACTTTAACATACGCTTTACTTGATGCTTGCGTCCTTCTGAAATAGTAAGATATCCAGAAACGACTGGCTGCGTATGATGATTTGAGTTTATATTGTTCACATTATTGGTGGCCATTTCATGTTTAAGATCTTTATATACGCCAAACTTATCCACTTCTATTCTTGCAGGCTTAGTTAATATTTTACCTTGTCCAATATAAGTTCCCTGCTCTAATTGGTTCTTATCTTCTTCGCTTAAAGAACCTAATGCCCAAAAGAAATAAGTTTTTTCAACATGCTTTTCTGGATACATGACCTTATGTTCAAATTCTCCATCATTTGTAAATAACAATAATCCTTCTGTATCCTTGTCTAACCTTCCAACATGAAATATTCCTTTCGTACCAGCTTCGCCTAAAAAATCAAATACGGTCTTATGAATCTCATCAGTTTTTGCAGTAATACAACCTGCTGGTTTGTTAAACATGTAATATAATTTTCCTGTATATTTAACTATCTTATTAAGATACTCAATGACATCACAGTTTTCATCAATTTCCATTGCAGGCTCTGTAACTAACTCTTTATTTACCTTTACCATACCTTCTTTAATATAATTTCTGACACTTTTTTTGCTTCCAACAGCTGATTCTGCTAGAAATTTATCTAATCGCATATATCGTCACATCTCTTCCTATGTAAAAAATCTAAAAAATTAAATTAACTTGTCCCTAATTTCAACTTGTTATTTAATAAATCTAATCATAAATTGTATTCTGCAAATATAATTATTAATTTGGATATCCATAGTTTAAAGTAAATCTCAATATAATAAACTTTTTAAAGCATATAAATCTTTTATTTCAATTTGATCTATATAGATTATAACATCTTTTTCATTAATTATTTACTAATTTAAATTTCTGCCATGGAGCTATTGTATCAATCAAAAGCAGTTCTTCCTCTGCGATTCTTCCTACTACATTTGATTTGCCAGAGTTTTTCATAGGCTTTTTAGCTATCTGCATTTCTCCTGCATAATGTCCATATAATGAACTTTCTATAATAATATCTCCTCTTCTTATATCTGGAGTATTAAATATTTCAAAATTGTGGTCTTTATATTTAACTCTGCTTTGAGTTGATCTTATTAAATAATCAGATACATCTCCTCTGTTAAAATGAAATTCTTCAAGCACTATTTTCTTCTCTGTTTCAGGTGCATTTTTATTTATCTCACAATTTAAAGTCAAAACATAAGGATCTATTTCACTTAATGCTTTTAATTCTTCTTCACTAGCAAAGGCATTTGCAATAATTACATCATCTATTAAGTCAGATGTCCATAAATGCTTTGCTTGAATTGTTATTGGAAGCTCTCTATGAATTTCAAGAGTGCATAATCCCTCGTTTACAGGCCATGGACCATGATCTGCACTGTGAGATGAAATAAATGCTGCTGTTCTAATTCCTAACGATTTGAACTGCTTGCTGGTTTTTATAAAATGTTCATAGCTTAATCCTGTATATCTGTGTGGATAAAAATTATGACAGCCTAATATATTATCTGCATTTGGCATATAAGAGAATATATTATCTATATATTTTGTCCCATTGCTCATGTTTAATTCTATTTTCAATTTCTTACTTGTAAATGACATAATAGATTCCTCTAAACCAGTAAATCCAAGATCAAGTCTTATACCATAGAGTCCTAGCTCCTTAAAAAAATCTAAATTCTTATAATCAATTCCAAGTTCATCGAATACTTTAGGACTTATATCTGCTATTACTTCCATATCATTTTCATTTGCACATTGTATTATTTTCTTGAAATTATTGATTATTACTTCTTTACTTCCATCAAAAGATAAAAGACATGTAAAAATTCTTTTAAAATTATATTTATATGCCAATTTTATATAATCTTCTATTTCATTTGCACTACTGTGCATAGGATAAACTGATATTCCTAGCCTTCTCATTAAAAATTCTCCCTTAATTAAAATTTTTGTTATAGATAAACAACATATAAAGCATACTCCTTATTTCGGAGCGTTATATGCATAGATTCATGTCTCACTTGGTCTATCTATATTTTCTTATAGATTTTCACTGACAATCATTTTAAATATAGTGTTTCTCTATTTAATTGATGTGATTTATTTATCATAAAACATACCATTAAAAAATATTTTATCGTCTAAAATTGTTATATTAGTTCCATATTCGTTAGTAATCTTTTCAGATCTTCCACCTCCAACTGGAATTTTATAAAGATTTTCATTGTCTGAATAATTCACATAATAGACATAATCTTTGCTTGCATTTATAAAAGTAGCTTTGTCATTAGATAACTTAGCTTTTCCTGTTCCATCTCCATTTACTTTATATAACTTATCACTATCTGATTTGTTGCTATAAAAAACAGTATCTCCACAAACAGTCATAAATAAAGTTTCATCATCACATACTTTTGTATTTTCACTTCCATCTAATCTCATTCTGTAAATTTTATATCCATCAGATATATTGGTGTAATATATCCATCCATTGCTTACAGTCATATCCTCTGTAGCAGAGGAATTAAGTCTAATTCTACAACTGCCATCTAAAGATATTTTGTATATATTATTTATATCAATTGAATGTGAATTAGTTCTTTTAACATAATATATCCAATTTCCTTCTATAAACATATTTCCTACTGCTTCATTTGCTATGCAAGTGTCCTCTGTTCCATCTGTTTTAACTTTATTTATACTGTGGTGAAAAGCATCTTTCCAATTGCTATAGTAAATCCAGTCGTCTACAAGATTAAGGTTCCATACTCTATTTGGAATTAGTTGTGTATTATAACTTAAATCGCATAAATCTTTCCTAGGAGGATCATTTTTCCTTATTTTGTACAAATAATCAGGAGCTGCTCCATAGACATCTCCTACCCTATTTATATAATATATATAATCATTATCTTCTACAGCCATTCCATCATTTACAATATTGCCTGATGAATTAGAAATTTTTGAATCGTCATTTTTAGGCACATCTGAGCTATTGTAGCAAGTAAAATTGAAATTATATATTTTATCATAAGCTCCATATGAATTTTGATCTGCTCCATTAGATGAAGACCTTTTTACAAAAATCATAACTTTATATTTACCTTCAGTTAATGCAGTATTATCTTCTATTGTAAATTCATTATATGCGGGTATTGGATTTGAATATCCATCAGTTAATTCTGTGTAATCTTCATTTTCACTCCTAGCTATAAATACTCTATACTGCACTGGATCATAATTGCTGTAGTCAGAATAATCTCCATCATACTTGGAACTCATATTTATTTTAATAGTGTCACCACTTAGAACTGGATAATGATCAACTCCTGCATATTCGACATATGGATTTTGCTTCTCAACTGATAAACCTGAAACGGTACCAAAATCCGTATGTGAGAAATCAGTTTCTGTTGTATCAGCTTTTGCACTTGTACTACATGTCATAAAAATCAATGATGTAATAGTAATGACTGAGAATAATATATTGATAACCTTTTTTGACATCTATACATCCACCCCTGATTCTTTTTATTTTATAAAATATTTATTGACAGCTCTAAGTGATGCATCTGCAACTTTTTGGCTGTTTAGTCTATGCATCATCATCTTTGCATCACCATCATCGCACTCAACAGTCGTTTCCATGAGCACTGCGGGGCACCATGCTGATGATAACACTGCGAGATTTGGCCTATCTTGAAGTGGATATGTGTTAGTTTTTATGGTACTAGAAACTTCTCTCATGAGTATTGTTGCAAATTCTCTTCCTGGCTTTGGAGCAGTAGAATTATATAGTACGGTAGTTCCCCTAAACATATAAACAGACTGCATATTAACATCCAATGGAAGTGAATTATTGTGTATACAGAAAAATAAATCTGCATTCAAAAGATTTGCTGGATCTGTTCTATCTAATAATCCAACATTTCTATCATCATCTCTAGTTATATATATACGATATCCTGTTTTTTCAAGGTTTTCTTTTACTCTTTTAGATATATCCAAATTTAACTGCTTTTCATAAGTGAAATTAGCTGTTGCTCCAAGCTCTGAGCCTCCATGACCAGGGTCAATAATTATTATTTTCGAATTATCTTTAACCTTTTCTTCAAATGTAACATCTATAAATGTTTTAAACTCATATTTATTATCCCCTAAGGAAGAATATCTCCTTTTTACAGGATTTATTTTAACATTAAGTTTTCCAGAAGTCTCAATATCAACTTTTGCTGTATTATTATCAAGTTTATCTAGCTTTATATTCTTTATATATTTATTATCTTTTAAAACTGAATCGAAGTTATCAGATGCACCAGTAACATTAACCTGTGAAATAATTATTTCAACTTTATTTCCGTCAATGCTTTCAGAACACTTAGGCTCAACGGTATATTTTCTAATATCTCCTGCCTCAGATTCTGTACATGAGTAGGACACTGGAATTCCTAAAGCTCCTTTATGTTCAACTTGATAATATTTAAAAGCATCTTGTTGTAAGTCATAAACTTTGCTATCGCTAGCTTCAGTAGTAGTAGTTTCTTCTGCATTGCAATAAGAAAAAGGTAGTATAAAAGTACAGACTAAAAAAATCCCAAAGACCATACATTTAAATTTTTTCATAAATACTTACCTCCACTACATTTTTTCTTTATATCCTATATAGACTTTTCATTCTATTTTTTCATAAATTTGTTTGGACTATTCATTTAATTACATAATATTTAATTTATTTTACTTTTCGTTCATAATCTTATACATTCCTACCATTTTCTCAATTAGAACATTTTCAGACATGGCAGTCATTAATTGATCTTGCGCATGAACCATAAGTAATGTTATTTTAATTCCTTTTCCATTTATCTCAGCCTGAATCAATTTTGTCTGAGTACTATGAGCTAGTTTAAGTTCTTCTCTAGCCTTTTTTAAAAATTCTTCTGCTTTATCGTAGTTTTTATTTTCAGCTTCATCAAGAGCTTCAAAGGCATATGCTCTTGAATCTCCTGCATGTGATATTATTTCGAATATTTCTTGCTCCATATAGCTTCATCTCCAATATTATTTATTAAATTGCGGTAAATATCCTTTGTTTAATGAACATAAGTCCTCAAATAACTTAATTGCAATATCTACTGATGGGACTAGTGGATTATTAGCTAGTGCCATTATAGCTTGATTTGTACTTCCATGTACTCCAGCTTCTATTGTTGATATCTCATAAAATTTTACACTGTGAATAAGTCCTAAAATTTTTTCTTCTACAGGTCGTGTCAAAGATAATGGAGTCGCACCTCTCTTATCTACTAAACAGTTAACTTCAACAACGGAATCATCTGGAATTCCTTTAATAGTTCCATTATTTTTAACATTTATTGTATGAATGTCTTTTTTATCATTGTATATTGAACTTATAAGTGATACAGCTGCATCCGAATAATATGCTCCACCTCTTTTTTCTAACTCAGGTGGTTTAACATCTAGATTTTTATCCTTATATTTTTCAAATAAGCTTGCTTCAATTATCTTTACCTGTTCTGCCCGTGTCCCAATAGTTTTGGCTGCATCTTTTTCTTCCTTCAATAATCTATCTGTCATATAGTAATATCTATGATAAGGACATGGTATCATTCCCAAAGCATCTAAAAATTTCTTTGGCCATTTTAAATCTGATATATTTTTCATTGTAAGTTCTGCGCCATCTTTTAATTTTTCTATAACTCTATCAGTTACATTTATGCCTTTATACCATACATTTCGTCCCCATACTAAATGATTAAGTCCTACATATTCTATAAAAACATCCTTACTGTTCACATCTAACATTGAAACTATATCCATCTTCATGTGTATTGGAACATTACATAGACCTATACATTTAATATTTGTATATTTCAATACAGCTTCTGTTATAATTCCTGATGGATTGGTAAAATTAATAAGCCATGCATTAGGACATAATTCTTTTATATCTCTTGAAATATCTAAAATTACAGGAATTGTCCTAAGAGCTTTTGCAAAACCTCCCGGACCAACTGTTTCTTGACCTAATACGTTATACTTTAAAGGGAATCTCTCATCTCGTGCCCTTGCATCTAATCCTCCAACTCTAAATTGTGTAACTACAAAATCGGCATTCTGTAGAGCCTCTCTTCTATCTAATGTGAGAGAAATTCTAATATCTAAATTAGCCTTTTCACACATTCGCTTTGCTAAAGCTCCTACTACATTAAGCTTTTCCTTACCATCTTCTATATCGACTAAAACTATTTCCTTAACTGGAAGTTCATCTTTTCTCTTTATAAAGCCTTCTATTATTTCTGGAGTATAGCTGCTTCCACCACCAATTATTACAATTTTCAACTCACTCATCTTACGCCTCCAACTTGATTTTGTTATGCAGTATTTATGCAATAACTGCATAACAAATTTAAAACTATAATCAATTTTTATTAATTATTCTCCATACCCTCTTTAATTAATTTCTTTTCATATGCTTTTAGGAATGGGAAATATAAAGCAGTTACAATGGCTATATTTATTAATACCAAGATTATTGCTCTCCAGTCTCCACCGGTTGCAAGATACGCACCAATAGGTGCTGGCAATGTCCATGGTGCCAAAATAACTGGTTTAGATACTAAATTTAAAGTCATAGCAAAGTATGATACACACCCGCAAATTAATGGTCCAAGAATAAATGGTATTATTAATAATGGATTTAACATAATTGGAGCTCCAAAGATGACCGGTTCATTAATATTACAGATTCCTGGAATTAAGCTTGCTCTAGCGATATCTTTTAAGTATCTTGATTTAGAGCCTAGCATTAATATTACAAGTCCTATTGTTGCTCCTGACCCTCCAATCCATACAAACCATTGAAAAAATGGCTCTGGTGCTATATTAGGAATAGGCTGTCCAGCTGCTTGAGCTGCTACATTAGCATCAAGCATTGCAAGCCATATAGGTCTTGCAACAGTACCAACAACAGAATCTCCATGTATTCCGCATCCCCATAAAAGTGTAATAAGTAAGATTGGAACTAATATTCCAGGAAGTGAATTACCTGCAGTTACCAAAGGCGTAAATATACTTAGCACAAATTTTTGAATATCAAAATTTAATAAATCTCTTATGATCCATATTGGTACTATAATAAAAGCTGCTGGAATAAGAGCTGCAAAAGAATTAGCAACTGATGTTGGGACTTCTTTTGGCATCTTAATAGTTAGATTTTTTTCTTTACATACTCTAAAGATTTCTACAGCAAAAATAGACATTATAATAGCAGTAAACATACCAGATCCGCCTAAACTAGATAACGATAACATCCAGCCGTTAGGATCAATATTTAATGGAACATTTGTAAGCAGGAATGCTGCAAGACCTAAGCTTCCACCAGATAAAGGATCTAGCTTATATGACTTTGCTAGATTATATGCTATTCCAAAAGATGCATATAAGGCCATTATGCCCATACTTAAGCGATATGGAAACATTATCTGATTAACATATGGAGCCACTAATTGCTTTAGCCAGTCATTTGGCGGAACTGCAATTACGAGAAAAAAACTTCCAATTATTATAAGTGGAATAGTAGATACTATACCATCCCTAATAGCTTTTAAGTGCCTCTGCTCAGATAATTTAGTCATTGGTGGCAATAAGTACTTTTCTAGCCAATTAAAAAATTTATTCATACTTCCTCCTTATCTTTTATTACTGTTTTTACTTACAATAGCTCTTTATTTGCTTAAGAACTCTTGCTCCACCAAGTGGTGTATATCCCATTGGTTCAATAGCAGTTACTTCAAGACTATATTCATTAGCTTGATCTTTAAAACCATTTAACCTATGTCTTACTTGAGGCGCAACTAAAACTAAATCATATTTATTTTGCTGAATTTCATCCTCAAAATCGCTAGTTCCTACCGCTTTGATTTCTAGATCAAATCCTTCTTTATCAGCTTCCTTTTTTATCGCTTGTACAACAATTGCACTAGACATTCCCCCGGAGCAAACCATTAAAACTTTCATAACAATATCCCCCTTCAATTAGCAATATATTTAAATGCTGCTTTACAATATATGTATTTTAGTACTATCAGTATTATTACCCGCTTTTGGTTTTAATTTAATAAAGTTTCATAAAAAACTCTTATGATTGAAATTTTGTTTCATCAATTAGCAAAATTAAGATTTGCGAAGAAATATTAACAAATAATTATTGACAACTGATAATGATTATTGTTAACATGAATTAAGTACTTTGGAAATTATATTTTAAATCCATGTACGTTGATTAGATAAATATTATTGATACTTTATGGATCACGAAAGGCGGTAAAATCGATGAAAGAACTTCATAATATAGGGTGGTATGCTAATAAGATATCCCCCAAACTACCTAAAAATGCATTTAAACCAGTACCTTCGAGGCTGTTTGGAGGACTTGCATATACAATTATTATAATTTGTGGAATACTCACAATTACTCTATGTAGATTTAATAACATTATAAACTTTTTAATATCTTTAGTTTTAGGCTTTAGTTTTGCATCCATAGGCTTTCTTGGGCATGAAATTTTACATGGCACTGTTGTAAAAACACATTGGTTAAAAAACTTGCTTGGAGGTATGGCTTTTTTGCCCTTAAGCATAGGTCCAAACCTTTGGATTAAGTGGCACAATATGAGTCATCATGCTAACACTCAACATGAAATAAATGATCCAGATGCTTGGATGAGCTTTGAGCAATTTAGCAATAGATCTTTTATAAAGTACATTTATAAACTTCCTTTGTGGTTTCGCTCACTATTTAGTTTCTCAGCATTAAGTATTTCCTTTACTCTTCATGGAACTCGCATGTTCTTTATATATGTTAAAGAATTTAAAAGACAAAAAAGCATAAAACTATGGATTCAGTTTATACTCCCTTGGATTATATGGATAGGTTTATTCTTCTTAGTTGAAACTGATAAATGGATTTTCTCATATTTACTTCCATTCCTTATAGGAAATTTCATTGTAATGTGTTATATATCAAGTAATCATAGATTAAATCCTCTTGTACCTATAAATGATCCTTTGGTTAATAGTCTTTCGGTAACAGTTCCAAAGTGGCTTGATGTTCTACATTTTAATTTTTCTTACCACACAGAGCATCATCTATTTCCAGGAATGAATCCTAAATACTATTCTCTAGTAAAGGAAGAAATATTAAAACTCTGGCCAGATAGATATCATCAAATGCCGCTTTTAAGTGCTTTGAAGCTTCTTTGGAAAACTCCTAGAATCTATTATAATAACGAGGAATTAATAGATCCAAGAAACAAACGTATATATACTTCACTAGAAAAAGGATTAAAACCTAATAAAATTTCTTATCATAATCTATAAATAGAATTAGAGATATATAGATAAACCAAGTGAGACTTAAATTTATGCATACAACTCGCCGAAATGAATAATATACTTTTGTTCCAGTTTCTGGGTAATTATGATGGGTGATTCTAAGATTAAAAGCCATCAAATTTCTAATGAAACATTTCACAAAAGCATAATTCTTATTTCTAGTTGGGTTATCTATATAAATTATTAAGATTTAATTCGTCATAAATATTAGATTTTTATAAAAACAAAGACTTAAAGTATCTGTTAGTTACTTTAAGTCTTTGTTTTTATCATTTATAGATATCTAAATTAAAAATTTGAGTTATTAGATAAATATATTTTCATAGCTTTTCGGAACCAAAATATTTATGATTTTAGTAAGTTACCACATAAATTTAGATTTATGCTACATCTTTACTCAACATATCTATATTTTCTAATTGATATAGCGAGCCCAATTAAAAAAATAACTACTAGAGATATCATGCTTAAAGTATATGGAATAAAGATTCTTCCAACTCCTTCATGTGGACTTAGCAAGACTGGTGCACTCCATGGATAAAATGCTGATAACTGTGTATTTACTATTACTATATTTGCGAAAGTAGCTGAGATAACAAATATTATGCCTGGCAATACATTTTTTGAGTAGATAGCAACTGCACAAGTTATGCAAACAAGCATAAAGTGATATACTATCATCTTTAAAAGTGATATGAAATAATATATAAGTAAATCCATATTTAAGCTTTCATGCTTTAGTAAAAATCCTAAAATTATTGAAGTGAAGAATACTAATATTAAAGTAATTGCTATAATATAAAGAATGCATGCAAGCTTAGAAAATAAAAGCTTCATTCTATTAATAGGATAAGTAAACATTACGTTCATAGTTTTGGTTTCATATTCATGTCCAAAGATATAAGCAGCTATTATTCCATAAACTATAGGTGCTACAATATCATTTAGGAAAGAAAATATCACATTTAAATAACCTTCCCATAAAAGTAATGAATTATATTTTTTATTAAAGCCATATATTATAAATGAAATAACAGTTGGAATAAATAGCACTATTGTACAGAATTTGATCTTTGCCTTTCTATACTTAAAAATCTCTGCTAAAACATATTTCATCATAACCTTATTCCTCCTGAAATCCTTACAAAATAATCCTCCAAACCTTCCTTATGTTTAATTAATTCAAATAACTCCACACTATTATTTACTAGTGCTTTGCTTATATAGTTTGTTCTCATTTCTTTTCCTTTTATATTAAGTCTTAAATAGTTGTCATCAATTAATGAACTATCTAAGTTCAAATTTTCATTTAATACTTTTTGCGCTTTTTTCACATCGTCAACTTTAACATCAACATATTCCTCGTAACTATCATTAATCTCATTCATTGAAGCTTCTTTTAATAAGATTCCTTTTTCTATAATCCCAAGCTTAGTCACTGTAAGTTCTAGTTCACTTAATATATGACTTGATATTATAAAAGTCATATTGTCCTCATTAGCAAGTCTTAGTATGAAATTTCTAAGATCTCTTATTCCTAGTGGATCTAATCCATTAGTAGGCTCATCTAAAATTAAAAGCTTTGGCTTATGAAGAATTGCACGCGCTATACCAAGCCTTTGTTTCATACCTAATGAGTACTCTTTAACTTTTTTATTCTTATCATTTAAAAGATCAACTTTTTCTAAGCACTCGTCTATTATTCCCTTATCTTCCACCCCCATATAATTAGAATGAAGTTTTAAATTCTCATAAGCAGTTAGGTTTTCATAAGACGATGGAAATTCTATAATAGATCCTATATTTCTTAAATAAGAAATATTCTTTTTATTAACTTCCTTTCCCAAAACCGTTATTTTACCACTAGTTGCAGGAATCAATCCTAAGATCATCTTCAAAGTAGTTGTTTTTCCTGCTCCGTTTCTTCCTATAAACCCATATATATCATTTTCCTCGATGTTAATACATAAGTTACTTACACTCAATTGTGTTCCATACTGTTTTGTTAGATTATCAGTTTTCAATATATAATTCATATTAATATTCCCTTCAATTTGTCTTAAATATTCCTAAGTAAAATAGAAGCTGTTTCTCAACATGCCCAATTCCCATTATACCCCTAAATAATAAAATACTGTAATAAAAATTTATAAGCCTTAATTTATTGGATTCATACAATCTATATTATCATTGTTGAAACCTATACAATTCCTATAGATAAAAGCCATTTATCCCTAAGAGATATTCATTTAAAAGCAAGTGATACAATTGTATTAGTTTATGCAAACATAACATTAAAAAAATTTAATAATAGTGATTTCTGATAGCTTAATTACTAAAAAGTGCTCATAAATCAGGGTGCATTGAAATATTCTTAAAAAGTAAATATATCGGAGGTAGATTTAAAGCGATTGAATGATATTCCGAGAGATAACAAAGTTTAGTTTATTCTAATTGGTAACGGCAACAAATCTAATGAGGAAATCTGACTAATTTGGACATTTACAATTAATGCCTAATATAATATATTACTATCTATACCAATTAAACAAGAAAATGTCTTAGAAAAAGACAATAAATTTATGGAGGGAATTTTATGAATTCAGGAACAATATCAATTTTAATTTATGTGGGTATTGGAATCTTAGCGCTATTTATATTACTCTATGGCATAGGATTTACAAGTATCGGAACTGATGAGGTAGGTATAGTAGAAAAATGGTGGAGCTTAAAAGGATCTGTGCCTGCTGATGGTTTAATTGCATTGAAGGGTGAAGCTGGTTATCAGCCACACGTTCTAAGAGCTGGAGTGCATTTTAAAACTCCTTTTAAGTACAAGGTTAAGAAAGTAAGACTTGTAACAATTCCACAAGGACAGATAGGTTATGTATTTGCAAGATCAGGAGAAAGTCTTGCAGATGGACAAACTTTAGGAAAAGTTATTCCTGAGTGTAAATCCTTTCAGGATGTAGTAGCTTTTTTAAATAATAGAGGGCAAAAA
Organism: Clostridium sp. YIM B02500; assembly: GCF_022324665.1. Lineage (NCBI taxonomy): Bacteria > Bacillati > Bacillota > Clostridia > Eubacteriales > Clostridiaceae > Clostridium > Clostridium sp. YIM B02500. The sequence continues at coordinate 283,447 of NZ_JAKGTE010000002.1, read as the reverse complement.
GGTCCTCAAAGGCAAATTCTTCGTGAAGGTACTTATGCATTTAATCTAGCTCAGTTTATCATAATTACAAAGGATAAAGTACATTCAATATTTACTTCAAAGGATGAATCAGAGCAAATAGAAACTATGAGAAGTGACTTGCTTAGAGTTAATGGATTCATTCCTGTAGTTATCTCGAGCTCAAAAAATCTTGAACAAGATGAATTTGGAAACAATATTAAAACTAAAGATACAATTGGTATAGTAACTGTTAATGAAGGACCTACTCCAGATAACGGAGCTATAATCGCTCCAATAGTTGGTGATGGTATTACAAATGAATATTACCATAGTAACTTCCAAGAACCTGAAAAATTCTTAGCTGCTGGTGGTAGAAAAGGTAAGCAGATGCAGGTATTGACAGATGGCGTTTACTTTATTAATAGGTTATTTGCTAATGTGGACATAGTTCCAAAAAGTATTATAGATATTGGTTATGTAGGTGTTGTTGTTAGTTACTTTGGTGAAAAAGGTGAAGATGTATCTGGATCAGATTACTCTCATGGAGAACTTGTTGAGCAAGGCAAGAAAGGTATTTGGAGAGAATGTATGATGCCAGGTAAGTATCCATTTAATACTTATGCAGGTAAAATCATTCCAGTTCCTACTACTAATGTTATATTAAAATGGATTAGCGGTCAGGTTGGAGATCATAAACTAGATGATAATTTAAAAGAAATTAATCTTATAACTAAGGATGCTTTTGAACCTAATCTCCCACTTACTGTAGTGTTTAATATTGATTATAGAAAAGCTTCTTCAGTAATCCAAAGATTTGGTGATATTAAACTTCTTATTGAACAATCACTAGATCCTATGGTTGCAGGTTACTTTAAGAATATTGGACAAACTAAGACTTTAATTGAATTGGTACAGGATAGAAGCGCTATTCAAGAACAAGCTTCTAAAGAAATGAAGGAAAAATTCAAATTATATGATTTAGAATTACAGGAAGTATTAATTGGTACACCTGCTGCTTCTTCAACAGATAAGAGAATTGATCTAATCCTTGCACAACTTAGAGATAGACAAGTTGCATTGGAAGAAATTAAAACAAATGAAGCAAAACAAAAGTCAGCAGAAAAACAAAGAGAACTTAATGAAGCAATTGCTAAAAGTGCAGCTCAAGCGGCTCTTACTCAATCAAGTATCGATATAGAAGTTGCTGATAACAAAGGTAAATCTGAATTAAAACTTGCTGAACAATTAGCTTTAAAGACTCAAAAACTTGCTGAAGCCGATAAGTACAAGAGAACTCAAGAAGCTGATGCTTTAAGATATACAAAAGAAGCTGAAGCTGCCGCTAACGCTAAAGCTACTGAACTTAATGCAGCTGCTAATGCTAAACAAGTAGAATTACAAGCTGGAGCTGAAGCTTTCAAACTTGAAAAAGTCGGTGCAGCTCAAGCTTTAAATATCAAAGCTGTTGCAGAAGCTACTGCAGAACAAGAAACAAAGGTTGGTCTTGCAAAAGGTACTGCTGCTAAAGCCTTAGTTGATGCTTATGGCGGTCCTGAATTACAAGTACAACAAAGCGTATTAACTGCTTTTGCAGAAGCATTAAAGATAAGCAAATCCCCTCTTGTACCACAAACAGTAATTATGGGGGGGGCTGATGGAAAAACTCCTAATGCTATGGAAGGAATTTTAAGCATGATTTTAGCTAACATGGCTAGTGCTAATGGATCAATAGTAAATACTATTACTCCTGCACATTCTGCTATAACTAATCAATCAGAGAATAGTTCTTCTAAAGAATCAAAGATAGCTAAAAAGAAAGATAATATTTCAGCCAAGGAACCTGAAGTATAAACCTATTTTTACTTCTAGTATTATATAGATATCCAACTCTAAAACTAAATTTATGTGGTAACTTACCAAAATCACAAATATTTTGTTCCGAAAAGCTATGAAAATATCGCTGAAGCTTCTAAGCCGCAGGTTGTATCCATTTTAGCATGCTCCAACTTTCAGTTTGACAAGCTAAAATGGAACAACCTACAGCTAAGAACCTTTAACAGTTCATTTTCAAATGTTTTCTCCACAAATATATTTATGATTTCTAGTTGAGATACGAATTTAAATTCTTAACAACTTTATAAATATGTGTTTATCTAATAAGCCAAATCTTTAAATTTGATATCTATAAGAACGAGATGTATCTAAGTAACTTTTGAAGTTATTTGGATACATTTTTTTATAATCCCTAGAAATAAGCAGAACGTATTTGTTGCAATTCACAGTTATGGTTAAATATCTTATAACATTTTTTAGAATTATCATGAAAAATTATTTTTGCAACATATATATTTGTTTTAGTTTATAAACTTTTGAATCTATGATACAATCAATTATAAAATTGTAAAATCATTTGGATTATATGATTTATTATAGGCATATGAAAGAAAATATACGAGAGTTACGACTTGTTATTTTATGAATAGGCCTTACACTGGAGGGATAAACATGAATGAGAAACAAATAGAAATGATGAAGAAATTAATAGAAGAAAAGAAACAAAAGGGAAATAACACTAAAAATAATAAAAGACCTAAGAAGGTTATTGGCCGAATGTTACTAGATAATGGAAAAACAACTCAATAAAACATTATTATTCTAAGGAAGGTAATGTAAATTGAAATAAATTTACTTTAACTTCATATAGAAAGTTCAGTTATTCTTTCTTCAACAAGATCTTACTGATACTTCTGAAGTCGGAATAGCTGGGTTACTATCTATATATAATAGATAGCCTGAAACTCTTCTAAAGCTCTCTGTTCATAAGCTTTATAAAGTCATCATGTTTCATTAGTATTGAAAAGTAAATGCTTGAACCAGTTAAGAATGTGTTTGCCATTGGTACAATACTTAAAATTATTAGACTCGCAAGCACCTGCCATTCAAGTTTATTACTTTTAAAGTCTATTTCTTTCTTATTTATAAATACTCTGATAAAAAATAATACTAGAAATATGTAGCTTAATACTGTAGATATTGAATATAGATATTCCATTTTATCAAGTCCTTTTATTTATTTTTTATGTACATTACTATTGTATACCTCTATTCAATTAATTTCCACTAAAGTTACATTTTTATGGTTATTTTTTATTCATCTTACTTGTAATTACATTTGAGAAAAATCTGGACTATAAGAAAGCACTGCGCGTATATGACTTTAGCACAATGCTTTTATACCGAAAATTATGTTAAAGATTTAGGGGTATTTCTTCGTACAATTCATCTCTTTCATCGGAGTAAAGCCAGCCTTCATCTTCTGCATAATCAAATATTTCTTCTAAAAGTATATCGTATTCTTTAGCAAAAACTGCTGGATTTCTTTTATATTTATCAATCGTTTGTTCAGGGAAATCGTTCTTTCTAATCTTCTCTTCAAGCACAAGTGCTTTTAAATATGTACTTCCTATCAGTTCTCTAATCACATTATACCTATAACTTCTCGCGCTACAGATATAAAGCCTACATATTACTGGTCTCTCTTCATATATAGTGCATAGATTTGTTTCTGTTATGAAATTACAGTCAGTTTTCTTATCTAATACATACTGATCAAAATCCCTATAGTAATTTCTCTTTTTAACTAACTTTTCTTGCACAAAATTCGAAGCAGCTTCATTATCCCAATTACTTAGTTTATTCACACATACATTATCCATTTCAACAGACCAAGACTTTTTGCAGCAGCTCTCCTCACATCCATTACAATCAAGAGGATTATTATTTAAAAATATATCAATTGCATCTAACACATCTTTAACTGTTGTATTTTTAGCAATTTTGTCATAATTCACTTTTCCTTCGCCATCAAATAGTAATTTCATTTTATAGTTCCTCTATTTCAAATTATTTTTTCTTAATAAAAAGAGCCTAAAGCAGAAAATTTTAAAAAAATACTTTCAACTTTAGGCTAAAATTTTTAGTCTGTTAATATTCAGGTAGTTAAATAATAACTACCTGTAAATTTTTAATTTCCCCAAGAATGCTTCCGAGACACAAAATGTGGAAGTCGCTTTTTTGTAAGTAAAATAGTTTTATATTATAATAGTTAATACTATTAGTAACGCTATAATTTATTACTTAAACTTTCTCTTTCTAGCTTCTTCTGACTTTTTCTTTCTTTTTACGCTTGGCTTTTCATAGTGTTGTCTCTTTTTTGCCTCTGAAAGGATTCCAGACATTGAACATTTCTTTTTAAATCTTCTCAATGCTTGCTCTAGAGATTCATTTTCTCCTACTTTAATTTCTGACATACTTTTATCCCTCCCTCCGGCGCTGTATTGTAAACCACATTAATAGTTTACAAATATAAACTCATAATATACTATACATTATTTACTAAAATGCTGTCAATGCCTTAATAGTTTAGTAATAAAGTCTTATGATACTTCTAAGCTAGATATTCTGTGGTCCTCTGCACTTTTTAATGTATATAAAAAAAATCTGAGAGGTGAATTTATTTTTTTATTCTCGTGATTGCATTCAAGATCATTTGAAAATATTGTTTTATAATTTGCCTACAGATTTAATTACATTATATTTTTCTACGAAAATAAAATTATTATACTTTGTAAAGACTTTTCCTTCATAGGTAGTTCCTAAAATAGAAAAAGAGCTCCCACATAAAATGAGAGTTCTTTTTACGAATCGAAAATCAAGAAATTTATACGCTTTTAATTTTAAGAATTAGGATAGTCAGTAACTGATTGCTTCATATTACCAGATTTTGCAGTATTACCTGTATTATTTACTACGTGTGTTATCTCACCATTACCAGATAAAAATACTGAACATGCATGGTGTACTTTAACTCCAGATGCATTTGGAACCTCTATTCCATTATTTTCTGATACTACAGCATCCCTAAAGTATGAGTAAATTCCTGATCCAAAAAGCTGATGAGAAGTAACTGAATCAGCCACTTTGTAAGAAGCATATCCGTTTTGAGTACCATTATTGCTCATCCAAGATGCTTGATTTGGAACATCATATGGTAATTCACTTTGATAGAAGTATACTTTTCCACCATTACCATTCCATATAGTTTGATACTCCTTAAAGTGCTCTACAAACAATCCATATAGTGTAACATTATTACCATTTACAATAACACCATTTTTTGCGTTGTTAACTGTCCAGCCTACTCCTGTACCGTGATCTGCACGCCATACCCAGAAATCATCGCCTATAACATTATTACTATTTATTTTTAGACTTGTATCAGCATTTCCTACTGCTGCCCCACCAATTCTAAAGAATAAATCACTAAGACTTGTAGGATTAGCTGAGTGATCAGCAGAACTTCCATCTTGTCCAACTTTCAATAATACTGGTGAATTCTTTGCTCCAGCATCAAAAAGAACACCAGAAACTTTTACTCCGTCAACATCTGAAATATTCATTGCGGCAGTACCATTGTCTGGGATCAAAGTTGCAAGTCCAAGACCTAATATAACTGTATTAGACTTTGTTACATTTATAGAATCACTAAGATGATATACTCCAGGAGTAAATATAATGTTCTTTCCTTGGCTAAGGGCTGCATTTATGCTTTCAGCTGTAGATGTATCTGGTTTTGCTATATAGAACTGATCTATAGGTAATGATGTACCTTGTCCTAGACCATTTGCCCAAGTTATTCCTTGAGAATTCTTCCTAAGATCAGGAACAAAAACTTGGTAACTTCCATTATCATCAATATAAAGAAATGGTTTTTCTCTAATAGCTGGTGTTTGACTGACTACTGTATCTGGTGTTGATGGATATGCATTGTCATCTGTAGGTGCTCCATTGTTCCCCACAAACACCATGTTCCAGTTTGCACCATTCCAAGATCCCATTTGACTGTTTCTAGTAAAGAATTGTTGTTGTGATCCGGAAGTAATTGAATTATCAATCTTTGAATCAGCTATAAATCCACCACTAGACCAAGCTCCATCATAATTAGTTCCAAGTGGATCCCATAAAGACAATCCACCTTTAATGTGAACACGTCTCATTGGTGCAGCTTGTGATACTGCCCAAGTTAAGGTTCCTGCTGGCGCTAAATTATTAGAAGAATAAGTTGGAGTGACGGCAACATTTTCAACCGATCTCCAGAAGTTACAAGTCGCATTTCCTCCCATCCAATCTGCTTCACAACGTACTGCACCAGTTATATTAACTGCATCTGGTGTCTTTCCAAGTCCTAATACAGACGTAAAGAAACCTACATTTACATTTACGTTATATGAACCTGGCTTAAACAAAAAGGCATATCTTTCATTTCCAAACTGATTTGTCTCCATCTTACTAAATACGCTATCAACAGTGTTTTGAATATCAGAACTTGGCATTGATGGATCAAATATTTTAACATTTGGACCTAAATCTACATTGTTAGCTGTATTACCATCTGGAGTACCGTATACTTCAAATTCCCATAGAGAGTACCCATATTGTGTAGTTCTTGCTGTTCCAAGCATTCTTATATATCTTCCGGTTGCAGTAGAATTAAAAGTTATGTTTTCTACTCCTCCTGTTCCTCCTGTTTTTGTATAAGCATCTATCCAATTTTTATTATCAGTTGATACTTGTATCTTATAATCTTTTGCAGCAGCGGTTTCCCAATTTAGTTTTACTCCTGAGATATTATAATTTCCACCTAAGTCAATAGATATCCATTGAGGATCACTGCCTTGAGTAGACTCCCACCTAGTTCCTGCATTTCCATCAACAGCTAAAGAAGCAGTATTTCCACCTGTAACTGAAGATGAAGTTGCCGACTTATTTAACGCAATATTAGTTGCTACAGCTGCACTTTGTGTAGATGCATTTGAGGTAATTTCACTGTTTGCTCCTAAACTTACAGTTTCAGCCTTTGTGATAAATGAAGTTGACATAAACATAGTAGTAAAGACAGCCATTGAAAGAGTTAATGATAAAATTCTTTTATTTCTCCTAATCATTATTAAACTACCTCCTAAAAATACAATTTAACCTTATATTTTGAATAATTAGCTTCTTAATTAAAAATACTCTACTTGTTTTGTTGCAACAAAGACATTAATTTACTTAACTGTTTTGAGGTTAAGTTTTATATTTTACTTCACTAATACCTAATACTAAAGCGCTTTAGAATTAAGCATGATGAAGATAAATATCATATTATTAAACTTATTTAACTGAATTTATTTAATTAGTAACTGGAAGTAGGTTTTATGTAGAGAACTTAATTAAAACGTATACATAAAGTGCTTCCATTTACTAAACAACAAGAATTTGCTTATTAGATGACTATATTTACAAAGTTGCTGAAACTTTAAGTTAATATCTTCACTAGAAATTATAAATATATTTGTAACCACAAGAGTCATAATATGGAGGAAACATTTGAAAATGAGCTATCAATAATATTGCTTTATTCATTGGTGATTTCATTATAAACGAGAATTTTATAGTTATGTAAAGGACTATTTTTATGATATGCTGCTTGCGATGTGTATGCTTTACTTTATACCTTGATAATACTCTGATAAAAAACCAAAGTAAACACCAATTTCTTTAAACATTCATATTTTAGAACAAAACGCAAATATTCAATATATCTTTTTATAAATATTCCTTTTATTCTTAAAAATGTGCGTTTAATTCTTATAAAAATGCAAAAGCCATCCATTTCACTGGATGACTTTCTATAGAATTAATATAGCTTAAATAATTTTACTGCTGTTTTTGCAATTTTATATACAGGTGTTTCAAGCTCTCTGCTTGCATTCTTAAGTTCTTTTCGAATTTCTATGTGCTGTGGACAATGCTTTTCACATTTACCACATTCAACACATTGTGAAGCGCTGCTTGGATTTTTACGCACTGCAGTACACATTAGGTAATTATGCCTGCCTGACTTTTTATTCTCAGAATACATGAGATTGTACGAATGAAAAGTTCCTGGTATATCTACCCCCTTAGGACATGGCATACAATATCCACAACCTGTGCAGCCAACTTTAATATTTCTATTTAGCTCATTTTTAATCTGTTCTATTAAGTCAAGATCTTCTTTGGTGAATTCATCAACCTCCACATTACTTGCAATATCTATATTTTCCCGAAGCATTTCAAGGGAGTTCATTCCTGATAATACGCACGTAACCTCAGGCTGATTCCAAAGCCATCTAAATGCCCATTCTGCTGGAGTACGTTTCTTTGAATTTTCCTTTATTATGTTCTTAGCTTTTTCAGGTAATAAATTAACTAATCTTCCACCACGTAATGGCTCCATTATAATTACAGGAAGACCTTTTTTATTAGCAGCCTTTAATCCTCTTTTTCCTGCCTGGCTATGTTCATCTAAATAATTATATTGAATCTGGCAAAAGTCCCAATCATAAACCTCCAGTAACTGAAGAAAAGTTTCTGTATTTCCATGATAGGAAAAGCCAACATTACGAATTTGCCCATTTTGAACTTTCTCTTTTAACCAATCGTCTGCGCCTAATGCTTTTAATCTGTTCCAAGTCTGCACATCAGTAAGCATATGCATAAGGTAATAATCAACATAATCTGTTTGCAGCCTTTTTAATTGTTCTTTAAAATATTTTTCTAAATCCTTCTTTGACTTAACCATAAAATGTGGGAGCTTTGTTGCAATAAATATTCTCTCTCTACATTTATTTCTTTTTAAAATTTCCCCAAGTGTAGCCTCACTACCTGGATAAACATAAGCCGTATCAAAGTAATTCACACCGTTATTTATCGCTTCCATAATTTCTTTTTCTGCTTTATCTATATCAATGCTGGTTCCTTTTCTAGTAAAACGCATACAGCCATAACCTAATATTGATAACTTATTTCCGTTTTTGTCTTCTCTATATTTCATTTTTGAAGATTCCTCAACAGAATCCATCATTGCAACCACCTCATCAACAATTTATATAATATATGTATATTATAACAAATTGAACTTTTTGCCAATAGCAGATCTAATATTCTTTCGTTAAGCAGAATATGGTAAATCTGACTCTAAAATATAATTGATTGTTAATTAATTTTAGTCTAATATTGTTGTTACCCCTCAGTAAACTGCTTTAATAATAAATAATACATTTGAAATCCTAGTAAAGCAAATGCTGAGTTTAGATTAAGATGTAGAAATCTAATTACTGTATAATATTAAATAAAAATTTCTAAGACAGGAGAATAGAAAATGAAAACTAAAAGAAACTATGGTTTTAATGACTACTTTGAGTTGTTTTTATATGCTCTTGCTGTAATTTGTTCTATTTATTTTCTTATTAGGGGCGATATGCAAAGAACACTTCAACCCATATTAATAATCCTAGTGTTAACTTTTATAAAAGTATTAATAAATAAAAGTAGAATTCCAATTTCGACTGGTTTAAGATTTTCTGTTTTAGCATTTATTTTTGTTACTATGTTTTTTGCTAACGAATTTAAAGGTTATTCATTTATACCTTATCTTGATAAAATAGAACATCTGTCGTCAGGGGTTATACTCTTCTATATAGGTTCGTTAATATTGGAGCTTATAAATAAAAATGAAACAAATAAGCTTAATGTGAAAACAATCATTCTTTTTAGCCTTTTCTTTGCAATAGCTATGGCTGGAGTTTGGGAGCTTTACGAGTTTACAACTGATAGATTATTTGGTCTTAGAAGCCAAAATAATAGTCTAGTGGATACTATGGGTGACATTATCTGCGGAAGTATTGGAGCTCTATTTACTAGCATTTACGCTTACAAAAATTTTAAAGTAAACTTTAAAGTTTCATCAGAAGTTATTGGTGATTCTGATAACTTATAAAATAGATTTTAATTATATCTTTAAGATAAATAGTCTATATTTGCACATTAATTAAAGGCGTCTAGTAAATTTAGACGCCTTTAATTTTTTCTTATAGATTATTATTAATATTTTATTTTAAAAATATTATCTAAATTCTGTTGTTCCATCAGGATATTGTGCAAATCTTCCTTTTTCTCTTGGGTGAACAAAATCGTCACGTTCCCATGGCCAGCCCCCAAAACCAGTGCTCTTATAGTCTGCAAAAGCATCCATAATTTCTTTATCTGATGTCATAACAAAAGGTCCATAACTTACAACTGGCTCTCCAATAGGTTCTCCTTCTAAAAGCAGAATACAGCTTTCCTTAGCGCCATTTTCTATTTTTACAACTTCATCACCTGCAAGTTTTACACTATTATAAACATCAATATCAGTTCCTTCAATCCTTATTGTCTCTCCATCATAGAAATAAATAGTTCTATTTAATGTTGAAGATACCTTTTGAAGTTCTATACTTGCTTCAGGTTCCATACGTATAATACATATTCTTACATGATTATTATCTTTACTTGCCCATGAATTAGGCGAAGGTTCTAGGCTCTTAGTACCATTATAGGTACCCGAAATAATTTTTACAGTACTTGTTTTTCCATTATTGTCTTTTGAGTTTATAACGGGTATATCCTCTGCCCAAAGCATTTTATAATGTGGTTCAACGAATTTATCTTTCTTAGGCAGATTGAGCCAGATTTGAAATAATTCTAGTGGATTTTCCTTTTCAGTATTAACTAAAGGGAACATTTCTGTATGATTACAGCCTATACCTGCAGTCAGCCACTGCACATCATTAGCTCCATAGCGTCCTGTAGCACCAGCCGAATCAGCATGATCAACATATCCATCTAGAACTATTGTGACTGTTTCAAACCCTCTGTGAGGATGCTGAGGGAATCCTGGAATGGTATCCCCATGATACATATTCCATCCATCAATTCCTCTAAAGTCGTTGCCAATAGTTCTCCCATACAAAGAAGCATCTGGTCCCATCTCACTATTACCCTTTGGATAAGCATCCTTATGATGTGCACAAAATATAAAAGGATCACTTGTCTGCCACTGTGAACTTAGCTTGCTTATTTTAAGTATATTATTTTTTCCCATTTCGTAACCTCCCTTGATACTTCATATAATTTATAAATAGTCTTTAATAATTCCCCTATAATATCAATCAAGTTAGAATTATCTAATTTTTTAAAAATATATTGATTAAATTTTCTCCATTTTATTATGTGTTACTTTTGTAAAATCAATCAAAGCTTATAAGTTTTATTAATTGATAATGATTATTATTTATTGATAAAATTATAGCACAGCTTTCATGATTTGTATATTGCTTCTAATAATTTATTGCATTTTATTAATACGTAGTATATAAGAAAAATTTCTTTACTGTGTACATATTCTTTACAAAGTCAGTAAGTCTATATGAATATTGAGCCATTTATATTTAATAAAATGAATTGAGAAAACTTTAACAATGAATTTCACGCTTTTTATGCAATATCGTAAATGAACAATATTACTATAGAATTATTTTATATTACATATTATTAATTTTTCCTTCTAAATTTTAATGAAATGGCGGTGAAACTCATATATTAGTATTTTTCAATACTAATATTATCTTATTAACTTATAAAGTAAAAAAAGGTTATTAAAGGTGATAAATAATTAACAAAATTGCTCGAAAAACGTTGATTAATTGTACTGTATCCTATATAATTATCTTTAAAGGATGGAAAAAATAATCTTTTCTCCAAACTTTAAAATAATATTATGAAAGTGAGGGTATCATATTGAACCAGGTAAACGGAACGAAAGAATGGTCTAATCCTAGTCCCGCAGGCCTAGTTGCTTTAGCAGTAGCAAGTTTCTGCTTTTTTGCCTTATTATCAGGAAGAGTAACAAGCGGAGCCTTACCACTTCTTGGATGTTGGCTTATTGGAGGATTTGTAGTACAAGTTGTAGTTGCCTTAATTGATTTAAAAGGCGGTAATACTACTGGTGGAAACACATTTTTATTCTTTAGTGCATTTTTTATGTTAACGGGTGGAATTGAAATGCTCATTAAATTTAATGCGGTAACTAACGGAATTTCCCTAGATACGCGTATGGATGGTTGGGCATGGTTAGTACTTAGTATTTCACTTATTATGTGGACACCCGCATTCCTCAAAACACCATTAGTGTTGTCGCTAATCATTTTAGCTTTAGATCTATCTTCACTCTGTATTTCTCTAATTGATTTAGGAGTATTACCAAAGATTTTTTCAAATATACCTGCCTTTGGATTATTAATAGCAGGTATTTTAGGAATTTATCTTGCAGCTGCAATTATTGTTAATACCGCTTTTGGCAGACAAATCTACCCTTCACCAGGTCCAATTATTAAATAGATATCGTCACTTTAACTATACTACTCTATTTATCCAAAAAGTAAATGTATACATAGAACAAAATCTCAGGTTCAATAGTAGCCTGAGATTTTTTATGCGTCTACTTTTTCAAACATATGTGATAAAAATCTAGTATACGAATATATTTTATTTTTTCTTCTACTAAAACTTAACTTACCAGTTATTAGGTTTCATAATCCAGACCTACAATGTTCACAAATTATCTAAAGATATAATTTACACGAAAATAAAACTATTTTTATTATACTTTTTAAAGACTTTTGCCTTAATGGGAAGTTTCTATAGAATAAAAATAAAGACTAAAATCCTCCTATCTATAAATAATATTAGAGAACTTTAATCTTTATTGGTTTTTCTTCTTTAGAAGACATCTTATAGGTACACAAAGGATGCAAAGCTATAACAATATCTCAGTGCCCAATTAAAATTCAACTTACTTTAATGCATTTAAAGCAGCTTCGTAATTTGGTTCTGATGTTACTTCCTCGCAATATTCTACATGAGTAACCTTGTTATTTTCGTCAACTACAAATACTGCTCTTGTTAGCAGCCCTAATTCCTTAATGTAAGTTCCGAATTCCTTACCAAAGCTCCTATCCTTATAATCTGATAATGTTTGAACTGCATCAATGCCTTGATTTCCGCACCATCTTCCTTGTGCAAAAGGTAGATCCATTGATACTACATATATCTTTACATTGTTTAATTTTCCAGCTTCTTCATTAAATTTCCTTACTTCTAAATCACATACTGGTGTATCTATTGATGGAACACTTACATATGCTCTCTTTCCTGTAAAATCTTTCGAATTAACAGCATTTAAACCATTATCTGTTACTACGAAGTCTGGTGCAGTATCACCAACTTTAATTTCTCTTCCTCCTAATGTTACTTCATTTCCTTGAAATTTAACTTTCATAATTCATTCCTCCTAAATTATTAATATTATATTTTAACTATTTTCTTAGTGGTTTATCAAATATTTTTCTGCCCCATATATACTAACGGCTCCATCAGCAGCAGCTGTAAGTACTTGCCTAACTTCTTTTGTTCTAATATCTCCTATGGCAAATATACCATCTACATTTGTTTTACAGCTTTCATCTGCAATAATATAACCATTTTTATCCAAAGCTACTAAGTCTTTAACTAATTCTGATGATGGATCACTTCCAATTGCTACAAAAACACCATTAACTTCTAAATTATCTATCTTACCATCTTTATTATTTTTAATTTCTATACCACTTAATTTTTCTTCTCCATTAAGTTTTGTAACTCCACTATTCCAGATTATTTCTACATTATTTGTTTCAAATAACTTTTTTTGTGCAGATTTATTTGCTCTAAGTGAATCTCTTCTAACAATTACATACACTTTTTCAGCAATTCTTGAAAGATGAAGTGCATCTTCTACTGCTGTATCTCCACCACCTACAACAGCAACTACTTTTTTTCTAAAGAAGCCTCCGTCACAAGTAGCACAGTATGATACACCCTTACCTGTAAGTTCTTCTTCTCTATCAATTCCTAATTTTTTAGGCTTTGCACCCATTGATAAGATTATTACCTTACTTTCATAAGTATTCACACCAGTTATAACTTTTTTTATATCTCCATCAACTTTTATATCTATTACTTCTTCATATTTCATAATGCTTCCAAAATCTTTTGCATGTTCATACATAGTATTGGCAAGTTCTGAACCTGTTATGCTGCGAAAACCAGGATAATTTTCCACTTCATTTGTAGTAACTATCTGGCCACCTTCATATTGTTTTTCAAGCATTAATGCATCTAATCCGGCTCTACCTGCATATAATGCTGCTGTAAGGGCAGCTGGTCCTCCTCCAATTATAATAATATCTTTCATATTACCAACACCTCTCCTAATAATCATTTATATATTCTTTGATAATATACAATTTATAAAAATTTCAATAAGTTGTTCTAAATTAATAATTAAATTTTATAAAATTAAATTTTGTTATATTGTATTTTATAATATTATATTAACTTTATTGATAAAATTAGTCAACTGTTTTCCAATAAAAAAATTTGATATTTATTAAAAAATTATTGTGTATAGATAACATAATCATAAACTATACTTAGACTATGAAATATCTTTCAATCAGAAATCATAAATATATTTTCATAGCTTTTTGGAACAAAAGTGTGTTATTCATTTCGGTGAGGCACACTTATAAGTTCAGGTATTAGTTTAGTTATCTGTAATTCTTAGATATTTTCATTATTCTTATTCTGAGTTTAACCTCTTTATGTTTAAACACAAAAAATATATAATATATATATTGAAAAAATAATACTTCATCATAATTCTAAAAATATTACAATAATTTTATCCGTAATTTTGAATTATGAAATGTGAATTGCAAAATATATAACAAAACTTTAGCCTAGGCCTATACATATAACTCACAGAAATTAGTAATATAATTTTGTGATAAATATTTTAATGGTATTTCGTAGTAAAAATATTCATTACTTCATTAGATTTAAACATAAGCCTAGTTTCAGATAGGAGAAAATAAGAATTATGAATTTTATTAATCATTTTAAAACTATAACTAACCATAAACTATTAGTTATGAAATATTGTTTTAAAGTAGGTTTATATAAACAAGGATTTCTTCATGATTTGTCAAAGTACTCATTAGTGGAGTTTTCAGCTGGGATAAAGTATTATAAGGGGTATGCAAGTCCTAATGGTGTTCAAAAAGCTGTTGAAGGATATTCATCAGCATGGCTACATCATAAAGGTAGGAATAAGCATCATTTCGAGTATTGGATTGATTATGGAGTAAATGAAGCAGAAGGTCTTAAAGGAATGAAAATGCCTGTTAATTATGTTGTAGAAATGTTTATAGACAGGGTTTGTGCTTCAAAAAATTATTTAAAAGAAAAGTATACTGATGAAAGTCCTCTTAGTTATTACGAAAACAGAAAACATTATTATATATTACATGAAGATGTACGTGCTCTTTTAGAAGATTTGCTTAATAAACTCGCCAATGAAGGAGAAGACAAAACTTTTACATATGTTAAAAACAACATTCTGAAAAATACAGAAAAATTTTATAGTAAAACACTCTAATTTATTTTAGTTTTCTTTGAGCTGCCACCCAATATGATTATAGCCTATTATAAGCTTGGATTTATAGAATGCAAATCCGGGCTTACGTTTAGATGTATTTTTCCAACCAGTTTGTGATAGCTTGGGATTGTTCCTCTGTATGAAAATCATGTTCACTTCCAATTGATACGGTTAAATCGCAATTAAATTTTTTTGAAAAATTATCTATAACCTCATGACTTTGCAAATTATCTTCTGATCCATAAATAATTGCAGTAGGTATATTCCATTTATTAATTGAGTGTTCTTTTACATAGCTGTAATAATCCAATGAAAGAGTTTCTATTGGTGTATATATTTCCTTTTTTGCTCTAAGTAGGTCCTCTGTAACATTGAACCATTTAAACATTTTGCATATAAGATGCTCCATATCAACAATTGGTGATTGAAATAAGCATTTCTTTATTGGAAGGTTCTTATATGCGTGCAAACTGAAATACGCGCCAAGACTGCACCCAAATAAGTTCATTTCTCTCCAATTTTTTTGTACATATGCTCCAATTTTTTCGAGATCATGTACTCCATTCCAAACATTGCATAGATAGTTTTTATCTTTCCTTTCACCATGTTCTGGGAGATCAAAACTAAGAACCTGATATCCTCTTTCTGATGCTATCTGTGAAAACTCATGTGCACTTTCTTTGCTAGACATTTTTCCATGAACAAATATATATATTTTATCTGAAGGTTCTCCCCATAAGATCGCTGGAATATTATCTATTTCTATTTTACTGGTGGTTTCCATAATGGCGCCTCCATAAATGTAGTTTCTTTTATATTAGGAAGAATATCATATATAGAGCAATTCATCTGCTTTTCAAAATAATCTTTCATTTCAAATGTTGCATTCCAACGTTCTACTGTAAATGGAAATGTTCCATAGCGTCTTGTAGTATTAACAAATCGCTTTTCTAACATACAAAATCCTTGAGCGTCAGCAAGTGAATCACAAAGAATTAATAATCTATCATAGTCATCATAGGTTAAATCATTAATATATTTTCTAACAAATTCACTTTCTTCATCACTCATATCATTTTGTCCTATTTCTTTATCAAAGTCAGGAACCGGAAATGAATGTGTCAAACAAATTCTTCCTACTTCATCCCAACCCTTTTCTAACATAAATTTATATCCATAAATGCCATGTTTTCTTGCGCTTATACCATATCTTCTACCTATATCATGAAGAAGTCCTAGCACATAAGCTTTGTCTGGATTAAGATTACTACATTTTTCAGCAATAATTTGTGCTGCTAATCCAACATTTATAGAATGCTCTGTCCATGGTCCTTGATTTAATTGTCCTGCTATTTCTAATTCTTTTTCAGCCACTTCTCTACTTGGAAACATATTATCCTCCTAAACGTATCATATAAATTCTAATTTATTATCCTGATTTCAGTTGCTTAAATCACTATTTAATACTCTATGAATATTATGTTTGTTTATAAGTAAATTATAGCATGTTTTGTAAATGTTATACTATTATGTTTTCTAGTAGTACATTTTTTATTTACTGCATCAAATATTAATTAGATCATCTATATTTATCGCTAAATATATCACAAATAAATATTTCATCCTTTAAATTTTCAGATTATATTATTTTTTAAAAGCTTTTCAACATCTCTAAGCCTCCATGTTTCCTATAAATTGTTAACCTTTTTTATTCTTAACTTTTTTTCTTTTTTCTTCTTAAATTCGCTCATTTTTAAATTAAAAAAAAGTTTTATTTAAAACTATGTTCCTTTAAAAGAATGTTTAATGGAAACTTTGAAAATTTATTTATTTTTAACAAGGTTTAAATTATGATATACCATATAATTAAATCCCGGTCGTATTATATTTTTAAAGCTTAAATATAATAATATGCTAAGAAACAATATTCCAATTTCAATTAAGTTTCCGTCAGATACTAAGTATGCTATACGCAGCAAAGGAATAAATATTATTATATAAGCGACTATATGTATCGCTTTCCATACAGATCTTCTTTCATCTCGAAACTTAATGCTTACTAATCTATCTATATAGATTGTGCTTAGAATGGTAAATATAAAAATTATTATAAGATCATGTTATACCTCCATAACAAGAAAATATCACACTATTCATATATTGTTTTGAATAATGTGATATTAAAAACATATATCAACTTTTTAAGTTTTTGCACTAATATACTACATTTTACTATAATTGGTTTATTAATTACAAATATGTTTATTTTTTATATAGAATAACATTCAAAGTAGATTCTATTTACTAATTGGAAAGCAAACCTCAGTAACAAATTCTTCTGGACTTTTAACGCTTTGAGGTCCATTCAAATAGATATCAAAGGGTGCTCCATTATATTTATAGCCATTATCTTCAATCCATTTTACCACTTTAGCATAAGCTTCTCCCAGCCTTGAATAAGGCCCAACAAAAGTTGTGTATGCAACTAGACCTCCTGCAAGTTCCTTTACATTTTCATTTTTCTCTGCATTTACTCTGCTATTTACTGGAACACAAACTTCACAATCCGCATTTTCCACATCAAATTCCTGCTTATCATGATAAATTGTCATTACGGGCCCTGATGGTTTAAGATCCATCTTGAAGATGTCCTCAAATACCTTTCCTATAACACTACTTATATTGCTCATACTTGTTATTGTTCTCCTGCTGATAACAATTAACGACTTTCTGTCCTTCAATTCAACTTTTAAATCCTTCTTAGCTTCCATAATTTTACCTCCTAACTCAATCTTCTTAATTTTTTGTTCAATAGAATCTTTGAGTTTCAAGCTATTTTGGACTTCCTTATTAATCGCAGCAATTTTGTTCTGCAAAAACTTTTTAAGCAAGTCAGCATCTTCCTTATCCATAATGGCTTTAATTTCTTCTAACTTCAATCCATATTCTTTTAATTCAGATATGGAAAGAAGTTTTAAAACCTGTTCATATGCATAATATCTGTACTGAGTATCACTGTCCACATACATAGGTTTTAACAGATTAATCTCATCATAATAACGAAGTGTCTTAGTTGAAACTCTCCCAATTTTAGAAAACTGCCCAATAGTGTACACAATTAATTCTCCTTCCTGCCGACAATCATAGTATAAACCTTCCAGTTAAGGTTAAAGTCAAGAGGTAATTTTATTATTTATATTTTAATTTTATCTTACGAAAAAATATTGTCTTAATTCTTTATTTAATTCTACTAAGTTCATCTAAAAATGCTGGTTTCTTTCTATATAAAGCTATTAATTCATTAACTATTGGGATTTGACTTTGCTTTCCTGCAATCTTTTTATATTTTTTAATTATTCTGCATACATTTTTATAATGACTTCTATTTCTAGCACGACTTGCTTCAAACATTATGTATTTTTTATAAATTTCTATAACTTCATCTTTAAACTTACCAATTAAAATTTCTGCATAACTATCTCTACTTGTAGGATTCTCTATTACATATTCAATTAGTTCATCCAAATCATTTTCTTCTAATATTATCTGAAGAAAAATACTCTTAGCTTGATAACCATTATAATTTTTAAGTTCTTGCTTTAAATCATTATAGAAACCTGTTTCATTTTCTGTGATTTCTTTTAATTCTTTATAATATTCAAAACTGCCTTGAAGTAAAAGTTCTTTAGCTAAGTCTCTTTGTTCATACCTCATAGAAAATTCTTTGTATGCTGTATATCTTATTTTTTCCCATTTTAAAATTAATCCGGCAAATCTAATCTTTTCGCTATTTCTTCTATATGAACATTTTAAGTTTCACAACAACCTCCATAAGTTTTAGAAATAAAATACTTATGAATACATTATGTCACTAATAGAGCTATAATAATTCTAATCCTTTTAAGAAAATCTATTAATAACATAATAATAGTCTAGCTTTGCCTGCTTAGAGAAATTGAAACTTGTGTTATCTTAATACATCTATTTCAAATCCATATTCATGAAATGTAATGTTTGCGTCAATTGTTTCTTCATAGATTCCATCTACCTGCCTTAATCCATTTTTTAGGTATAAATTTATGGCTGGTTTATTTATATTAATAACAAAAAGTCTTAAATATTTAACGTTCATCTGCTTAGTTAGTGTAATGGCATGCTCAAGCATTATACTGCCAATTCCTTGTCTTGAATAATCAACATTAACTCCAAAACGTTCAATATATAATGCTTTAGAGTTGGGATTCTCCCATTTCACACAACTTTCTCCAGCATTTGATTCACATAATGCAAAGGAGCCAACTATATTATCATCTTTCTCAACTAGCAAATAAAGGCGATTATTTTCAATATCCTTGCTGAAAAACTCACACGGATATATTTCGTCCCAAATTGGTATGTTGTTTCTATTCATATTATCAATTATGTTTCCATACACAGCTTTAAGTCTGGGTAAATCATTTAAATTAGATAATCTTAAATTCATATCAATTCACCTCCAAATGACTATTTATAATGTTCAATATTAAATGTTTACAAATTCAGTATTCAAAGGTACATTTTCCATTCTGCCACCTAACTATAGAACAAAATTCAAATTTAAATTCCTGTTTTCCATATTACTAAACTGAAATTTATATATTCGGACTATCTTTAAGCTTAACATAATATAAATTTAAGCCTAATCAAAAAACTTCCCTTTATAAAAATTCTCATTTTCAAATTTCTTAGCCGTCATTCTAAATATAACGCAGCCATCTGGACATACAACATCTTTGCTATACTTGCTATCTCCACCAATATTCTCTAAATCTCCACCACTTCTGACAGCCTCCATGATTGGGAACATAATCATCATTACTTTTGAACAGATACCTTGTCCATCCTCATTTACAGGACAACCATAGGTGCAAGTATACTTATCACCAACTTCCTCCCCGTTCCGACAATACCTTTCTGTGTGGTCACTTCGAAGAAATCCTGTCACCTCAATTTCCCATTCGTACTCTTCATCATACCATTTTTTCATAATTACCCTCCAAATTATAACTTATATGTTTGTTATTGCTTAACATTAATTTCCAATTTTTGAATCAGAGATATTAGCCCATTCTTTATTTACCTATATAATTAAACTTACTAAAACAACCAATACAATTTATCTTTTGATATTTTAAATCCAAGTTTCTTTTGTAAAGCTATTGATTTTTTATTTTCAACTTCAACTTGTGAAAATGGTACTAAACCATTCTCAAGTGTTTTGTTTACCATATGACTTTCAAGTATTGTTCCATATCCTAAACGTCTGTATTCAGGAAATATCTCTAATAGTCCTATACTCCCTTCTAAATGATTTCCTATAAATCCTATGAGCACGTTGTTCTTATATCCTCCAAATATATTCCTATTTTTTAACAGTTTTTCAATTTCATTATTAGATAATTTATTATAACGTTTTAAGATAATTTCTATTTGATTCTGTTTTAATTGTCTTATTTCTATCTCTGATTTTATATCGATCTTTGCCTTATTAATATATACTGCTTGAAAACATTCAAGTTCTTCGTTTAACCCAAATTTACTTGATATATAATTGGTTATAAACTTTTGATGTACAACAATTAAATTGCACTTGGATATGCCATTTATTAGTTCTTGTCCTTTTTCAAAATTGTCTACAGATATCATATATGCATTACTTTCTTGCTCTTTTATCAGTACCCCATCTATTTCAGCATACAAAATTTCTGCCGTATCTCTACGTATCGGCTCAATCATTCCCATATGTAACAAAGGATTTTTTATTAAATATTTAATTGCATCAGATTTCATACTTTTTACCCTTTAACTTTTTCGCTATTTCTTCTATATGAGTATTGTCAGTTCCACAGCAACCTCCTAAAATTTTAGGAACAAAATATTTATATAAATCCATCATGTCATCAGCAAGACTAACACTATCCGAAAATTTCAAATCAGTAGAATTATCTAATTCTTCTGGGGATAATGGCGAAGTGTTTGCTTGTATTCCATGAAATCTTTCTTTAACTAATTTTGTTTTATTGAAAGAATAAGATAAAGATTTTTTTAATATTACTGGATGAACACAGTTTACCATATAGCAAATCGGCTTTTTAATTGTAGCATTATCCATATGTAAAATTGCATCATTAATGGTAGTTCCATCTATTAGTCGCCCATCATCCCTAATCATAAAACTAATTATATATGGCAATTCCGTACTTTCCATAGCCTTTGCCATTCCAGTAGCTTCAGACAACGCAGGCATAATACCCGCAAATAGAAAATCTACTCCCGATTCTTTAAATAAATTTGCCTGCCATGAATGGAATTCCTGTGCGTCATCTATTGATAAGACATCACTAGCTTTATATGCATCTCCTTTACATCCCATTAAACCGCCTACAAACATATCTATTTTTGCATTACTCCTTATTTTTTGTAGGAATCTCACATTATCTTCTATTATTTTTTCAGTAAATTCAGATTCTAAGACACGATTTTTATTGGCTCTTCTTGTAGGTGTTGTTACAATAAAGGGAAATTCATATTTTTCAGCAGTTTTCAGATATTCTGTATAAATACTACACATGGCTTGTCTTGAATCAGAATCATAAACTAAACCAGCCATCCCAACCTTATCATCAAATATAATATTAAATTCTCTTTTTAATCTTTCTCCTAAAGCTCCCTCCATTAAAATAGATGAAGATTTATCAAAGCAAGTTTTAAAGTCCATATATACTCCTCTTTACATTTCAGCTTTTGAAATTTTTCACGCCATTGACTAGATATTTAACTTACGGCACTCATTAAATTTTATATATAACAATAGAATATCTTATATTAGGTCTACTACTGATTATATTTATTATATAAACATTGCTTATACACTTATTTTGATGCTAATGAAAAAATAACACCATATAAAACACATCCTAAAGGAAATAATATAAATATGCTTCCTAAAATTATTGAACCTATATTAAATGAAAAATTTAATGCACTGCCTTTTGTTTTAATCTGTTTCAAGTATATTTTATTCATTGCTATGCCTGTACCACCGATAATTATCAAGCCTGTTCCTATAAAACAAATAAGAGCAATGATAATTCCAATTATAGCTGCAAAGAATGGAAAGAAAATTATAAATCCCATTAGATCACCTCTCCTATAATTTATTTAAAATGAAAACTCCTGCAATCAAATAACACAATGTTACCAAAATGCCGACCCACATATGTATAGCAGAAAGTAACCAATAACTAACTTTTATTTTTTTATCTGATGTATCAAAGCGTTTACTCATCTTCATCCCTTTATATCCTCTAATTATTGCAATAACAGCAAAAAATAAAGCGGCTATAAATGCTAAAATGATAAGTACATTTCCTAATTTTATCATTCCTTTCCCCCTTTTATCTAAATACTATGTTTAAATTTTGAATTAACTTAGCATAACATTTTTCCTAATTTACCCAATTAAAAAATTTGAATTCATAATTTTATTTTTTATGATTTAAAGATTATTCCCATTACCACTTTGAATTTAAAATTCCTTCTAAAATTACTATATCACAATGATTCTTTCCATATAGTACAAGTTCAAATATTAATTCACCTACTTTTTGATTGGATCCATCTTTTGCAAATGGGACGTCCCTTCTAACAACATCTTGCGAAATCAGCATTGTGTTTTGTCCGAATTTTTTCTGCAAAGCTTTTCCTGTAGTGGTCTTACCACTTCCAGAATTGCCTCTTAGAATTATTAACTTCGCCAATCTTTAACACTCCATCCCCCAGTGTATTTCTGTTTTTAGTTAATTAAGCTGCTGCCCATATCTAACTAATTATAGCATATTATGTAAATAAAATGCTAAATAAATATTAAAGAGAATCAATTCTAATTTATTTTTCATAAAAATAGCAACCATAAATATCTAAAAAATTAGTGTTGTCCAGTACAAAGCTTATAAAACCATGAAATATCATTATAAGATACCTCATGGTTTTATAAGCTTTAAAAAAATAGTGTGGTTACATTATCATATCTAATACTGTTTTTTCATTAATACCATCTTCAGTTGAAATTGAATATGATACATCATCCTTTTTCCATGTTGCTAAGTTATACTCTTCATTTTTGTTTCCTTCAAGAGTTACGTCTATCCCATTTACTTTTACTGTATTCTTAACTTGATAGGTATTATAATCTCCACTTATATTATCAGTGCTTTTACCTGCTCTGAAAATCATATTGTCATTACCATTGTTATAATCTATTTGTATCATTTCATTTGATATAACACTTACATTTTCCACTTTAAATCCATTAGGCAATGTTTTTAATGGATTTACTTTCAAATTCAATGCTTTTTCCGCTTCATCTAATGTCTTATATTCTTGACTATAACCTACATTTTTGTCCATTACAACCGATGTACTAGAGACACTATCATCTGTATTATCTTCTGATATTTTATTTTCTTTTACATCTTCTGGAGCTGTTTTTTGATCTACGCTTGTTGGATTTCTTTCTTCTTTATTATTAATATCATCGTTATGATTTGTTTTTGAAGAAGTATTTAAATTTTCTATAGCCTTATTATCAGTAGCTTTATTATCATTATTTTTATTCTCGGGTGTCTGCCTCTTCTTTTCCTCTGATCCTGAGTTAGATTGTGAGTTATCTTTTCTTTCCTGTCCAGCTTTTGAGACATTATTGGTATTTTTGTTCACATGATTACTGCCATTATTATAGTTATTATCATTTTTATTATTATTTCTATTATTTTGATTTACAGCTATCTCTTCTTTATGATCATTATCAGATGCTTCTTTACTATCATTATTATAGATCAATTCACTATTATCACTAGATTTTAAGTCATTATTCTTATCCTCATGATTTTCTTCCACTTCAGTCTGTTCTAAATCATTAGACGAATGTTTGAAAAGCATAGGATAACTTTTAGCTACACTTAAACATATAAGTATTGCACCACAGGCTGCCGCCATTTGCATATTTCTTTTAACATTATATTTCTTTACTTTTGGCATAGTAGTTTCAACTTTTATTTCTTTTTCTTCATTGTTATCATTTTTATTTTCAGCCAAAACATTTTGGAGTATTCTTTTTTTTATATCATCATTCATCACTATTTTATTTAGTTCTTCTTTATATTTCTTACTCAAAATCATACTCCTCCTTCAGCTCTATTTTTAACATATTTCTTCCTCTGCTAAGTAATGATCTTACTGTAGCTTCTTTCTTATTTACTATATTTGATATTTCAACCGTAGTATAGCCTTCATAATAATATAAATGAATAATTTCTCTATATTTCAGTGGAAGTTTCATAACCTGATTTAAAACATTGTTATCTTTATATTCATCATAATAGGGCATATCAGTTAACTCTACATGCTTTTTAAACCATACTGATTTCAACTTATTTTTGCATATATTTCTGGTAACACAAATAAGCCAATGCTTTTTGTGATCGTCGCTTTCAAATATCTCTATATTTTTAAGCAATTGTACAAAAACATCTTGAACCGCATCTTCTGCATCGTATATATTTTTCATATATGAATATGCAAGCCTCAGCAGCATATCTCCATAATGATCTAAATCTTGTGAAATAATTTCATCCGTACGCAATGAAACATCTTTCATTAAAAAACTCATCCTTCCATCCAGTAGCACAACAATGTATTGTAGATATTCAACTTTAAAACTAAATTTATGTGGTAACTTACCGAAATCATAAATATTTTGTTCCGAAAGCTATGAAAATATCGCCGAAGATTCTAAGGTGTAGATTTCACCATTTTAGCAACTAAATATCTTTATCTAATAAATACCATATGAAACGTTATAGTATTGCTTAAATCTATATTTAAAACTGTTTATCCATAGTCCCAAAATAAACTCTTCCTTATTATTCATGTCTCTACTTATGTTACTTGTTATTTAAATTTCTTTCTAATACAAGTTCTGATTAACTTACTTTATTTAATTGTAATTATAATAATATGTAATGAGAATTATTTGCTAGAATATATAATCATAAACTTGGTTAATATGTATCTATATTTTTTTACAAAACCTGTTTTGTACCTCTAGATAGAAACAAGATACATATTTGCTATGGTGTTACTTGAAATTTATCTTAATAAATATCCTTAGATAGAGGTTGTCCTAGATATTGCATCTCTAAAACTTGTTTATGAAATATGCATAAATAGATAAAACCTTCTTCTTCGAACATTCCAGTAAAAATTTCATCAATCCATATGAAGAAATATGTATTGAATTTCTATCATTTGAGGCACAAATTAGGTCTTTGTGTTGATTTTCTGTATAACTAAAAAGTACTTTTTATAATATTAATAATATCCTCTTGTTTCATACCATCATTTAGTGAGATAGAATATGACATATTATTTACGCTCCAAACGGCAACTTTAATAAGATTGTCATCTCCTTTTACTTTTACATTGATTCCGTTTATATTTACAGTATTATTGATTTTGTAGTTGTTATAATCACCACTTATATCATAAGTTCCTTGTCCCATTCTAAATATGATGTCATTTTGTTTGTTTACATAGCATATTTGAAATAAATCTCTTGATATAGTATTTATATATTTTATATTGTATTTACCTAATAATTCTTTTGGCACTGTAATCTTAAATTTTAATGCTTTTTGTGCTTCGTCTATAGTATCAAATCTCTCAATAGGACTTATTATATCATCTGCATCTTCAGGTTTATTTACTACAGTAGCAGCTGGTTTACCATCCCATTTTCCATTTTCATCTACTTTATATCCATCTGGGGTTACTGTGCCTGCAGCCATTTCTCCATTATTTAATAAATAGTACCAATTGCCATTAGTTTGAGCCCATCCTCTTTGCATTATGCCATTATTATTCATGAAATACCACTTATTATTTATTAATTTCCATCCCACTGCTAACTCCCCATTAGCTGAATAAATCCATTGTCCATCTTTATCTCTTACAAAAAAGCTTCCTACTGTTTTTTGATCACTGAATAGAAAATTATAAAAATTAATTGGCACATACACCATATTATCCTCTATTATAGGTTCTGCACCTAATTCATGCATCATAGTTAATCCTATTGCTTTGCTGCTTGAGTAATAATAACTATCTTGTCCCACATAAACATTTGTCTTAATTGTACCATTATCTAAGCTTATAACTTTATTATCCTTATCTGGCTCAACTTTAAACCCAAGACTCTCTGCCGTAAATTTTAGCGGAACCATAATTTTTCCCTTATATATTGAAACTCCGTTTCTTCCAATTTCAATATTTTTTCCGCATATTGCTACCTTGTTTATATCAACATCCTTAGGTGCATAGTTTGATATTGGAACAGTATCAGAAATAATATTCGCTGGATTAGATTTGTGCCTTGATATATCATCTGCTGCAAATGCTTGAGCTGACATCCCAACAATTGTTACTGCTGTTAATAAACCTATCATTAATTTTTTCATAATCTTATCTTCTCCTTCTAAGCTTACACAATCTAATATTATATTTATTTTTATGTGCTTGCATCTTAAATTTTCATCTTAGGCACTTGAAAGAAAATAACAAGTCCAAAATTGCCATGGATATATCATTCGCCAAGAAAGCGGATATCACTCATAGTGGACCGGACATATTAGTGTTATCTGCCTAAAAAGCATGATTGAATATAAACTGGCAGATGGACTAATTATTTTTTAAATTGCCTTTATATTAGTAATACAATCCAACTTAGAGAAGTGTTGCAAAAAAATTAAAATTTTTATAAAAATTTTTAAGTTGTTGTAGAATCGAAGATTTTTTATGTATATTTTTTAAGAATAATATGATAGAGCTCTTTTATATTACTATTATTAAGTAAATAAAAAAGCCATATATGAAGTTCATTACTTATTGCTTATCATTTTAATGAACTTCTTATATAAATAATGGTATGTTTTAAGAATCTCTACATTTGTTATTTTTACATCAAATTTATGTTGTTCACATAATTAAATTATTCAACATTTTCAAACTTATTATTTAATAATTCAATATCTTCTCCTTGGTTTTGTCTTCTTTTGATATTATCCCTTCCCCAAGAACACATTGAATCAATAATCTTATTTACCGTTTTACCGTATTCAGTAATGTAATATTCAACTTTGGGCGGCATTTGATTATATACAGTTCTTCCGATGATTCCATCGGCTTCTAGTTCACGTAATTGTTGAATAAGAACCTTTTGTGTTATTGATGGAATACAACGTTGCAATTCACTTGTTCTTCTCTTTCCATGCATAAGAAAGCAAATAATCAACGCTTTCCATTTTCCTCCTATGATTTCTAATGTAGCTTCTATTCCTAAATTGTATTTTTTCATATTTCCCTCGCCTGCTATCTATAGTGTACTTTTCTTGATAACATACTAACATTCTTCCATACTTACTTTCAAGTAACTTTGTTACTTTATTGTGTGTATTTACATATATAACCAGGCATCATAAAATATTATTATAAAAATACTAATGCGAAAAGGAGAAAACATATGAAAACACTTGTTATTTTAGCTCATCCTGATATAGAAAGTTCAAAAGTAAATAAAGTATGGAAGAGAGAATTGATTAAACATCCTAATGAGATCATCATCCATGAGTTGTATAAAGAATATCCTGATTGGAATATAGATGTCCGTAGAGAACAAAATTTAATTGAAACATATGAAAAAATAGTATTTCAATTTCCTTTATATTGGTATAGCTATCCACCTCTATTAAAAAAATGGCTCGATGATGTTTTTGCTTATGGCTGGGCATATGGGTCTAAAGGTGACAAACTTAAAGGGAAAAAATTTGGCATAGCCATATCTATTGGTGATAAAAAGGCTAACTACTCTAAAAAAGGCCCTATAACATTTACTGTTGATGAAATTATTGCACCATTTAAGGCAACTGCAATCCATGTTGGAGCGATTTCATTACCTTATTTTTCGATTTTCGGTTCATCCTTTAATGCTAGTAATGAAGAAATTGAACAAAGTGCAAAAGATTATGTAAATTATATTTTAAATGAGAACAACAATTAGTTCCTATAACTTTTGAAGAAAGTTATATAGTCTGTGTCCACTTTATTTCATCGATTAAATACTGAAATGAAGTTTACACAGACTATTTACATGGAAAAATTATTTAATGCAGTTCACTTTCTATCTTTTATTTGTAATATTTTACTTTGTCTTCATCATTAAATAAATTTATTTTATGATAAATAACCTCCTTCATAGCTTCTATACATGGTGGATAAATTGCATTTGGTTCACGAGCACCTAAATCCTCTGTTAATATTTCACGGCATTTCTTATAAAATGCATCTTTTATATCACTAGAAATATTTATTTTAGATATTCCTAATTTTACAGACTCAGCAATTTCATCATCTGAATTAGCTGATCCTCCGTGTAATACTAATGGAATTTGTACAGTTTCTCTTATAGTTTTTAATAAATCCAACTTTAATTTTGGTTTCATATTTTTAGGATAAATTCCATGAGATGTACCAATGGCAATTGCTAAAGTGTCTACACCAGTTCTTTCAACAAACTCTTTTGCTTTTTCAGGATCTGTATAAATTATTTCATCAGCTCCATATTCTCCGCCATTACCAGTTGTACCTATAGTTCCAAGTTCTGCTTCAACCGAAACATTAATTGGATGTGCTACTTCTACTACCTTTTTTGTAATTGCAATATTTTCTTCAAAGGACATATGTGAAGCATCAATCATTACTGATGTAAACCCACATTTTATTGCTCTTAAAATCTGTTCAAAAGTTCCACCATGATCTAAATGAATAACTACTGGTACATTTGATTTAAAAGCTTCTTCCTTTACACTTGCTATAAAGCTGTCCTCAACAAATGATAATTCATCTGGATGTATTGCAATAATTACTGGAGCTTGTTTTTCTTTGCAAGCTTCCATTACACCTCTTAAAATCATATTGCTGCTTGTATTAAAAGCTGGTACAGCAAATTTATTTTCTTGAGCTACAGATAACAACTCTTTCATATTTATTAACATAATATCATTCTCCTTTTTATTTCAATTTGTATTCTAAAATTATTACATTGAGCATTTTTACTACTGGTTTTTATTATTTGATCCTGATAATCTAATGTAGCTTCTCACCAATTCGATACTTTCTCGTTCCACTTTATTCATTAGAGCATAGTAGTTAATGTTTGGATCTTTTTGCAGTATTGCTTTTATAGCTTCAACATTTGCATTCATAAAGTCACAGCCAACATTAATTTTATTAATACCATATTTAACAGCCTTTAAAATATTATCTCTTCCTGAGCCAGAGCCTCCGTGAAGAACTAGCGGCATTTTTGTTAATTTTTTAATAGTTTTCAATCTTTCAAAATCAAATTCTGGTATCATTCCATCTGGATAATTTCCATGTGACGTACCAATTGATATTGCCAATGCATCGATT
Source organism: Clostridium sp. YIM B02500 (assembly GCF_022324665.1). Classification (NCBI taxonomy): domain Bacteria; kingdom Bacillati; phylum Bacillota; class Clostridia; order Eubacteriales; family Clostridiaceae; genus Clostridium; species Clostridium sp. YIM B02500. The sequence goes on along the minus strand of NZ_JAKGTE010000002.1, from coordinate 253,443 downwards.
CCAGTTTCTTTAGCAAACTTTAATGCTTCTTCTGGATTCGTATACATATCATCATTCGTAAATGCATGTCCTTCTGTAGCACCCAAGCACCCGATTTCACCTTCAACACTAACACCCTTTGGATGAGCATAATTTACAACTTCTCTTGTCATGTCGATATTTCCCTGCAATCCAAAGCGTGATGCGTCCACCATTACTGATGAAAAACCATCATCTATTGCTTTTTTTAAAAATATAACTTCCTGTCCATGATCAAAGTTTAAGGCTATATTTATAGATGTTCTACTCGCTAGTGTTTTTACGATAGGAGTTATTAGTTCACTATCACAATGATCAATTAAATGTTCTTGATATAAATTGATTATAATAGGTGCATTTTCTAGCTCTGCAGCCTTAATTACGCTTCTTGCTGTCTCCAAATTAAAGCAATTAATAGCCATAACTGCATAATTTTCTTCATTTGCTTTTTTAAGCATTTCTCTCATAGAAACATACATAGCACTTCTCCTTATCTATACGAATATTTATTTTATTTCTATACCTGATAAATCCACTTGTTCCTCTTCTTCCTCCTCTTCATATATTTTTTCTTTAGCGTCTTTTTTAAGAGCTACAAGTAAAATTGCTGTAATAACTGATCCAACACCTAATGCTACTAAGAAACCAATTGGATTTTGCATTGCAGGTACAATAAACATTCCTCCTGAGGGAACTGGAGAACCAACATTTAATAACATGATTAACGCACCGCCAACAGCTGCACCAAAAGAACAAGAGAAAATTACACGAAGTGGATCAACTGCTGCAATAGGAATAACACCTTCAGTAATCATACATATACCCATTGGAAATGCTATTTTTATATTATCTGACTCGCCCTTGGTATATCTGGATCTTCTTATTAACCATGATAATGTAACTCCAAAAGGTGGAATCATAGAAGCACAAATCTTAATAGCTTCTGGACCATAAACTCCTTGTAATAGAAGTCCATCTGCAAAAAGAGATGCAACTTTATTAACAGGACCACCAAAATCAAATGCTGCCATAGCACCCATAATAGCACCAAACACTGCTTTTGATCCTCCTTGCATGTTGTTAAGCATATTTGTAAGTGCAGCTGAAGCTGCTGCTATAGGCCTGCCAATTACAAAAAACATAACTAATCCTATGACTACAGAAGATATTAATGGAATGATCATCATTGGCAATAACCCTTGCGCCCACTTAGGTACAACTATGACTTTCTTTAGATAATTTACAAAATAACCTGCAAGATAACCTCCAAGCATTCCACCTAAGAAACCAGCACCCATAGCATTAGCTACCATACCCATTAATAAACCAGGTGCAATACCAGGGCGGTCTGCAATAGAGTATGCAATGGCAGCACCCATAACTGAAGGTAACAATCCCATACCAAATACACCTAGTGAAACTGCAGCCTGCCAAACATTATAAGAACTTTTATAATCAGAAATTAATGATGGATTTCCCCCTGCCAAATTACCAATGGCGATTAATAGACCTGATGCTACAACTAGTGGAAGCATGTATGATATACCTGTCATAGCATGTTTTTTTAATTGTAAACTTTTTAACATAATAAGTTCTCTCCCCTTTTCACAAAATTTTTACTTTGACCCTAAATCTTGTTGAATCTTATTAATAAGTGCTTTTGGAGCTTTAATTACAATATCTGTTGAGATATCAATAACTTTCTTTCCTTTAAATCTCTCCCTCCCTCCTACTTTAATGTCTGCAGCAATAATCACTACATCTGCTTCTTCAATTTCTTTAAGACTAAGCTCATCTTCTGTCCCAATTGTTCCTTGTGTTTCAATATGGATTTCATGGTTCAATGCTTTTGCAGCACGTACTAATTTTTCTTTTGCTATATAAGTGTGTGCAATTCCAGATGTGCAAGCTGCTATTCCTACAATTTTCATATACAGTTGTCCCCCTTTAATTTTTTATTTATATAAATTTTAATTTTAAGCATTATGATTAGATTTCTTCTGTTCTTGTAAATATTTCATATACTTCTTCTGGTGTTGTTGCTTTTAATAAATCTTCACAGGCTTCATCATCTCCAAGTTTTGCTGCTACTTTGGAAAGTAACCTAACATGAACACTATTTTTGTCAGATTCAGTTACAGCAAATAGTATAACGAAATTCACAGGCTTTCCGTCTAAAGTCTCCCATTTAATATCTGAATTGGTTTTACCAAAAGCTATGGATGTTTTGTTTACAAATTTAGATTTTCCATGTGGAATTGCAATTCCATTGCCTATACCTGTTGAACCTAAAGTTTCTCTGTAATATACATCTTCCAAAAATTCTTCCTTATTTGAAAGTGCACCTGCATCATATAATAATTCCGTAAGTTCTCTTAATGCTTCATCCTTTGTAGTTGCTTTCATATTTAGTTTTATTGTTTCCTTTTGTATTACTTTTGCTAAATCTGCTTCCATTTCTGTACCACCTTCGCTATTTAATTTAAAGTATTGCTTTATATCTTTTTCTTTCTTACATTTCATTAAATAATTAGCATAACTTTCTTTAACACTAAAATTTACTGCTTCTCTTAAAATGTGAGTCATTAGCTCAATATCGTCCATAGCAACATAGAATACTAATTGCTTCTCATTATTTTCTATGTCATTTATAGAAAGTCCAAGTATACATTCTTCAGTGCAAAATCCTAATTGTATTTTTAAATTTCTGTTAATATCTACTTCATTAAAATTAATGTTCACCTTGATATTTTTTTTAATTTCTTTCTCTATGTCACTCTCGTTTTTATTGAAATATATTAAATTCTCCCATAAATACTCTCCTATAAATTTAGTTGCGACCGGCAACTTAGAAAATCTTTCTTTATTATTAAGTAAAAAATCTGATATATTTTTAATATCATGCTCATTTAAAAAAGTTGATACTAACAAGAACGGATTACTCTCTAAATCTAATGGAACTGTCGATATTACAAAATCAATATCATCAAGCTTCCTATTCATGAGCCTATTTGCTGAAATACTTTCTATAATTTCAAATTCTGGAAAATATCTTTTAAGCCTTGTACTTAAGAGCTTGGAGGTCCCGTATCCACTATGACAAACAACTAAAACTCGTTTCCTTTCAGAATAACATTCCTCCAAGCCTAACTGATAATATAAAGTTAAGTATCCAATTTCATCTATAGGAATAACCTCTAGTTTCATATCATGAGACACCATAAGTGCAGCGGCTTTGCACACATTTAAAAGAATAGGATAGTGGTCTTTTATATCACTCATAAGTGAATTTGATATTTGAATATCATGCTCCATACGATTTAGCATAGGACGTATATGAAGTAATAATTTTTCCATTATACTTTGATTTTTTGCAATGTTTACTTGTAAGATCTCTTCCATGCATTGTGTCATCTTATTTCTATAGGTTATTGCTAAACAATCTAATTTGTTTAGCACTTTATCTTCATTTTCAATTACATCTTTAATTAATCCAAAAGATACGAAATATTGATATAAGTAATAAACTTCACTCTCATCTAATTTCATCCCAAAATCTCTATTAATTTTGTTAATGCATGAGACAGCTTCTTTATAATCCTTTTCTGATTTAAATTCACCGATGACATCCTTTTTGTATACTGTCCTCCCCTTTGACCCCCTTTCCATTGAAATTAAAATATGAGTAAGTAAGTTAATATAATATGGATCGTCTATTCTACAGTTGTATTTATTTTCCAAGCCAAGTAAAAGTTTATTAACATATATCACCTTGTCTTTCTCAAACAACTCTGACAATCCATTTAATGTAATTACATCTAAACGTGTTGCTAATTCTTCAATAGTCTTTTTATTTCTTCCATCTTTCGAATATTCAAATAGCAAGGATGCAATAGCTCTACGGATATTAACTTCAAAGCCTTTTATTTGTGTTCCCTCTACTGTTTTTTCTAATTTTAAGTTAAAAGAATGAAGCCAGTCCTCTATATATTTAAAATCATTAATTATGCTTGTCTTACTCACATAATACTTATCAGAAAGCTTCTGGATCGAAGTACTATTATGAGAATCAATGAGCATGTCTCTAATGATCTCAATTCTTCTATCATTAATAGAAATCTTCTTATTTTTATTTCTTTGTGATTCAAGAGTATTGCGTAAAATTAGTTTTGAATTCATAACATCTTTTATCGCTATTCCAATGCTATGTTTTTTATCTAATTCAACATTAAATTTGTTCAAATATTCTTCAATTGCAACTAAATCTTTCTTTAAAGTTTTATCAGACACATTCAAGAATTCTGCATAATATTTAATTGGCCTATATTGATTCTCATCCAATAACAAATTTATAAATTCAACCTGCCTAGTATTTAGGTTATACATTCTTTTCCCCCTTTACTTTTCTTTTTTGTGTCTTCCTTGTGTATACGATAACATATATTCTCATGCAGTAAAACTACAAATATGTTCCCTTTAAAATGGAATTTATGTATCATTCATCCTTAACATGAGATATCAAAAGTATTACACTAGAGCTTTTTATAATAACATTGGATTAAAACAGAATTTTATTGTAAGTTTGGCATCAAATCAAAACTTTGTGAAGTTACAAAATAAAAATGTACATGTCTTTTAATTTATTCAAATCATTTATAATATATTTCTAAACGTGAACTTATTAAAATACTTTTCTAAGTGTTCAATTAAGTGGTATATTATAATGGAATTTAATTTATAAACATAAGAGGTAATCTACATGAAAACAATAGTACCCCATTATTATAAAGATTTTAAATGCATCGCTTCAAAATGTGCTGATACTTGTTGTGCTGGGTGGGAAATTATAATTGATGATGAAACATATAAGAATTATAACAAGATAAGTGGTGAATTTGGTGAAAGATTAAGATCAAATTTAACATTATATGAAGATGGAGAGCCTGGTTTTGTATTACAAAATAATAACTGCCCATTTTTAAATAAAAATAACCTGTGTGATATCTATACTGAACTTGGAGAAAAAAGCTTATGTTATACATGCAAAACATACCCAAGGTTTATTGAGGAGTATAGTAATTCACGTGAAATGGGCATATCTTTATCCTGTCCTGAGGCTGCAAGATTAATTCTTAAAGATTCTAAACCAATTACTTTTGAAGTTTCAGATGATTATGAAATAGAAAGTCAATATGATGATATAAATTTTGATATTTCCGTGCAGCTAATATCGGCTAGGAAAATGGTCTTAGATATTCTAAAAGATCGATCTCTAGATTTAAGTCATAGGATTGCATTAGTAATTAATTTTGCTCATGATATTCAAGAAGAAATAAATACAAATGAGCTATCAAAAATTAAAAATATAATAAATAGATATTCTAGCGAATCCTATAAGAAAGAACTCCTTAATAAATTTGATGAGTATAAAGCAATGCAATCTGATAAGTATGAAAATATGCTTAAATGTATGAATGTGTATAAAAACCTCAATCCCATTAATGATAACTGGCCACAAATACTAGATCATGCTATTGACTGTTTTTATAAAATATACGATGTTGCTTTTTATAAAAAACAATATGATGCTTTTAATGAATATTATGAAACAAAAACCTATGAATATGAACATTTAATGGTATATTTTATATTTCAATATTTTATGAAAGCTATTTTTGATGAAGAATTATACTCTAAAGTTACACTAGCTGTCATGAGTTATCTCATTATTAAAGAATTAAATGTAGTACGCTGGATTGATAATAATTATAACTTTGATATAAATGATCAAATAGATATAATGCATATGTATTCTAAGGAAGTAGAAAATTCAGAAAAAACCCTTTATGACCTTGGGGAAATATTTAATACGAGCAGAATATTTGATTTAGAACAATTACTTATTTTAATAATGAATTAGAAATAATGTTAAGTATACGGAATACTTATCTTTCACAGTAACGTCTAGTATTGGTACTATACTCTCATTTTTGACTATTATTGATTATTTGACAAAATTTCAAAACCTTATACAGTATTCTCAGTTGAAGAATGATATATACAGAGTCTTTGGGTTAAATACACTATGCATTTAGTATATTTTTAGCTTTGCATCCTGTTTTTAAAATCAATATACGAAATTTATATGTAGGTACATTAGACATTTGAATATTTACAATTAAAGGTATATAATTAAACAAATATAAAATTAACTATTTGTGTATAAATCTAAGGAGATGTATTTCTAGTGAATAAAGACGATGACCCTAGGCATTGGAAACTTGGAATTTTCTACTATAATCCAGATAATCCATCTGAATCTGTTGATAAGAGAAATGGTATAGGAAACACTATTAATTTTGGAAGTAAAATTGGTAGGCGTATAATGGCATCTATTTTGTCTATTCCAGTTATAATAATATTATTAGTATTTGCTGCTTTTAGATTTTTTTAATAATACAAAATTTTAAAGTTTGAATCAGAATATACTTGTAAGATGACACGTTTAAGAAGTAATAAATATTGGTTTTAGGCGATAAAATAAAAATGTTTAAAATATAAAGGATTAAAAATATTAAGCGAAGTTAAATACACTTCCCTTAGTATTTTTAATCCTTTATTTATAAGCTATAATGCTTCATATAAATTTTATAATACTACCTAAAAGCCCTTATTTTTAAGATCTGATACAATTTCAACATATTTTTCTATTACATCAAAGTCTTTATAGTCATCTCTTCTTAGATCTATAATATCCCCATGAGAGATTCCACGCCTTCGTTTATTTCTCAATACACCTTTAAATTGTCCCCATTTAGCAGATTCAATAGATACCAGACCATCATTTTCACCTTCTGTTAACTTTACTAAAATGTATGGTATTGCAACAACATAATCACTAAATAGATTTCTTACTACAGATGTGTAACTTTGATAATACACCCCATCTACATCTTTTACCTCTTCATTGAATTTCTTACTATGGTAAGTTGAAAACTGTCTGCTTGCAGTATAAAAGTCAGGATTCTTATCACCTAGAAATCTATAACGCTTATCAAAAAATCTTGCAATGGATTTATAGATTCTATCGGGAATTTTACAAGCAAGATCAACAAACTTACATCCTCTGTGTGGGGATGATATCATAGTTAATGATGCAACGTAACCTCCCATTTCTAATTTACTAATCATATAACGTGAATCTAGACCGCCTTTTGAGTGCGCAATAATATTTACCTTTTCACATCCCGTTTCTTTCAATATATCTAATATTTTATTTTTAATATCTTTTGCATTATACTCAACTGTTCCCCAAGCTTCTTGATTTCCATAATAAAATGTGGCTCCATTACGAATTAACTCTTTAGGTATCCTCCCCCAGTAATTAATATATTTTAAATCTCTAAACCCTACACCATGAACTAATACAAGAGGATATTTTGTTTTACATACTTCTGAATCAACACGCGCTTCATGATTAATTACTTTATAACACTCATGATCATACTCTATTGCTGCAATATGGCAAGCATATAACATCACAACAATATTTACAATTGGAATAAGACTCCAAAATCCTACGATAAGTCTTTTTACAATATTTAATCTTCTTGAAGTACATAAAATTCTTAGCATTCCATTGATAATTAAAATAATAATGTTTAACACAACAATAATACTATCAATTACTAATATGTGTTCTGGAATTTCTAATCTTTGCATTATTGTATTTCCTATTAAATATATAATAATTTGAACAAATGCTGTATATAATCCATATAAAACAAGACTTCTTCCGCCTAACATTATCCTTAATCTAAGGTTTACTATTTGCTTTTTATTATTTGGAATTATGTTTACTTTTATAAAAATATATAGAATAAAAATAATTATCTCTGTTAAAATGATCCACTTGCATATATCATTATCTTGTCCAAATTTGGTATGTTGTATTAAGAAATATCCTAACGCAACAATATGTGGAGCAAATATAAAATATATATACACTAAAATTTTATGTAACAAATTTAATCTTTTAGTGATATCCAAGAATATGGTGCTAAGCGTTATTAGCGTTAATGCAAAAATCACTATAATTTCGGTCATATTTTCTCCTTTCTTTCATTATAATTCTTATTAAACATTTCAATTTTACCATATTATATGATAAAACCCTATAGTTCTCAAAAAAGATATATATGCAACTAAATTTACTATCTTACATATCATCTTTTGATTAAGTAAAGATTTTAAAAAAGTAAATTGTATGGGGACTTTGATGTGGCAAAAATTTCTTCAAGTATCTAGGCTTTCAAATGATCTGATAAAATCTGTTAGTTTGATTCAAGTTATGCATAACGCTATATAATCTATTACCTATATATCTAATAACCTAACATTTTATCTATCAAATGATTACAAAAGCATTTTGTAATGATATTACTTTAATAAGAAGCGTCAGTTTAATATTTATGATTATCTTAAAATAGATTTTAATTCTGTTGATGTTTAAGATAAAATATTTAAAGCTAAGATTCTCTAAATTTAAGAAAATCTTAGCTTAACTCAATTTATTCTTACTACTTCAGAACGCCTGAAATTAGACTTAATAAGAATTATTTTCTCTATTAAAGTAAAATAAAGTAATCATTTTATCTTGAATGTTTATACTATTTATGGAACAGGTATGTATGTAGCCTTATCTCTTGGAGCTGAAAACCACGGTTCAACTGTATTTATCCATTTTTTAAAGTGTTCGGTTTCCATATGTTTGTTCACATCGTCTTCTGATTTATAGCCTTCGTAAAGTAAAAACCTAGTTGAATCATCTTTGCATTGAAAAAAATCAAAGCATATAATTCCTTCTTCTTTCAATGAATTATTTTTATTTTCCTTAGTTGCTTTAATAAACTCATCTATGTGCTCTTGTTTTACATAAATTGTTACACTTTTTACTATCATAATTAATCCCCCTTTACATACAAAATAAATTTTTAATAAATTAATTATAGCATATTAAATAAGTATTTCATTATTCATCACAGATAGATGCATCTTATATAGCATTTTTTAACTTTATAACCTGATTATTTACCAGCCATTTTTTAATCTATTTTACCATAACATCTAGATCTCCTAATATGAATATTTTCTTTTCGCTTTCACATAATAAATTTAGCTACTAAAATTATGAAGAGGTGCAAATCGATGAAAAAAATTATATTTATCTGCTCCATTTTTCTTTTCTTATCGCTTAACCTAAATACAATTCCTTCTTTTGCGTCTCCAGCTCAAAAAACATTCTCACAAGGTATTTACAGAATGAAGGATTTGAATCTGCTCCCAAATGTTGCGTATACTGCTCAGAATGTTTCCCCCACTGAAGTTTTCTTAATTATATTCGATGGCAGCAAAGTAATACAGCAATCTATACGATTAGAAGGTAACTCAATACATTATGTTTTAAGGCCAATGAAAGAGGATTTTAATTTTGTTGTATTAGGTAATGGTCAATTAGTTTTTACTCCAACAAACATAACTCCATAATAATATTTTGGGTTTTTTACGATAATTTATTGTAAAAATATCTTCAAATCTATTAAATACTATGATAAGTCTATTTTCTATTAAGTTAAAGTACTTATCTTGCCCCAGTAGAGGGGCTTTTTTTATTATATAGATTCACCTTAAGTTAAATTGTTAACCTTTTTTGTTTTAACCTTCGTAACTTTTTTACTTTTTAAATTAAAAAAAGGTTTATTTAAAATAATATTCATTTAAATGATGTTTAAAGAAAACTTTAAAAATTTAATTATTTTTAATAAGCTTTCTTTAAAAGAATGTACCTTTATTAGTATTTCATATAACAAATGCCGTAAATTAATAATACGGCATTTGTTTATTACTTTATGTTCAGTTTTCTAAAAGTTTTAATATCTCATTATTTATTACATCAGGATGTGTATGGTATATGGCATGTCCTGCGCCATTAACAATTATCTGCTCGCTATCTGTTGACCAATCTTTTAATTCAGCTTGACTATTATTCCATATATCATCATCTGGAGCTGTTAAAATTTTCATAGGCAAATCACCTAAAGTTCCATTTTTTAATACAGTTTTTGCATTACTTTCTGCCAAGTTACCTTCATCAATAATATTTTTATTATACATAGTCTTCAAAATCATTGATAAATATGTTTGTTGTAAATTATCAGGGAGTAAATTAAGATTCTTAGAATAATTATTTGTGTAATTAACTACTAGCCTTGCTACTCCTATAGACTTTAAAAACTTGTAAGTATAAGCTGTGCTCTTAGAAATTTCTAGTCCATTTTCCGCATAGTACTCTGGATTACCACCATCTATTAGAACTATTCCTGAAACTTCATTTTTGTACATCTGTGCAAATCTTATTACTTGTAACGATGCATATGAATGTCCAACTAATATATAAGGAGCTTTTTGTCCTGATTCTTCAAGGGCATCATGCATTTCTTTCACTATAGTATCTATATCTCTTTGTTCATCTGTAACTTCACTCCATCCATGACCAGGTCTATCGTAAGTTACTACTTTAGCATACTTTGAAATTTCGTTATAGAGAGGATAAAAATCTGCATAAGAATTAGGTTCCGTGTGACCTGAACAAAAAATAACAGTTGAATTTCCTTTACCTTCGCTAAAAATATTAATCTTATGATTATTTACTTCAACCATTTCTCCAACTACAGGAAATTTTTTTGAATCTCTATATTCACCTGTTTTCTCATAAGTAAATCCTACAGCTAAAATTAATAAAATAGAACTTAAAAACATGTATTTTATGGTTATTCTTTTAGTTTTGTATTTTTGTTTATTTTTCCATTTATTAAAGTACATTTATAGACACTCCCTAAAAATATCATAATTTTTTCATTCATAAATAGCTATAATAAATCACCACTATACTCCAATGTTTACAAATGCTCCCTAAAGTATAGCATAGCATTAAGTACAAAAAGCTTTTATCCATAAGAATTAATAAATTCTTAATTAATCCGTCATATTTTATCATGCTTATGATGATTTCTCTATTTTTCCAATATATATGTAAAATATTAATTTATCTACACAAAGAAGAAGTATCTTTGTCTTTTTAGATACTTCTTCCTAATATGCAGATATTTAATTTTAATTCTTAAACGCTTATCATTATATTAAAATCCAAAATCAATCATAGCATGCCACTTTCATATTGTTTGCTCAGGTAAACTAGAATTTGTTTTAATATTTTTTATAATATAGGTACACAAATTTCACAATAATGGTTACTTATCATTTGCATGGTATATCGTTCAATAATCTTTCTTTTATCATCAATTTTATAATTTCTCTTTGATAACTCCGAAAATATTTCAATCCATGCTTTTTGTATAGCATCTACTGTATGATTTATTTTAAACACACAATATTTTCCACCCATAGTTTTTCCAATGTTAATATTCTTACTTTCAAAATCAAATTCATCAGAAACAACTATACATGCATCATAGCGGCAATCTGCAGGTTCTGTAATCTCAGGATTATCTTGAGTTATTCCTAATATTATTGACCTTTCATTAAATAAGCCATTTTCTGTAGCCCAGCTTTTCAATTGTTCCATTACTTGCACATTTTCTAAACCATAAGGACCCACTTTCCTTATATAAGCAATCTTATATTCTGGTATCATTTCAATATTAGTATCCATGTTTTACCTTCTTTTTCAATAAAGTACACCGGTGCCTGAATTCATAATATAGCGCTTTAAAATGTATTTCAACTTATTTTTTAAAATTACTAATTAAATAGTTTTAAATATACATTACTTTAGACACTATATATGCAATAAATCAGAACTGTGTTTAAGTTCATTTATTTATTAGAATATCTTTATTTATTGTGATTAGCTTTAAATTATAAATTTGATAATAAGATATTCTCTTTAAAGTATGCTATTTTTTTCGAAGTTTAAGGTGATGAAAGAAGGAAACTGCCTTAAATTCCTCAATATCACAAACCCTCTGCTCTATATCAATCATTTACTTTTGCCACTTTTCATCTTTTTGTATGTCTTGATTTTGTTGTAAATCCCAAAAGGTTCGCATTCCTAACATTTTTTCTATTTCTAAATCATTTGACCATTTTAAAATATCCTTATCATCATAATAATGAATATCTCCAAACTTTTCTGCCTTCCGTTCTTCCCATCTAATAATTCATTAGCATGATCAAAATTATTTAATAAAACAATCATCTGCATAATTCTTCCTGCCTTATTATGTTTCAATATAGAAAGCACTCCACCTTTTTTTAGAATTCTTGCAAACTCTTTAGTAACCTCTTCTCTTTCCAAGGCGTATTCGAAAACATTATGGCATAATATGACATCAAATGATTCATCATCAAATTCCTTAAGATTATTTATATTTCCACATATTTGAGTATAGTAATTTTCAGCAATTCTTTCTGAAATCATTTTGTTATCAGGCTCAATTGCAACAACTTCATTATCACATGCAAAATATGAAGCTGTTATTCCCCTACCGCTTCCAAAATCTAATACTCTTTTGTTATGTATAAAATTTAATTGGCTCCATGTTATTTGCTTTTGCAATAACTCCCATACCGGAATATCTACACTATCCATTTGCAACCTCCTAGTCAAGTTATTATTTGTGATGCTCAGTTTTAAATCAAACTTCATCAATTTGGTATCATCTCTACAATCCTGTTTTCTATTTTACTGAACAGAAATATATAAATAGCAATGTGCTTTTCCATCTTTTGCGTATTCACTAGGAACAGTGATTTCATAATCCTCCGAAAATGCTCTCTTTATAGCTCCTAATTTTTGCTCACTCCATACCTTTTCCCATGCTTTTTTTGCACACACATCTATTTTTCCATCTTCATCTTTTTCATCGTATTTCTTATATAAGCCTGTACTCACTTTCATTTCCATTTTCTCAAAAAAATCAGGTGTTACATTCATTATTGTAAGGTCATAATCCCCTCTTTCATCGCTAGAATAGTTGCTATATTTTGAAATTGGAGAATCATCTTTTTGAAGTATATGTCCACTATCAAAAAGAAGAGGTAATTTACCACTTACAATATCACCCCATAGTTCATCAATCATTTTTATTCCCTCATCAGAATTATTTGTTCTTATTGTTATTTCTTTTAATTTATATGCCATAGTATTTCTCCTTTATTGTATAAATGATTATTAATTTAAACTCTTGTATAAATATAAGTTTATTATTTAGTTACCGTATATCTTAATACTGTTTTTAATTTATCTCTTTCAACTTTTCTAGCGTCTGATAAATATATTTCTCTATGAACTAAGCTTTTAATTTTTAATTTATTTTCGTTAATATAGTCTTTCATCTTACTAAAAGTTTCTGGCTCATTGTCATAAGAACCTATGTGTAGCATTTGAACTGATAATCCATCTTCTATTTCATCAAAATAAGCTTCTTGTAATAATTTATCTGGCTTCTTCTTGTTAGCAATTTCAAAGGCTTTCTTGGCCACTTCCTCGCTTACAAAGTCTGGTTGCTTTATCATTATCGTATATATAAGTTCATTTTTATTAAATACATCACTACTCTTGCCACCTTCAGTCATATCCCATAATCCTTCTAACGGATAAACAGTATATTCAAAATATCCATCAGGTATAAAACCACTTTTAGGCATCATTCTTACTGCATAAGCAAGAGAGTATAATACAGTAATTCTATTAGAAAAATCCCCATTATTCGGATTCCCCTCTCCCTTGATACAGAAATATTTTGCTTTAGGGACTTTAACTAAAGTTGGTTTTTCTTTTGGCAGATAGATATCTTTTTCCTCTTTTCTCCATTCATATTTCAAAATCAACACCTCCATAATCATTATAAATTGTTAAATATGACAACAGTCTGGCATATTATAAATAATTTTTAATACTAATACCCTATAAGTTCATTAATACTTATATTAGGATTTCTATATCTTCTTCTTTTCTTAGTTTTCGTTCTCCATTGAATTGCTTCTTTTGGACAGTATTGTATACAAGCTGCACACTGCTCGCAATTATGTTTCCATATTGGCTTATTAATATTAAACTGTATGTTATTGACAGGGCAAATTTTTTCACATAATCTGCAGCCATTGCAATTATCATCAACCCAAAAATCTTTATCTCTTAGATGTAGGTTTTTCACTATCTTGTCGGTAGTTTTGATAAAAATCTTATCAATTAATGTATCAAATATTAATGGGCTAACTTCACTTTTGTAATTTTCGTGTTTTGCAACTATATGTGCTATATGTTTTACTTTATATCTTTCTTTTTGAAAAATTTTGTTTTGTTTTTCAATAGAAATTGATCCAAAAGCAAAAATATTATTTAATGGCATATGGATTAAAAAACCAGAATTAAGCATTATATTATTATTTTGCAATAACTTTTTTAGTTTATTTAACACTTCAGCTGGTGTTCCACCATGAGTTGCTACCGCAAAAACATACGTATCTTTATTAATTTCTAGATTTTTCATAATTCTCTCTACAACCAATGGCAAACGATTGTATATTACAGGAAAAACTATTCCAAGTGTTTTTCCTTCAATCTTTATTTTTTCTTTTGCTACAAGTGAAGTTATTTTGCACAAATTAAAATTGCCTAATTCACGTGCTATATCATTGGCTACTTGCAAGCTGTTACCTGTTCCTGAAAAATATAATATTGTGTCCTCTTCTATTATCATAAAAACCTCCTATTTCATTTACATAATCAAGTAATTTCCTAATAACTCTTATTATGAAAATTATCATATTTAAATAGATATACTAGTTTTTAATGATATTTTAAGGCATGTACTATACTACACAGTCAAGATTTAATTTTTAAATAAACTTCCATATCACCACAGCATCCTAAATTCTTATCTAATATATTTTTCTTTACCTTTTCAAGCAGATATTTTGTTTCTATAAGCTCATTCATTTTACTATTAATCTCATTTATCTTATTTCCAACAAGTTCCCTAATTCTTGTAATATCACCGCATAAAACTTCATTATGCATTAATGTACTTATTTCCCTTAATGAGAAACCAAATTTTTTAATAATAAGTATAAATTTAATCTTTTCTATATCTTCCTCCGAATATAACCTATACCCGTTTTTATCACGTTTAGTTTCAGAGAGCAATCCAATTTTTTCATAATATCTTATAGTCTCTTTATTGATATTTAATTCCTTAACTAATTTTCCAATATTGTACTCGCCTTTTTTCATAATTCATCTTCCTCAAATACAGAATTTTATATTATATTAGAAATTGATATTGTTTAATAATCTAACCTTAATTACCACTATGAACCAATTATAACATGTATTACAAAGAACATTATTTGCATTACAAAAAAATACCACAAAACTCATTATGAATATTATGGCATCTTAATTTCTTAATTTATGCATATTGTGGTTTAATTAACCTAACATGATAATAGAGGAATATTGGTTTTAATTACGTAACATTCTTGTAATTTACATCAAAAATTTAAGTACTAAATTTCTAAACTCTTTTCTATTACTAAACATAGCTGGATGATTTCCATTTTAAATTGTAAAAAGTTTTATTTAAAACATTGAACATTTATTTATTTTTAATAAGGTTTCATTAAAAAAAGTTTTAATGTTAGAAATATTAACGCTATCCATACTAATAAAATTGGTATGGCAAAATACCACCTTTTAGGTTTTCCGTTAATCCATAAGTTTTCTGCTTCAATTCTACATTGGCTAATTATTTCTTCTGGTATAAATTTTATTGTTATTGTAATAAGTATTGGAAGTAAAATTATGTCATCCAGCAAACCTATAACTGGTATAAAATCAGGTATAAGATCAATTGGTGATAACGCATATATAATTGTAATCATCGCAAAAACTTTTGCAATTACTGGAGCTTCCTTCTTTTTTAATGCTATGTATATTGCAGGTATATCTGATCTTAATTTTTTTGCTCTGTCTTTTAGCCACAAATTTAAATCTCCTTTAATAAGATTATTTTTACTACAAACTTATAGTAATACAATTCTTTTTTACTTTATATTATGTATGCTGCAATATCCTTAAATTTATGCAAAATTAAAAATCACTTAGATAAATATTAAGTCCATTTTATTTCTAATTTTAAAATAAAATAGACTTAATATTGTTTATTCCAACAGAGACTTTACTCTTGGATCATCTTTAACAAAATCAATATTCTTTCTCTTTTTTAATCCCCTCTTTACTAAATCTTTATATTTATCTTTAGTCCAATTATTAGTCACATCAAATTTCATATGCTTATATAATTTTGATTTAATAGAGTCATCCATTGTACTTGCTTCATTTACCATATTTATAACCATTTCTATGGTCTTTTCTTTATCTTTTTTTTCTATTGCTAAAGATAAATCTAATTGATATTTATGGTACGCCCCTAAATCAAATACTTCAGCAATTTTTTTTGCACGCTCTATGTATTCTTCTGCATCTCTAAATTTCTTTTCTTTATATAGCATCATTATTATAAGAGATAAAACAGAAAATGTTTCATGACCATTTTTCCTTAATTTATCTTCACAAACACCATAAGCCTCATCTATTTTACCCATACTTTCAAATAATATTGCTTGTTGAATTTTTTTATCAACGTCTACTTCTGGAATTTTATCTAATATTTCCTGCGCCTTTTCATATTCTTTTTTCTCCCTATAAATTGCTGCTAAATCTAATTTTGCCATAGAAGCTGTCTTTTCCTTATTACCAGCTGCTACAATTTCAAGCCAAGCAATAATTTTTCTTTCATATTTTTCTTTTTCCTCAATTTGAGGTCCTAACAAATATATTCTTAGCACTTCTGATATCATTAATATTAACTCATCACAACCTGGATATTGTTTAATTAAATCATTGCCTTTCTCAAAAGCTTTTTTAATTCCATCTTTTGATGCAGTTTCACCTACCTCTTTTGTAAGTTTTTTTACTTCCGTATCTGTTAATTCTTCATTAAATGCCAATAAAGTGTTAACATCTATTTTTAGGATACGAGCAAGAGGCGGGAGCAATGTTATATCTGGATATGAAACTCCATTTTCCCACTTATTTACTGCTGGGGTGCTTACATTTAAATAATCAGCAACCTGCTCTTGAGTAAGATTTCCCATTTTTCTATAATGCCTAATAACTTCACTTATCATCATAAAATTAGCTCCTCTATTTAGTATGTTCTTATTGATTAACTAAAATAATATTAGGTTCCTCATTAAAAATTTGAAATATCTCAATTTCGGCCGATATCTACATAAATTTCACTATCATCTCAGAACCTTATAATTAAATGATATCAAAGCTACATAATTTGGGCAATTGAAGACTTTTCATCTTTTATTCATAAAAATTAACCAATAGTTAATTTTTTATATAATATCACCATTTAAAATATCAGCATGAGACGTCAATCTTATTTTTTAATTCATCTGTGCTTCATACTGATTTTAATATAATTTTGGTCATAATCTTCTTTTGCCTTTTATTAAACTTCTTACACAAAGTTATTAAACACTCAATAATAATTCTACTTAAGTAATGGCGTTATATTTCCTGAATAGTATACGTGCAAAACATGAAGTGCTCTGGTACAAGCGGTATAAAGCAAAAGTCTTTCCTCTTCACAACTATAATTTTCATCTCCTGCATCATATATAATCACTACATCAAATTCTAATCCTTTAGCAAGATAAGCAGGTATTATCAATACGCCACTCACATACTCATCGTCATCCTTCATTATTGCTCTAACATTAGTTTTATCTTTTAAAAAATTATATACCTCATTTGCTTCCTTAGCAGTTTTTGTTATGATTCCAATGGATTTATAATTTTTCTCATTATATATTTTTATATCTTCAAGAAGTTTTTCTTTTATAGCTTCTTCATTTAAAAAACCAAGAAGTAAAGGCTCTTCTCCACTTCTTTCCACGCATTGAGCCTCAAGCCCCTTATCAAGGAGTCTTCTTGAAAATTTAGTAATTTCCATTGTTGATCTGTAACTTTTTGTTAAATTTATTATGCATGTATTATTTTCAGCAAATATATGCGATATATTCGTATAGTCTCCAACATTCATAAATGGGTTTAT
The DNA here is from genome assembly GCF_022324665.1 of Clostridium sp. YIM B02500. Classification (NCBI taxonomy): domain Bacteria; kingdom Bacillati; phylum Bacillota; class Clostridia; order Eubacteriales; family Clostridiaceae; genus Clostridium; species Clostridium sp. YIM B02500. The sequence goes on along the minus strand of NZ_JAKGTE010000002.1, from coordinate 235,210 downwards.
AGATTGATTTAAATCCCCAAGTATAGTCATGTTTGCATGGTTAAAAATCTGATAAAAAATTTCATATTGAAGTGGTGAATAGTCCTGTGCCTCGTCAATAATAACGTATTTGATTTCTGAGGTTTTAGGAAGATCTCCCATAGCACCTTTTAGATACAGAAGGGCTATCTGATCCTCATAATTAAGCCTGCGGGCTTTTATTTTTTCTAAGGTATAGCTCTTTATTTCACTAATTTTCTTCTTGTTGAACTCAATATTTGAATCCTTCAAGAAAAACTCAAGATTCTCAAATAACTTTTTATAAATACCCAATAAGTCAAATTTTGTCATTCCATTTATCTTATGATAAATCTCTTTCAGTTCATTCTTTACCATAGCTGTACTATGTTCTACAATTTCAGCTTTATCTAAATAAGAACCTGAGTCCTTAAGTTCATTAGCAACTTCTTCTATACGCTGTTCTTCATATGGCTTTAAAAGAAATAAAATACGCTCTCTTATCTTTTGAAGTCTTCTTTTTCGTGGAAGTTTTACATAATCTTTGTAAAATAATTCTTCTAAATCCTGAGATGAAATTATTAAATTTCCTCTAAATTTAATATTCTTAAAGTTTGTATCTTCCTTTTCCATAAAGGTTACATAACGCTTTAATATATCTATAAACTCCATTGATGATTTAAACTTTATATTATTGATTCTGATTTGATAGTCAGCTTCCTTCTTTGATGCTAAAATGTATTCCATCATTTCACTATAGTTTTCTTTACTAAGTGCACCACCTAGGGCTTTGTGCATATATTCCTTAAATGTAGTCTGACACATATTATCTTCTCCAAGTTCAGGTAATACATCAGAAATGTACTCATTAAAAATATCATTTGGCGAAAATATCACTATATTTTTAGGAGTTATTTTATCCCTATGCTTATATAAAAGATAAGCAATTCTATGAAGAGCGACAGAAGTCTTACCACTTCCAGCTGGCCCTTGAACAATCAGATTTTTATATTCTTCATTACGAATCACTTTATTCTGCTCTCTTTGTATGGTTGTTACAATTCCCTTCATCTTTGTGTCGGTACTTTTACTCAAGATATCCTGTAACACTTCATCATCTATCTTAAGATTGCTCTCAAACATATATTCAATTTCACCATTATTAATTTTATACTGTCTTTTAAGTGTAAGTTCACCCTCTACTATACCCTCAGGACATTTAAACTCTGCTTGTCCAATTTCGTAATCATAAAACATACTTGAAATTGGCGCTCTCCAGTCATATATTAGAAAATCAAAGTTTTCATTAATAAGATTAGATATTCCTATATAACACTTTTCGGCCCTTTCCTCCCCTTTTTCAATAAAATCCATTCTTGCAAAATATGGAGATAAAAGTACTCTTTCGTATTTTTGCTCAAGCTTTCTTGTGAATTCATGAGTTCTCTTCTGTATTTTCATAGTATTAATAGACTGCATAAAGTCTACAATCTGTTCTAATCCATTATTTACAGAAACTGATCCTACATTCTCCCATAACTCCCTTTGTACTTCAATCGCATCACTTTTAAATTTTTCTCTAAAGCTACGTTTTTCATCAAGTTGTTTTTGAGCTTCTTTAAGTACCTCCTGCAGCCATTCATGTTCAAGTTTCCATTCAAAGTCGTTATTTTTCATAATACTTCGCTCCTTATGATAAAATAATTTTACAGAACTAATTCCAAACTCTATTGACATTGCTTTTTCGAAAGTGTATAATATAATTAGAAATTTATAAACAATATTATAAAAAGCGATATCTAACTTATTGTATCGTTTTTATTTTGTTGTGTCAATAATAAAGACATTTGTCATTAGACAAATGTCTTTTGTTTTTTTCTTTATGAATTTATATTTGAGTGAATTCTGCAGACTGATTACTTCTTGAAGGCATAACCTTAGAAAGTATCAGAAATACATAGTCTGCACGGCACTCTGATTTTCTCCATTAAAGTGGCAATTTCATAATAATAGCTGAACCTTCCCCATATACACTTTGCGCTGACAAATGTCCCTTATGTTTAACTACAACAATATCATAACAAATGCTCAAACCTAAGCCAGTTCCTTCGCCAGGTTCTTTTGTCGTGAAGAAAGGATCAAATATTTTATTTATATTTTCTTCTTCAATCCCAGTACCATCATCTCGTATTTCCAAACAAAAATATTCCGCTTCCTTATAAGTCTTGATTTTTATGCTACCTTTTTTATCTTTGATGCCGATATAATAAATTGAATTTTTTATTATATTAAAGATAACTTGTTCAATTTGAAACCTATTACACTTAATATAATCATCATCAATTAAGTCTAGCTCTAAGTCAAATAAATCATCAAGTTTGTATTCTTTAAGTTCCATTTTCAAAATTTTCATAGATTCTTCTATTAATTCACTGAACTTATTCATTTCAAAATTACCGTAAGCATCTTCATTAGAAAATCTAATAATATTTTTTATTATACTACTTATTTTTTCAAGACCTTCATTTGTCTCCGTTATAACTGGTTCAAAGTCTGATAGGATAAATTCTAATTTACCTCTTGAATTCAGTAGCTCTTCAAGTTCTTTTTTATCAGAAAAATACTCCTCATTTTCCTTAATGAAAGTTAAATATCTATCTAAATATTCTTTTAGAGTTTTAGCATAACTTTGAATTGTATATATATTAGAGTTAACATACCCTAAAGGTGTATTAATCTCATGAGCTATTCCCGCTGAAAACCTTCCTATAGTAGATAATTTTTCTCTATTTACTAATTCAATTTGTGTTGTTTTAAGCTTTGCATTTGACTCCTTAAGTTGAGCATTAGCATTTTTTAAATTATTATAAGATTCCATCAAAGCATTTTGATATTCCCTCATCTTTATTGCTGATTTTAATCTCGATGTGAATTCTATAGGCTCAATTGGTTTATTAATGTAGTCATTAGCTCCAAATTCAAAACTTTTTTCCAAGTATTTTTTATCTGTTAGCGATGTAAACATTAAAATAATCACATTCTTATTGTTTCTTCTTATAATCTCTAAAGTTTCTATTCCAGATAATCTAGGCATAACTATGTCTAATAGTATAATATCTATATTCTGAGTATTTACAATTTCAATAGCTTCTTCTCCTGATGCTGCTGTTATAATATTGCATTTAATTTCACTAATTTTAATTACCTCTCTTGCCGTCATTATGTTAAATTTTGTATCATCAACAATTAAAATATTCATAATTCCCAACCCCTAATCTGCAATTTTTAGACCTGTATTAATATTTATTAAGAACTTGTCAGGAACTATAGTAATCTTGCCTCCAAATATTTTGCTTAAACCATCTAGGAAATTTAATATAAGCTTAGCTTCTGGCTTAGTAATAGTCTTTAAAAAATTATTTTTGTTTCTAATGAAAAAATTAATATTTAAAGTTGTGTTATGCATAAAATTTAATAATAGTTCTTCTTCTTTTGAATCCCAAGTAATAACCTCTAAAACATTATTAAATATTAACTCAAACACTCGCTTGTTGCCTAAATAATTAATTTTAGCTGTATTATTATTATCATAAATTATAGGTAAATTTCTGCTTTTTAACTCATCAAATCTAGGCTGTAGTGAAGTTAAATTAAAAGTTTCAGAAATACTTGGAACAGTCTCTAAATATTGAAAATATACTTTATCTATTAATTCACTAATGTACTTTTGCCTAGAGCATTCATTATTTGAGCCATCATACATACTATTTTTTAAATCAAATATTATTTTTGAAACCACTTTAATATAATTAATATCCTTCTGGCTATTTTTCACTAAATTATTGTTGCTATCCAGGATCTTCTTATATAACTTATTTTTTTCTTCTATTTGAACGTTAAATATCTCATTTTCTTTTACTAATTTATAATATTTTAAAGCTTCATGAATAGCTGGAAGAAATTCCTCTTCATTATTCCATGGCTTTGTAATATATTTAAAAACACCTACTTTATTTACTGTAACTATTACCTGTGATATTTGAGCATATCCTGAAAGTACTATTCTAACTGTGTTCGGAGATATTTCTTTTACTTTTTCTAAAAGCTCTAAGCCATTCATCTTAGGCATTCTCATATCTGTAACTATTACAGCAATCTCATTTTCCTGAAACTGTTCTAAGGCTTTTTCTCCACTACCTGCAAAAAGCGACTTAAAATCTTCTTGAATAGTTATTCTATTTATTGAATTTAATATATTAGTTTCATCATCCACAAAAAGTACATTAAATCTATCCATACTAATTCTTCCTTTCCACTAAGTTTTTTACTATCTGTTCACATCTTTCTTCAGATATTCCGTAATTGTCGAAAACCTCTAAATAAAGCTTTGGTTTATAATTTGGATTTATAATCTGCCAAGAATAATAATCTGCAATGTAGATCATTGATACGAGCTCTCTATTTGCATCACTGCTTGACATAGGATTATGATGATATAACGCACTTTCTACTATTGCATAAGGTATATCCCACCATTGTAATAGATATCCACCTAATTCTTCATGGTCTATTTTGAATTTTTCTTTCTCTAAAGTACTTATCTCACCTAAAGATTTGTCAGCTGCTAATTTATAAATGTCATCATACTCCCTATCATATATCTTAAAGAAAGCTACTTTTCCTATATCATGAAGTAGACCTGCCGTACCGTAATAATCAGGAATCTTTTTACCTAAAGCTTTATTATATAGTTCTATTAGTATCTTATTAGTTAAGTTAGAGTGCTCCCATATTTCATTTTTATTATAAAAATCATTTCCTGATTTAAAAACTTCCGCAGTTGCCATAATTGCCTTTAAATTTACCAGTCCAAGGCTTAATACTGCTGTCTTTATTGAAGCTGTCTTAATCCCATAAAAAGCTGAATTTATAATTCTTAGGACTTCAGAACTTAAAGTTATATCTGCTTCAATTAATCTTACTATCCTATCTATATTGTGATCATCATGTTCAACAACGTCGCTTATTTCTTGCAGTACAGAAGGAATTGTCGGAAGCTTGCCCATTTCCTTTATATGGTTTAAGGATATATTATTATGTAATAATTCCTCAGTCTTAAAAACCTCATCAATAGCCCTTCTAAAGTCATCCTTTTTCCAAGGCTTAGTTATAAATAGCTTTGCTAAATTATTATAGATAGATTTAAAAACAGTTTTTTCATCTGTAAAGCCACTTAATATTAATCTTGTTACCTCTGGGTATAATAATTTAACTCTTTTTAATAATTCATACCCATCCATTTCAGGCATTCTCATATCACTTACTATAAGATCAATATGGTTTTTTTCAAGAATATCTAAAGCTTCTCTTCCACCATTTGCTATATATACGTCATAAGGACTGTCAAAAAATTCTCTTCTGATTGAATTCAAAATAGCTTTTTCATCATCTACAAATAAAATAGACTTACTCATTTTGGGTCACCTCTCCCTGTTCTTCATGTCTAATAGGAAGTTTTATAGTAATCTTTGTACCTTCTCCTAAAACACTGTCAACAATCAACTCTCCCTTATGAGTATTTTTTATAATATCATAAGCAATACTTAAACCAAGTCCAGTCCCCTTACCTATAGGCTTTGTTGTAAAAAATGGTTCAAATATTTTATCTAAATTTTCCTTAGGTATGCCTGTACCATTATCTTCTATAACACAACTTACAAATAAATCATCACTGAAAGTATAAATTTTTAATAATCCAAAGTAGTCTATATCCGCCTTCTCTTGTTTTTCCTTTATAGCATGGGAAGAATTAATAATAAGATTTAATATAACTTGGTTTATTTCGCTAGGGATCGCCTCAACTTGAGGTATTTCATCTAGCTCAATTTCAATATTAGAGTTATATTTAATTTCATTTTTAGCTATAACCAAAGTATTTGTTATTCCATAGTTTAAATCATATTGTTCAAAATTCTTTTCTACAGATGAATGAGCAAAATTTCTCATTGCAGCTATTATCTTTTGAACTCTTTCAATTCCACCTTCAGTGTCCTTTAATAATTCGTCAATGTCATCCATTATAAAATCTAAATTATATTTTCTTTCTAAACTCTCAACATTTGCCACTTCATCCTTAACCAAGCACATTCCTTCTTCCGAATTAGCCAGTAAACTTTTATATAGCAATATTATCTCATTAAGCTTTTCAACATATTTTTTTAAAGTTCCAAAATTACTTATAATAAAACCTAATGGATTATTAATTTCATGAGCTATTCCAGCAGATAGATGACCTAAGTTTGCCAATTTATCTTCTTCAATCATCATAAATTGAGCATTTTCTAAGTTCTTAATACTCTTTTGCAATTCTTCATCTTTAAGTTTCAATTGACTTAGGAGGTTTACCTTTTCTTCAATATTTTCTGAAATAACAAGATATTTCTTAACATTTGAATTTTCCTCAAAAATTTGACATATAGATATCTTTAGACAAAATACAGAATTTTCTTTATTTTTAGCATAAATTTCACCATTCCAGTTTTCAAATAGAAATAGATCGCTTATTTGACTTATCTTACTATCTTCTGCATAACTACTTTCAAAATAAAATAAATCATTAATATTCATATTTTTAAGCTCTTCCTCAGAATAATTCCACATTTTTTCTGTTGATGCATTAAAGAATTCTAACTTTCCATTAGAATCGGTGATTAGTAAGGACTGCTTGATATTTTTGATTATAGTCTCAAATAAATATTTCATTTCCATAAAAACTCAACCCCATTTTTAAATATTCTTTTATATTATTATAATTTCTACATCAAATACCAAAATCCTTCAACTTTACATTTATTTATAACTTATTACACGACAAATTATATTCTATCTTTAAAATTCCATTTATTTTTTCTATTTATTGTTAATTAGAAGTAAACTAAACCTAAAAACTTATACAAAATAAATAAAGCTAAGACTTTCTAAATACAAGAAAGCCTCAGCTTAACTAATTTTTCATTACATTTTTTTTGTACCCCTAATCTGAGGTCATATACATTTTTCAAATCACAATAAACAATCATTTGAAATTGGATTACTTAAATTTATTAGTGTACAGTTGTTTAACTTGACACTTATCTTAATGATTTAGAGGTACGCAGAAATATGTTATATTTGAAATATCCCAAGCATAGAGCCAAAATTTTTGATTGTGTGAGAATCACTTAATCAGCAAACGAACATGAGTCAATTTTCTGCTAGAGCTTGTTCCATTTAGTACTTATCACACTAAAAGTGGCAACATGCAGTTATGGGAGGCAATCCTTAATTTAGAGCTTTCCAGCGAAAATTTTTCCTGCAATTCCTAATGCGCTGCAAGCTTTAGGAAAACCTACATATGCTGCACATTGCAAAATAATTTCTAAGATCTCTTCTTGTTTTAATCCAGCTTTAAGAGCACCTTTTATATGGAAGTCTAATTGTTCAAATGCACCTTGTGTTATAAGAGCAGTTATAGTTACAATTTCTCGTGTTTTTAAATCCAAATTTGGTCTTGCATATATTTGACCAAATCCAAAAGAAATCATTTTATCCAAAAAGTCTGGAAATATCTCTCCCACAGAATTTATCATCTGTTCACCATTTTCATCTGTCATTTGTTTTAACATATTGATTCCGTTTTCATAATCTTTATTCATTTTACTATCCCCTTTTCATAGTTGGTGGTATTTCATTTGGATCAACCATAACTTCTATTAGAATTGCTTCCTTATGTAAATTTGAAATTTCTAACGCTTCTTTTAATTCAAGTTCATTACAACATCTATATGAGTTTACCCCAAGTGACTCACCAAATTTTTTACCATTCAATGGCACATTATAATTGGTTCCTACTGTCTTTCCAAAAAACTTTATCATAGCTTTTTCTGGCATATCTAATCTTCCATTATTTATTACTATAAAGGTAACTGGAATATTATAATTTGCTGCTGTTGAAATTTCAGCTCCCTGCATAAAGGTACATCCATCACCAGTTATGCAAACAATTCTAGAATTATAGTTTGCTAGTTGTGCTCCAATTGAGTAACCTATGGCATGTCCCATAGCTCCAAATACGTCATCAAAAAAGAATGTACCTGGTTTTCTGATATTAAAATATCTTATTGCATAAAAAGAATGACTACCATCATCGCCAAAAACGACAGCATCATCTGGTAATACTTTTCTTATTATTTCCATAGCATGAGCAGATGAAAGATACTTATTGTTTTCTTTAATATTATTTTTAAATTCATAAATCTCTTCTAATAAAGTATATTCTTTTCTTCTCTTATCTTTAGCTTTATCTAATACTAGATGTAGATTAGCTTTGATATCGCCAATAATAGGTAGAGTTTTAACTGGTAATGCTTTTTCTATGAATGTATTATCATAATCTAAATGAACTACTTCTTTAGGATAATTGTCTGGTGATATTCCTACTAAAGACATATCAGATAGTTTACTTCCTATGATTATCATTAAGTCTGTATCATTCTTAATATATTCACTTGATTTATCTGTACCGCCTAAGCCTAATGCGCCAAGTGATAAAGGATGGTTCTCAGAAAATGTTCCTTTTCCTCCTGGAGTCGTCATAACTGGTATGTCCCAAATTTCAGCTATGTTTTTAACTTCTTCGTAAGCTAGACTTGAATGTACTCCTTTGCCTGCCAATATAACAGGTTTTCTAGCATTATTTAGTTTACTAACAAATTCATCTAATCTCGAGGATATTAGTTTATCCATATTGTTAGGTAAATCAAGTTCAAATTCATCTATTTCTTCATCAAGTATGTCAAGAGGTATTGATAAATGAACTGGCCCTTTGGCACCTGAATAAGCTTTTTCTAATGCATGTTTTAATAATATTTGAAACTGATCAGCTCTTTCGACTCTAGCACTAAATTTAGCAACTGATTCAAACATCCTAACTAAATCTGTACCAAAAATTGTTGAATCTTGTCCTATAGCTTTTCCAACATTATGCATAGATTGCTGCCCAGTAATAAATAGTACTGGTACATGGTAAGCTTTAGCCTGTCCTGCAGCAGTTAGAGCATTTGTACCACCTGGACCAGAAGTTACAAGAGCAACCCCCAATTTCTTGTTAATTAACGAGTAACCTGCTGCTGCGTAACCAGCGCCACTTTCATGTTTACTTAAAATAAAATTAATATCTTGTCTATCCAATTCCATAATCAAAGAAGCAAGAGGTCTTCCTGGTACTCCAAAAACATTATTAATCCCCCATTTTCTAAAATTGGATACTAAAATAGATGCTATGTTTCTCATATGTATCTCTCCTTTTATAATTAATATTAATATTAATATTAATATTCTAAAAAGTAATTTTGGAATATTAATCATCTTATCTGATGCCCAGCTACACTAACACTTATATGCTTCCTGAATCAAGTTTTACCTTATTCCAAACTAATTGCTGCATAAAATCCCATACGCACAGCTGTACCAACGTTCCCAACTTTTTCACAATCGCCTATAAACCTAGTTTTTGTATAATATTTTGCTTTTATTGCCTCTGCCAGTTTATTGTTCATTACCATGCCCAAGGCATTAATCATACTATCAGCTTTTATAAATTCAGATGAACCATCATGTGTTTCTATATAAACGCCGTTACTATCAATTGATGTAACTTTGCTATTTGTATGAATTTTCACTCCAGATTTATAAAGCATAGGTATTAATGATGCTGCATTAACAAACAAAGCATCCTTTGCAACTGAATCTGACATTTCAATAATCGTAACTTTCTTACCATATTCAGTAGCTAGTTCCAAAGCACTATCACAGCCTGATAAGCCGCCCCCACATATAACAATATTTTCACCTTTTAATAATTCTTTATTTTTATGTACCTCAATTAAATTAATAATATTTAAACCGTCGATACCATGAATTTGAGGATTAGCTGGAACTGCACCTGTTCCTACGATGATTTTATCGCACTTTGCTAATATCTCATCAGCAGCAGAAACTTCTGTGTCTAGTTGAATTTTAACATTCAATTTCTTAAGCTGAACACCATACCAATCTATTAATCTGCATAACTTATTCTTAAAAGCAGGTGTCGAAACTGCTGCAATCTGTCCTCCAATTACTTTTTCTTTCTCAAATAGAGTAACCTTATGTCCCTCAATTGCAGCAACACGTGCTGCCTCCAACCCTGCTGGCCCCGCTCCTATAACTACGACGTTTTGTGGAATTTTAGTATGCTTAATATTAAAACGCTTTTCATTACAAGCTTGCGGATTTACAGAACAACTTAACTTAGTAAATCTAGCTGCAATGCGTCCTATACATCCCTCATTACAGCGAATGCATGGTCTTATATCTTCACGATTACCACACATAAGCTTATTGGGCAGTTCTGGATCTGCTATTAGAGGACGTCCAAACATGACAAGATCAGCATTTCCAGATTCTATTAACCTAACTGCTGTTTCGGGCGTATGATTTCCTGAATTAAGTATTGGAAGATTAACAGCTTTGCGTGTAGGCTCACATAAATATTCCATACATGCATCTCCCAAATATGAAGGTGGAAAAACATATTCAATTGCTTCAGACGATCCTGCATCTATATCTATTGCATCAACTCCTGCCTCTTCTAGTAGTTTAACAAGATGCATACTGTCTTCTATAGTACGCCCACCTTCAAAGCGATGATCAAGTGACATACGAAATAATATTGGCATATCTGGTCCAACAGCATTTCTTATTGAACTAACAATCTCAATAGGAAAGCGAGCTCGTTTTTCATTTGTTCCACCATACTCATCCTCACGTTTATTCCATATTGGAGACATAAATTGATCTATTAAATCGCCAGCATGTCCATGTATCTCAATAGCGTCAAAACCTGCATTTTTGACATTTTTGGCAGAACATGCAAATTTTTTAATAATTTTTTTTATATCGTAATGACTCATAGGCCTACAATTAACTTTTCTATTATATGCTGCTGGTATAGGTGATGCTGACATCGGTGGCTCTCCATATTCGTTTGGAAGTGCATCACGTCCTGTACCACAACATAATTGGGCAGCTATTCTTGCCCCGTATCTTTGCACAGTTTCACAAAGAGTAGTAAGTTTTGGTATTACATACGTATGCTCTAATATACCTGAAAGAGGACCTTGTGCTATATCATGTGAGATAAACTGAGCGCCCATAATTATAAGTCCAGCTCCGCCTCTTGCACGTTCTTCATAATAATCAATTTCATCATTTGAAATAGTACCATCACTATTGGATGCATTAATTCCTATAGGCGAAAAAACTATTCTATTTTTAACCTCCATGCTTCCAATTTTAAATGGTGTAAATAACTTCTTATAGTCCATAATAACTCTGTCATTCCCTTCTGGATACCTATCACAATCTATATAGATACATTAAATAAATAACTCACTACTTAAATAGCTTAGTTTATAAAATTTTTTCATATATTACTTTTATAAATATCACTTTAAAAATAAATATCAGAAAATTCAACATTAATGGCATTTACTAATCCATTATCTGAAGATATAAATGCTCTATTTTTCTCCTCAAATGTAACTTCTTTAATAGGTAGGGTTATTGTGAATTTACTGCCAATTCCTAATTCACTTTCTACCTCAATGCTTCCTTCTAATATTTCTACCAGCATCTTTACTAATGCTAAACCAATCCCACTACCTTCTGCCTGTCTTGAAAGATTATTATCAACTTGTCCAAATCGTTCAAAAATCACTTCACGCTTATCTTCTGGAATCCCTACCCCAGTATCAATCACAGCAATTGACACTGTTTTATTCTTCATATTTTCTGTAATTTCAACTGTTATATTTCCACCTTCTGGTGTGAATTTTATAGCATTTGATAAAAGATTCAAAATTATGCGTTCATATTTTTCATCATCTATTGAAGTATTTATACTATATGTGTTAGTCTTAAATCCAAACGTGATTTTCTTTTGCTCCGCATATATTTTTATAGACTCTGTAATTAATTGTGTTATAAATACAATATCTATATTTTGGGGGGTTAATTTAAATTGATCTGCTTTTAACTTAGTAATATCCAATAAATTATTTACAAGCCTCAACTGCCTGAAAGCATTTCGCTTTATGCTTCCTATTAAGTTTTTGACTGATTGAGGAATCTGATTAATATATACCTGTTCAATCAATTGAATAGCTGAATAAATTACATTTATTGGTGTTTTGAATTCATGAGTAATAAGGGTTATAAATTCATCCTTCATCACAAGGTCTTTTTCTAAAAGCTCCCTTTGCTTTTTTTCGGATTCATATAATAGTTCTTTTTGCTTATTAATCTTACGATTTTGTTTTCTAAGCAATAGCTCTCGTTCTATGGCATCAACTACAGTAGTTAATGTCATTAGGAAAAATGGATTATGGAGTATAACAGCAGTCATTATACATATAGTTCCAAGCAAATTGTCATCATCTGAATAGTGAAATGGTACTCCATAACATGCGCTCTTCTGTAAAGAATTATGATAATGATCCTTTCCTATTATCTGTATTGGATGATTTTGTTTAAGAGTCAAACTAACAACATTTGTTCCCATATCTTCCTCACGAAATTGAATACCTGGCTTAACTCCAAATTCAAACATTGTTTCGCCTATAGCTTCGTCCCCAAGAATTTCTAATAAATACCCATTCTCATCAGTAATAGTAACTAATATAGGCGTACCTTCTAAAGATTTAATCATTTTATTGCCAAAAAATTTAACAACATCTAAAACTTCTTTATATATATCTTTCTTTTTAGCTAATTCTAATTCTGATATAGCATTAGGAGACACTCTAGGTTTGTTGGGATCTAATCCTAATTTTCTACACTTCTTTTTTGATTCTATAATATAATCAGCTTCTTGTTCATCTATATCTTGCAACGTATATTGCCTCCTCAAAAGAAATCTTTAGTAATTTATGTATATCAATTCACTTTTTTACATAATTTACCCAACTATTATATCACTAAGTTTCTATTATCGGAATATTTATTCTAATTAATTTCATAATTTACAATAAATTCATATATATATTATATTTTGCATTCATAAAGTCACAAAAAAATATAAGGATGCAACCAATGTTGCTCAAAATAATTCAAATTAGCAAAAACAATTTTCCAACCATTTTTATTATTCTCTTATTTCATAACAATTGTCTTTTAGAAAATCTTTTAATGCATCTTAACTCTATGCCTAATATAAATTGTTACATTGTTAACTTCCTTTGTTTTTAAATTCTTAACTTTTTTCCTTTTTAAATTGTAAAAAAGTTTTATTTAAACCAATGTTCATTCAAAAAAATATTTAATGGAAACTTACTTTTAAGCGCTTCGATCTATCATATAAAAAATATTACTATTATTTAACTTAATCCCTCAATCACAAATAAAATAAGCGTAAATGCTAATCAATTTCTTAATTAATGCTTGAATATATTGATTTTGTATAATCGTAAAACGAATATTATGTAAATTAATTGATTGTTTTCCATTATAGGGATATAATTAATTGTACGGTAAAAAGACAAACTTAGTCGAATTTAAATATTACTATCTAAGTTTCATATACCAAAAGAACCACAAATAAAGCTAATACCATACTGTTCTTGGCTAAGTTCGAGAACCAAATATAGTAAAGGAAGTTAAGTCGCTTAAGCAACTTAACTAAGTTCGAGAAACCAAATGTAAAATTTGGACTCTCACTTATTACTTATTACTTATTAAGTATTTAGTTAGGGGGAAAATTATCAATGATAAACAAAAAAATTAGTAAATTATTAGGACCAGTTCTCGGAATTATGGGATTTATGTTAACCATGGGTGCATTAGAAATGCCAGCTTTAGCAGATGATAATGTACAAGCAATTTCTTCTTACACAAGTAGTACAACTTCAGCTGCTGCAACTTATAAAGATTATTCAGTTGATATAAATAAGAGCGTTACTCAAAATGGATTAAAAGTAACATTAGAAAAGGCAACGGTAACAAAGCATAAATTAAATGCAGTAATTAAAGTAGAAAGCACACAACCTTTTGATAAAACTAAAAATGATAATTCGATAATTCAATTACTTTATGGTGAAACTCAACGAGGCAGCGAAAGCATGTCAACAGATTTTATAGATGATCAAACTCTATTAATTACTATAGATCAAGATACTCATGACGAAGAATTCCCTAAAAGTGGTAACATAAGGCTAGATGTAGTATTTCCTAATTATAAAGTTAACATAGGAATGGATGCAAACGTAGATTTTTCAGGATCTTTTAATAACATAATTGAAAAAGATTTATCAACAAAAATTTCTGGTTCTGACGGGACCTTAAATAAATTAGAATCTGATGTTTTAGGAACAACAGTTACTTATAGTGAACCTCAAAAAGACCATGATGATAGGTATATGGATTCTTCAATGATCTTAAAGGTTGGCGATAAAATGTATAAGTTAAGATCCTCTGGAAGTTCTTCAGAGGATAAAGTAATAAAAGGAAGATATGAATCAAAGACAGCTACTTATGATATTCTTAAAGACCAAAAAGATATAAGCCTAATACCTTTAACTTGTAATATAACTTGGGACGAATTTAGAAAAACACATGAAAATGTTAATAAAAAAGAGGATACAAATAAAGAAACAACTAATAATGTAACCTATTCAAAATCTTTCGATTTCTCTGATGGAAGTAAAGGAGAAATATATAATATTGAAAGAAATGATAATACTGTAAAAGTATATTGTAAGGGAAGTTCAGAAAAGGCAAGTTTATTAATGGCAAGTAGCATGAGTATGTATTATAATTTTACAGAAGGTCAAGTTTATTACTCTAATTATGATAGCGATAAACATATGAGTTTTTATAAAGATCCAAATGTTGCTCTTGGATATATCGTAGAGTTTAATGATGTAGAAAAAGATAAATCATTAGATATAATTTCCAGAGATAATATAGAACAAATAGATAGATATAATCTAGGAAGTGAAATACAAATTTCTAAAAAAACTATAGATTGTATATTTCTATAGTTTTTTTATTAAACACCCATTAATCTTAAAACTGAATTTATGATAGTAAAAATTTCATTTTATTTAGAATAATAGAGTAGCTTTTATGCTACTCTATTATTCTATTTTTATAAAAGTATTCTTATAGCTTAATTTGCTCCTTCGTTGCCTTTCCTCAATATTAATTTTAACGTTTAATCTTCATCATTAATTTCTATTTGCTCCTTTGCCCAATCACTGAGACCTTTTAATGAAGGAATCAATTTCTTACTATTCTCCGTTAATGAATATTCCACACGAGGAGGCATTTCTAGGTATTGTATACGTTTTACTATTTTATACTGTTCTAATTCCTGCAAGCAGTTACTTAGTGACATATTAGTAATTCCATTTAGTTCTCTTTTTAATTCATTAAAACGTACTACTTCTTTTTTGGTTAATATACATAGTATAGTCAATTTCCATTTACCACCAATTACTTTAAGTAAATATTGTAGATGAGTATTTATGGACTTATCCTTTCTTTCATCGTTCATAATAAATAATCTCCTTAGTAAAATTAAATATACCTAGTCAAAAAAAGTTGAGTACTAGTATATTTTTGATTTAGTAATATAATTATATCATAATATAAATTTTATTTTAAATGAAAAGGAGCAAAACATTTATGAAAATTATCGCTATTAACGGGAGTCCACGTAAGAACTGGAATACAGCAACATTGTTAAATAAGTCTCTTGAGGGTGCAGCGTCAAAGGGTGCAGAAACTGAACTTATAAACCTATATGATTTAAAATATAGTGGGTGTATAAGCTGTTTTGCATGTAAAAGAAAAAATGTTGAGCATGGTAAATGTGCACTAAAAGATGATTTAACCCCTATTCTTGAAAAATTAAAAACAGCAGATGCAGTTATTTTGGGTTCTCCGATTTATTACATGAATATTACAGCTGGAATGACCGCACTTTTAGAGCGTTTCTTATTTTCTAATAGCATATATAGCGATGAAATACCAACTGTTTATCCTAAGAAAATACCTGTAGGATTTATTTACACTATGAATGCTACAGAAGAACAAATTGATCAATTTGGAGTTAAGCAAAGTTTTACTTTACGTGAAAATATGATTGCAAGAACTACAGGAAATCCACTAGAATCATTATATAGTTATAATACTTATCAATTCACTGATTATGATAAATATGAGGCTTCTAAATTCTCTGAAAAAGAAAAAGCAAAACATAAAGCTGAACAATTTCCTGTTGATTGTCAAAAAGCCTTTGACATGGGAGTAACGCTTGTCACAAATGCATAATGAAGCAGTAGCTAATCAAGCTACTGCTCTATTCTCCGTTTCACTGTTCTCTTTAACATTGAAACGTATAATCCAATTGCATATCATAAAAAACTGCTTTATCTATATGAATTATTCTGCATGCTTATACAAAATCACACTTTCAATATAATTTATATACCTTCTTAATTCATTTGATTCTTCTCTAGTAATTTCTCCTGATTCATACATATTACGAACTGCTGAACGCTCTATATCCATGGCTTTAATTCTTAGTTCTTCCTTTTGTTTTATGCTTTCCTCATTATATTTAACCACGTTTCCTTTGAATCTATTAATCATGGTTCTATAATATAAAATTACGTCTTGTGCAGCGTTTGATCCTTCATGACTTCTTAGATATTCCTCTAAGGCTTCAATTGCAGCTTGAAAGGATTTTAATTGAATATCTTTTACTAATTTCAAATTATCTAGCTTGATTTCTTTCCTCTTTTTGAACTTTTTGTAAAAAATCTTTGTTGCTCTCATTAATTTCCTTACAAGAAACATAGTATCTTGACTAGGATTTCTTAGAAAGACTTCTTCTCTATAATCTAAAGATTTATCAAGTGCTTTAAATACTTGTTCATCAATCTCACTTTTACCCATTAATTCATTAATATATTTTCGTTCTGCCTTTAACGCTATTAATTGTATTTCAACCATTTCTTGTTGATTAAAATTTCTCTCGACTGCGTTTGAAGTTTGCTCAAATCTAAGATTTTGAGATATATGTTTATATTCATGAATTAATTCATAAGCTACTGCTTCATTTTTATCATTTATTTCTGACTCAATAGCTTTAATACCGGCTGATAAGAGTCTGTTTTTTGCATCAATTAAGTTTTTATCAATAATCTTTTCGTCTTCGTTCAACTCATCTTTACATAAAAATGGCAAGAACACTGTTGCACATATTAATGTAAATAATATTACACCAGCAGTTAAAAAAAGTATAAGTGAGCGTTCTGGAAATGCATCTCCATTATCCAAGAAAAAAGGTATTGATAGAACTCCCGCCATTGTAACCGTACCTCTAACACCTGTTAAACTAGTTAATAACGCTATCTTTACATTAGGTACTTCTATATCTTTATTTTTGCTTAAACGATATTCATAAAAAGCTGAAATATAAGACCAGACAAAACGAATTGCCAAAATAACAAACCCAATTGCAATAACATATCCAATAGCCTTTAAATTCCCTATATTGGGATCAGCTATTGTTTCACTCATTGATAAAGGAATATTTAATCCTAATAATAAGAATACAATTCCATTTAACACAAATAAAATAATGGACCATATATTTTCTGTAAGTACCTGCTCTTCCGCTATGCTAGTTTCAAATCTTCTGCTAATAAGTGAATTAACAATACCTGCAACCACTACAGCAATTACTCCTGATGCGTGTAAAAGTTCTTCAGTGATTATAAATATTACAAATGGAGCTAATATCTGCAGAAGGGAGTGAAAGACAACATCATTTATTCCCTCTTTACGTAAATTAAATCTTATTAATGTCAAAATCAAGGCAAAAATCAACCCTAAGGCTGCCCCCGCTAAAAATAAATACGAAAAATTTAAAATTGCGTCTTTTAATGAGAAATAGCCTGTTACTACAGCAGCTATAGCATAATTAAAGGCTACTATACCTGATGCATCATTAATCAAAGATTCTCCTTTAACAAGATTTAGCACTTTTTCAGGTATATGAATTCTCTTTGCTATACCATTTACAGCCACTGGATCAGTTGGTGATAAAATAGCTGCTAATGCAAAGGCAGCTGCAAGAGGAATTCCTGGTATCATCCAATGAATGAAATATCCTCCACCTATAGTTGTTAATAAAACTAATATTAAAGAATTTCCAAATATTGAACGCCTCATTTTCCATAACTCTTCTCTTGGAAAGTATTTTCCATCATTATATAAAATCGGTGCTACGAATAAGAGAAAAAACCATTCTTCTTCTAATTCAAAAGAAGTGTGTTTAAATGCAAATGCAATAATTACACCAAAAACAATTTGTGTCAAAGCTGTAGGTATAGATGGAACATAGTGACTAATAATATTTGAAATTAATAAACATCCCATCAACAATAATATCGTCATTAGTAAATCCACTTCATATCCCCTCCTCTGGTCTATTTTAACTTATATGTTATTACTATTATACATGATAAAATTGCTCAACAATAACATTTTTTTATAAATTAGTATTTTAGGTATGTAATCATATTTCTAGTTTGCCCTATAAATATAAAAAAACTTACTAGCTTTTTAGAAGCTAATAAGTTCTATTTTATCGAAGAAATTTAATATAAACTATTAGAATGCTTTTACTGATTTTAACACTTATTCTTTGCTAAATAGTAAAGAGTCCTTACACCAACTCCTGTACCGCCTTTAGAACAATAGCTACTTTCCTTTTCAGTCCATGCAGTACCTGCAATATCTAAATGTAACCAAGGCTTATTTTGTACAAATTCACCTATAAATAATCCAGCAGTAATAGTACCTGCATGCCTGCCTCCAGTATTTTTTAAATCTGCTATATCGGACTTAATAAGTTTTTTATAATCATCAAAGTTAGGTAATCTCCAAATTTTTTCATCAGCTTTGAGTGATGCGCTTTCTAACTCTTTATAAAACTCATCGTTATTAGATACTACAGCTGTTGTAGTAACTCCAAGTGCAACTAATGCAGCTCCTGTTAATGTAGCTAAATCTATAACCTTATTAGCTTTTTCCTTTTCAATTATATAATGTACTGCATCTATAAGAGTAAGTCTTCCTTCTGCATCTGTATTTAAAACTTCAATATATTTACCAGCCATAGAACCAATTATATCTCCTGGTTTATATGCTTTGCCAGATATTAAATTTTCACATGCAGCAATTACTCCTACAATATTTATCTTTAGCTTTTTCTTTGCAATAGCACTTATTGCTCCAATAACTGATGCAGCTCCACCCATGTCTGATTTCATTGAATCCATGCTGCTAGTTGGCTTGATAGAATATCCACCTGAATCATAAGTGACTCCCTTTCCAACTAAACCTAATATGTCGTCCTTTTTGCTTTCATCTCCAAAATATCTCATTACAATAAGTCGAGGAGGAAGTTCTGATCCTTTAGCAACTGATAGGAAAGATTCCATTCCAAGTTCATTAATTTTCTTTTCATCGAATACTTCAACTTCAAATCCATATTTGTTTCCGGAACCAATAACCTTTTCTGCAAGAGTTTCTGGATATAATACATTAGCTGGTTCATTAACTAAATCCCTTGCAAATTTAGTTGTTTCAACAAGTATCAAAGCTTCATCTATATATTCATCTATTGAGTTTGGCTTTCCATTTTCATCAGTACAGATACTTACTTCAATTTCCGAATTTTCATTAGCTTCAGTCTTGTATTTGTCAAATCTATATTCTCCAAAACCAATTCCTTCAACCATAGACTTTGTAATATCTTCAACTGATAACTTCTCATTAGATATTATATTTAATGCTATTTTTTTAGCTTTTAATTCAATTGCCTTTTTTATTGCCTTTCCAAAAGAGCCTCTTATAATTTCTGTTGTCAACTCATCCTTGCTTCCAAGTCCAATAAATATTATGTCTTGAACTCCACTTTCAACTACATTGGTAGCCACACATATTTCCCCAGCATTACCTTTAAATTTATTGCTTTCTTTAAAGTGCTTATATATCACTGTAAGCTTTTCATCTTGTAAATCTTTATTTTCACGATAAACAGGAAGCATAACTAAGTCAGCTTCATTAACTTTAATTGTATTAATTTTAAATTCCATACTATTCCCTCCATCTATAAAAGTTAGTTGATATTCGTAATTTTATATTTACTGTTCACTACGTGTACAAACACTAGAAATATTTCATTCCTTTATAGTTTATTATTTCAATCATAAACTTTTTATATGTTATAGATAACACAATCATAAGCTATGAAATATCTTCCAACTAGAAATAGGTAATATACTTTTGTGGAATGTTTCATTGGTAATTTTGATGAATATGATTCTTAATTGAAATTCCAAATCTATGATTTGGTCAATTGAAATCACTCAGTGAACGAAGTGAGTCGAGTTTCCTTTGAACTATTCCAAATGTGCTAGTTCACAGCTTGTTCTTTGAGGCTAGCACTTTGGGTGCAACTTTATATTCTTAGAATCACCCATCAGAATTACCTAAAAACTGGAACAAAAGTATATTATTCATTTCGGCGAGTTATATGCATAAGTTCAGGTCTTAGTTGGGTTATCTATATTGAAATAATAAATCTGCACTAAATGCTTACTTAAGCCTGGAATGTAGAAACTTGATTCCAACATGCGTATTAAAATTGTAAACAGTATAGATATAATTTGTTTAAGCCTTAACATCTATCATTGATGTTACGCTTTTATTGTAGTTATTATACCATATAATACGAATATGAATACTTTTTTCCATCTTTATTCAATTGGTTCTTTTCAAAACAATTGAAAATCATATTATATAAGTTATAACTTCAAATAAAGTACAACAGCAGCAAACTTAACTAAATTATAATTTACTACGAGATAAAGCTATTATTATAGTTTCTGAAAGCTTTGCCTTAATAGGTAGTTCCCAAATAATGAAAAGCACTGCACTAAATATATTATTTTAGTAAAATGCTTACATATTAAAAATAGTTTTATTCAATTATACTGTTGAGCTTTAAAGAATCACGCTTACTTGCTTTTGTCATCATTATAGAACTTCTCATCGTCATTTATCTTTTTATCTAGATAAATTAAATATTCTCAAAACTTCTTCCACAGAATTAGTTCTATTCATTTCATCTATAAAATCATCTTGTTCTATTATTTTCATTAATTCCTTCAAAGCCTTCATGTGACTTTTATTATCTATTACTGACATAGTTATTATTACCTTTACCGGATCATTTTCAAGGTTTCCAAATTTAATTGGATATTTTAATGTCATAATACTAAAGCCAATTTTATATACTCCATCTTCTGGCCTTGCATGAGGCATTGCTATTCCTGGTAAAATAACTATATACGAGCCCAATTTTTCAACATTATTTATCATAGCATCAATATAAGAGTCATTTATGCAACTGTTTCTTTTAAGGATTTGTCCACCTTTTACTATTGCATCTTTCCAGTTTTCTGCTTCTTCATTTAGTTTAATGTATTTATCATTTATTATTTCACTTAATGAAGGCTGAATTATTTCTTTGTATGAACTTAAGCATGTCACTATTTCTTTTTCTAAATTTGAGTAGTTATTTATTATGCAGTTCTTATCAACTATATTTAGTATATTTTTTATGACACTTCTTTTTGATTCCAAATTCATATTATAATATTCATCATCTTCATTAAAACATTCAGAAAAACTTTCTTCACTTTCAGACTCTTTCTTATTTTCAATATCATCAAGTGCTTGTGAATATTTTGAAAAGAATAAGCTTAACTCACTGATATTTTTTTCTGTCAAAAATGGACTTACTAAAATACATCTTATACCTATTATATTAATTGGGATTGTTGTTATAATTAAATCTATAGGTTCTCTTTTTGCTATCTTTTCAATATCGTGGCTTGAAACTGTATCTATTATGTTTATGTCAAATATGGATTTAAGCTTTATTGATACAAATTTTGATGTCCCAGCTCCAGTAGCGCATACCACTAAAACTCTAGGCTTTATCTTGTTTAAATTCTTTATCCTCTCTAAAGATGCCATAAAGTGCAAAGTTATATAGCCAATTTCTTCTTTGCTTATTTCTGCATTTAAATCCTTTTCCAAAAATATCAGACTTTCTTCTACTAAAGTAAAAACTTCCTTATATTTATATATAATTTCATCAAGAAGAGGATTATTTATACTGACTCCATGTTTTAATCTATAAATCATTGGTCTTATATGCTGAATTAATCCTTCTAAAAGATGCTCATCCGCTTCAAAATTATACTTTGTCCTTTTTCCAACTTCACTTATCAATGTAGCGGAAATAAGCTGTATATATACTAGATCATCATTTTTTTCTTCTTTTAACATTACGTTACTTCCAAGAAGATGTATTGTCATATACCCAATTTCACTTTTTGGTATTTTTATATCATATCTATTCTCCAGCATTCTTGCCATTGCAGAAGCTATAGAAAATTCACAAGTTTTACTTAAATTTTTAAGCTCATTATCATCCATCACAATATCTTTAGCAAGTTCAATCCTCTTTATGGCAATTGCAATATGAATTAATAAATTGTTAAATGAATAATCAGATAATGTACTTTCCAATTGATCTTCTGCAGTCTTTATTACATTACCAATAAATTCTATATCCATATCCTTAAATAACTTTTTAAAATTAACACCAATCAAATCTGAGTCAGCTACATTTTCAAGCATAAGATTCGAAACAACTTTTCTAAGATCTTTCTCATCTCCAATAGCTTTTATTCCTTTGGATTTTTCACTTTGAAGCTTTATATTATTACCTTCAAGTAATTTTCTTACTTCTTTAAGGTCATTATTAATAGTTCCCCTGCTGACGAACATATTTTCAGCCAGGCTGTTTATTGTTAGATAGCTATTTTTTTCTAATAACTTATAGATTATATAAATTATTCTTTCCTTTTGAGACATAACATAATCATAGCTGTTTATGGATTCCATTAAGTTTAAAAGTCTCTTATTCTCATCTTGCCTTAAATCTATTGATATTCCCTCATTAGGTTTCCTAACTAATGGTTTTAAATTTATTTCTTTTAAATATTCATCTATTCTATCTAAATCATATCTTATACTTCTAGAACTTATTTTAAACTTAAGAGCAATATCCTTTATAGTTATAGGTACACTGCTGTTTGCTATGAGTTTTAGTATATCTGAACACCTGCTATTTAGCATATTATACACCTGCTTTTAATAAGATCACTCACTTTTTTATGACTATGAAAGAAAATAACTGCCCTAAATATACCATCGACTTGCTATTCCTTTGATAATACCTTAAATATTCATTAACTTAAGCAAATGAGTTGAAAGCTTAATTTACTTTCAACCCACTAATATTATTTATATTGAAGAGAAAGGATATTATGTCATTAAGATAAATTCCTTTAATTTATTAGAAATATCAATCTAGATTATTAATTGCTTTTGATTTAGTTTTTATGAAATTAGGAACAATTAAAACTACTAGTAATATAACAACAATAGCTATAACACCAAATTTACCTATTAATTCTGATGCTTTACCAAGTATAATACCTAAAACTCCAAAATCAAAATCACCAAAAGTTGTGTTTTGGAATCCTAATGAACCAAGTACAGGTAAAAGTAATGCTGGTGCAAAAGTAATCAAAAGCCCGTTTACAAGTGAACCTACCATAGCACCTTTACGACCACCAGTTGCATTACCAAATATTCCAGCAGTTGCTCCACAGAAAAAGTGAGGTACTAGTCCTGGAATTATCAATACTCCTCCTGCAAATCCTAAAAGAATCATGCCAATAACACCACCAATGAAAGAAGATACAAATCCTATAACAACAGCTGTAGGTGCATAAGTAAAGAATACTGCACAGTCAACAGCTGGTACGGCATCAGGGATAATTCTAGTTGCAATACCTTGGAATGCTGGAATAAGATCACCAAGAATCATTCTAACACCACTGTAAACAATTGTTACTCCAACTGCAAATTTTAATCCTGCCATAAGAGCAAATAATATAGGTGAAGTACCATCTGAAATAGTTGCTACAAAAGTTGGACCTGCCGCTATTGCTGCAATTAAATAAAATATCATCATTGTTAATGCAGTAGAAATAGTTGTATCTCTTAAAAATCCCCATTTCTCTGGTATTTCAATTTTTTCAGTACTTTCTTCAGGTTTTCCTACCTTAGATCCTACCCATGCTGAAATATAGTACGCTAAACTACCAAAGTGACCTAGTGCAATATCGTCACCATCAGTTACTTTTCTAGTAAATCTTTGTCCTATCGCAGGAGATATTGAACTCCATGCTCCAAGTAAGAATCCACCGAATAATATTAATTCAGTTCCGCTCATACCTGTTGTCCCAAGAACAGCTGATAAAAGGCAAGCCATGAAAAAACTATGATGACCTGTTAAAAAGACATATTTAAATTTTGTAAATCTTGCTATCAATAAATTAATTAAAAGTCCTACAATTAAAATTGTCATTGTCTCTACGCCTAATACTTTTTGTGCAACAGAAACAATAGCTTCATTATTTGGAACAACTCCATTTATATGAAATCCCTCTTGTATCATTTTTCCAAGAGGATCTAGGTTAGAGGTAATAAAATCTGCTCCAGCGCCAAGCATCAAGTAACCAAGTATAGGTTTTAAAGTTCCCGTCATAATTTTATGACCAGGTTTCTTAAGTGCAATAAGTCCAACGAATGACATAATTCCCATTAATAAAGCCGGCTGTTTCAATACGTCTCTAAAAAACTCAAGAACTGACATATACTTACCCCCTATTTATTTAATTCCATATACTTCTTTTTAATAACTTCCAAAACATCTTCTGTTATCTTCTTTTTATTTATATAACTTCTCACTACTGCAACATCTCTATTATCAAACTGCTGAGCAAGTTCCTTGACAGTAATTATCAAATCTGCCTTCTTCCCTTGTGCAGAATTAAAATCAGTTGATTCAACATTAGCTTTTATATTATTTTCCCTGCAGATTTCCTCAATCTTCATAGCTAACATTAAACTGCTTCCAATTCCATTGCCACAAACCGTTAATATTTCCATTTTTCTATCTCCTTTATAATATTACTAAAAATCCTTTAAGCTAATTTAAAAGCTTTTTGAATTAATATAACTAAGAACATCTTCTTTTGAAGATGAATTTCTTACAATGCTTAAAAATTCATTATCCTCAATAAGTGTCATAAGTTCGGCCAAGGCTTTTAAATGCGAAGTCTTATCTATTGCACATATAAAAATCAATATATCAACAGGATCATATTCTTCATTACCGAATTCTATAGGCTTCTTAAGTTTTATAAGCCCCATACCAATTTTCTTGACTCCATCTTCTGGTCTTGCATGCGGCATAGCTATTCCCTTTTCAATAACAATGTATTGTCCCATATTTTTTACTGTATTTATCATTGCATCAGTATATTTCGCTTCAGTATTTCCATTCTTAACAAATAGACTTCCACAAAATCTTATAGCATCTACCCAATCATTTACTTCAACATTTAATTCAATTGTTTCTTTGTTAAATAACTTTTCAATCATAGCCTTGCCACCTTCCTTAATGCTACAAAATAGAAAATCCTAAACTTGATGCATCCTTATAAAAACTTCGTACAGTTTCCAAAGAATATTCGTATAAATCTTTTCCCATAGTAGGGAGTTTCTTTAATATATCATTAGTTACAGTAATTATTTCACAACCACATTCATCTGCTTCAACAATATTGTATAATTCCCTACAGCTTGCCCATAAAAGTTCTACACCTTTATTGGCTTTACATAGCCTGCTACTAGTCATCATAAGCTTCATTGGATTAGTTCCAGCATCTGCTATTCTTCCTGCAAATACAGACACAATACTCTTAACTTCTGGATTTAATGAAGTTACCGCATCTTTTACCTGATCCAAAGTGAAAATTGCAGTAACATTAAGATGGTATCCTTTTTCCGATAACTTTTTAATTAGCGGAATTGAAGATTCTCCCTTAGTATTCATGATAGGTATCTTTACATAAACGTTTTCACATAGTTCAGATAAAACGTCTGCCTCCCTTTCCATAGTCTCGAAATCATCTGAGAAAACTTCGAAAGATACTGGTAAATCTTTAATTTCTTCTAAAACATTTTTGGCAAATTTCTTATAATCATCAATTCCTGCCTTTTTCATAAGCGAGGGATTTGTAGTAAAGCCTTTAACAATACCTCCCTTATAAACCTCCAACATTTCATTTAAATTTGCCCCATCTGCAAATATTTTAATATTTAAATCCCTAAAATCCATTTATCTCCTCCATCAAATTACTTGTTTTACTTTATAACCCAATTATATATTCCAAGTAACCACCAGTAAAGCTCAATATATTTCATTTCGATTGTGGCAATTTTGTAGTTTTTAATAATCTATTTTTATAAGCTTGTATCATTTGGTAGTGATATAATAATTATTATATGAAGCTATAATCTAATGGATAATATGATTTTTCAAAATTTATATAATGAAGTAAATTAAAAACTATATAGAAAAGAGGAATATATTTGGAAGTAGTAAATGCAACCCACAAAAGTATCGATATTTTTTCAAAGGTTTTAAATGACTCTGCCACATGGCTTAATTCTATTAATCAGCCAATGTGGAAGTATGAAGATATAACAAGTGAGGAATTGCTAAAGAAATATAGTATTGATGATATGAAATTATGCTACGAAAACGGAACCTTAATTGGAGTATATATTTTGCAATGGTATGATCCTCTATTTTGGGCAAACTTACAGAAGAATGAATCTGGAATAATGCACAAGTTAGCTGTTTGTAGAGAAAGTGTGAAAAAGGGATATGGACACAAACTGATACAATCTGCTGAATTAATTTGCAAGGAGCATAATGTAAAATGGTTACGGTTGAATTGTGGTACATTTAGAGATAGGCTGAGAAACTTTTACGAAATCAATGGTTTTAAGATGGTAGACAGAGTATTTATTGATAATAGAGATCAAATTAGATATGAAAAATTTCTAAATCTATAGAAAATAAGAATATGCTTAAATATTCTTATATATAATTAAATGACTTTAAATTTAGATAAACATTATATATTTATCTATGAAAATGTTTCTATTATAATAAACCGAATTTACATGCATTTCTGTATAAGCACTCAGAAAGTTTAACAATAATAGATTTATACTATGAAATATAGCCCAACTAGAAAGCAGAAACATTTTTATGCAGTAGGCTTTTGAAAATAAGCTGTTAAAAGTTCTTAATTGTAGTTTGTTCTACTAATGCTTGTCACAATTAAATTTGGAGCAAGCATTAGTAGAACAAACTGCAATTTAGCACTTTCAGCAAAATTTTCATAGTCCTGCGAAATAACAATGTTTCTGCTTTCGGTGGAGTATGGCATAAATCTAATGTTGTTTATAAACTTAAAGCTTTTTCATCTTATCCTTAATCAAGCTAACATAACTTCCAAGCACCGCAAGAATTTTCACCACTTCATCCAGATCAAAATTCAAAGAGTGTCTTTTCATTTTTAGAGCTTCCTCCAGCTTAAAAAGCATATATGCTCCTTCCTTTAATCCAAATTTATCACAACTTACTGCGAGTCTATTAACTTCTCTTAAAGTACCGTCTAAAGTTACACTTACTCCACTTAATAAAATTCCATCCAAAAGCATTTCTATGTCATCAACCATAATTTTCAAGTCTTGATTATTTTCCATAAAATCACATCCTTTATGTAATTGAATTAAATAAACTACCGTATACATATTGATAGCTATATTACCTATCTTTTCTGTAAGATAAGAAGACAAGGCAAGCTAACTCAATTACTGTCTACATAGTCAAATTCACTAATGTACCATTTTTATAATAAGCTGTTATAGGGAATGCAGTAAGTCCAGTTTCGTTAAGGTATACTTTAGTCAAGAGCATAAACGGATAGTTTTTCATTCTTTCCATTCTCTCCAGCTTTTCTATAAGACTTTTATTATTAATAGAATACTTAACCTTAATGGTTACACATTCTTCTTTTTCATCATATAATGGCATTTTGAATAGCTGCTGTATTTTATCAAAGCTGCTTTCTCCAAACTTCAATGGCTTTATAAGAAATAAATTATAATTTTCTTCTCTTTCATTAAAATATAATCCTGAGTTATTAGAAACTGCTGAAAATAAATCCTTCCAAGAATTAAAGGTCTTGTCCTTAAGATAAATACTTTGAATATCTGTGGTACCTACAATTTCCCCTTTGCTATTTTCACTAGAAGATAACCTAAAATCTCCATTTATTTTTCCATTAATAAGCTTTACTCTAACTTTAGAGAAGCTTTCTATATCAGAAGCAATCCCCCAAGGACAGCTTTCTCTGCTATAGCTGTTTTTATTATTGTAGGATGAATTTCTAGATATAGTGTAAGTAAACCATTTGTTAAAGCCTTCTACTGTAAAACAAAATGTAGTTCCTTCATAGCCTGACTCTGTTATCCACTTGCTAGCTCCTACTGCTGCAAGTTCTATAGGATGAATTTCATAATAAGAACTTTTATGCTCTCCCATTAATTCTCCTAAAGTTTTTTCGTCGCTGTAATTTTCCATAGCCATAGTTAATATATAAATACTTTGTAGCAAATACCTAAAACCTTCTACAGAAAAAGAAGCATTTTTATTAATATATAATCTAAGTTTTCCTTGAAGTGCTTTTATCTTCTTCTCAATACTTGGAATATCGCTATTATGACAAATAATTGATACTTGTTCCAACTTATCTAAAAAGCTTTCAGGCATTCTTGCAAGACCTGTAAAATATATTTCCTCTAGAGTTTTTCTAACTTCTTTTATACAGCTTTCTAAAGTTTCCTTGCTTACAATTTTGTCCTTAGCAATTAAATAAATAACTTCTTCTTTCTTTAACATGCCTTTGTAAAGACCATAGTGAATTACTGCCTCTGCCTTGTGTCTACAAAGTGCTTTACTCTTGCAGCTGCACAAAGCATTATTGACTATACTGCTATCCTTTATGGATATTTCTTTCTCTTTTTCGCCATTCACAGAAATAAACTTTACAGTTTCTTCTCCTGCAAATTCCACCTGAAGAAGGGCATCTTCTTTTATATCTGCTCTTAATCCAAACTCCATTCTCTTAACAATATTTCCAAATTCTCTGTCACCCAAAGCAGTTTTTATACTCTTTAAGTTTATATTTAAAAGTTCTGAATAATCTGGACTAAATTCTTCATGTTGTTTTGATATTTCCATTTCTTCACTAGAACTCTCATTTAAAGAAGAGGACTCTCCAAAGATTTCTTCCATATGATTCTTTATATATAAGTAACTCATTACAGTATGCTTACAAATACTCCTCGAAGGACAGCTACACTTAAACGCTTGTATATCTTCATTTACGCTACATGAATTTCCATCTGGCAGTTCACATTTTATAGATGTTTCTTCCACTGTAATTTTAACACCAGCATCGGAGTTTAAGTCCTTTGACGCTCTATTAAATATACCTTTATTGGTAACTCCAATAAGATATTCATCATTAATAGAAAGAATATAAGATTTTAACTTACTTAGGAAATTATCTTTGCTATCCATTTAGCTAACCCTCCTGGCGTCATCGCTGCAACCTCTGCTCCAAGTGCAGTCATCTTAGCTGCAGCCTTCTTATCATAAAAGCCATTAGCTTTATCATCCAAGGCTGTAAGAATTATAAGCTTAGCTCCAGTTTCAATTATTGCCTTAGCCCTTGCATACATTATGTTGTAATTATACCCATCATAAAGGTCTGTCACCATTACTACCATAGTTCTTAAAGGACTTTCTATCAATTTTTCCGCATAACCTAAAGCCTTTCCTATATTAGTCCCTCCTCCCAGCTGAACACTCATAAGTGTTTGAACTGCATCATCCACATAAGAAGTTAAGTCTACTATTTCCGTGTCAAAAATAAAAAGGCTGGTTTTTAACATAGGGAGCTTTGAAAATATGCCTGCCATTATAGCACTGTGAATAACAGAAGAGAGCATACTGGCACTTTCATCTACAGCAACAACTATGTTCCAAGGATTGTATTTTCTTACTCTTCCATAAAAATAAACTTTGTCTACAATTATTCTCTCTTCTTCTTTATCATAATTTTTTAAATTAGCTCTTATCGTTCTTTTAAAATCAATGTTTCTAGCAGACTTCACAGCACTTCTTTTGTTTCTGTCCACTTTTCCCATAATAGTAAGCTTTACTTCATTTTCTAGACTTTTAGTTATTTCATCGACTACCTTTTTAACTATTTTTCTTGCTGTATCTAAAACATCTCCCTTCATTAAATGTTTCATCTGCAATATATTTTTTAAAAGCTCTGCATTAGGCTCCATGGCCTCTAGCACTTTTTTATCTGTTAAAAGCTCCTTCATGTTATATTTTTCTAGAGCATGCTTTTCTAATATTTCCACTGTTTCTTTAGGAAATAAGCTTCTAACCTTTGTTATCCAAGAAGGCACTGTAAGCTTAGAGCTTCCTCTTCCTCCTCTTGGGTCATCTACTCTTATTCCTCTTTCTTCATCATAATCTCTATCATATAAGAACTCTAGCAGATCACTAAGCTCTGAGTAATTGCTACTATCTTCTGAAAAACCTATTCTATCCTCTGCAAACTTTCCAAGTACTAATCGCCATCTATTTAAACCAATTAAATCTTCATTCATACCTTACCCTTTCTCTTTTAAAGTAAAACTTACACTTAGCAAATATTATTTCACATCATATAACTGTTAACTCAAACCAATTCCCACAATATAAGTTATTTAATCTGCACTTTATCTAGAATCTTACATCTGGTACTTTATGGATGTATATTCCACTTCTTCAAAATCTCCATTGCATATTTATCTAATGATACTGCTAGGTTTATATCCTCTTCTTTTAATGCCTTTTCATATAGAATGCTATCATCATTAGTGCTGTACACTTTTGCTGCCTCTTTAGCAATACTGTCAATTTCAAAAGGATTAAAGAATGTAAAACTGAATCTTAAATCTGGAAGAAGTGCCATGAAGTGTTCCTCTTCTATGTTTCTCATAAAGCTATCTATTCCATTAAGTAAATCCTCTTCGATAAGTAATAAGTCTTTAGCTGTAGAAAATAGTCCTTTTAAAAAGCTTCCTGACTTCATAAGTTTTTCCCCAGTTCCATAAAGATACTGCATTGCCTTATCTGTTACTTCCTTAGAATTAATAGAATTTAATCCGTATAATATACCTAATGCTGCTCCTTCAACTGCGCTGTTTAGATTCTTCTTATTAATAAGCAGTTTTAAGCTGTCGATTAAGGTTTCACTATCAAAATCAGCTTTATTAGAAATATGATAAATATCTTTTAGCTTAGATATAACTTCATTTTCATTGTCATAATCTACAGTGCTTAAACTTGTTATTTGAGACACAGCTTTATTATAAGCAGCAGTAAAGAATTCTTTAAGCTTTTCATTCATAGTAATGTTAAGCAAATCCTCTGAATTACATAAAAAATTTAGATTGTAACAAGAATTTGTAACTGATACAAAATCTTCATCTCCATTTAAGATCTCACCAAATGAAGGAAGAAGTCCCTGAAAACTGCTTTCAACGCCCATAAGTGTAGCTTCTATTAAAAGCAGTGAAGCTTCTCCAGATACATTTTCACAAGAGACAAACCTCTTTGTAAGTATAGAACTCGCTGCCTCCTTTAAGCTCCCGCCATGCACTGAAAGTTCTATAAGTGTACTTTGAAGCTTAGTAGTCCATTTATACTTCCATACTTCTCTTACTAAATTGGTATTTTTCCTTTTAATAAAATCAGGTCCCTTTTCCATGAAGCAAAAGTTAGTATTTAAGAACTTCATTATATGAAAAAACTTACTTTGCTCCCTATGTTTTTTACTCTTATAAATACTTAATGGCACTTCATTTTCTAAAGTAGTGGTTTTTATGTTAAACTTTCTGCACAATTCATTAAAATCTTGTACTATAGGTGGCACTTCTACTAATGCACATAGCTTACCTATTTTATTTCCTGTAAGCAGGTCTCTCAAATATTTTAAAGAAACTTGTGCCTCTGCATCCATTTCACCTTTTACAAAAGAAGATGTTATGCCATCCTTAAGCTCATAAACTCCACATTCATACTTGTTTCTTAAAGATTTAAGTCCCTTTGCCATATTAAAGGCTTCAATTTCATCTGCTGTAGAAAGATTTCCATGATTTTTTCTTATAAGTTTCCCGCAGTGTACAATATAATTAAGAACTGCTTCTTCGTAAGGCTTATCCATCTTTTTCTGAATATTTTCAAAAACTCGTTGATGAAAAGCAGGATGAGGCATTCCACTGGCATAACCATTTAATTGATCACTTTCCTCAAAGGAATAGACCATGGCATATACTCCTGTGTCCTCTTGTGCTATATTATGAAGAGTTATTTCCTCATTAGATTCGAGTCCATCAATAAGAGCAGAAGTATGAAATCCTCCGCTTACTACAAGAACTTTATTGTATTTTTTAATAGCTTCTCTTATTTTCATACTCATAAATTTTTCTCTAGAAAGGCATCCATCTTCTTTAAGCATTTCTTCATTATAGCTTTCCCTAGAAAGATAGCAGGAAAATATCATATTTTCTATAAACTTCTCAGTACTTATCTTAAGTCCATCTATTTCGAATAATTTTTCCCAAAGCTCATTATAATTTCTGCAGCCTTCCTTTTCACAAAGGGTTTTAATAAAAATACTTTCCTTCATTAAATAATCATCATTATAGGCATTTTTCTCCTGAGCTTTTCCCATAATCTCTAGTTTTTTGCTGTTTATAAGTATTTCAGCATATGATAAATCTATGAACTCGCAAGCAATATTTTTCTTTTTTCCTTCTCTTAATGCTAAAAGCTCTGGCGAAAAATCTAAAAAGGGATAATAGCACCTATACTTTTCTTTATTTTCTTCTATAAATGAATTTCTATCAAAATAACTATAGTAAATGCATACAGGAGCTTTAGTTTCCTCATGAGCTATATATTTTATTACTTTATTGGCCTCTACAGGCCCTTCAATTAATATAATTTCAGGATTATAACTCTCTATTACATTTTTCAGATGAAAGCTACAGGCAGGGCTGTGGTGTCTTACTGGGAAAAACATTACTTTGCTTTCTAAATTATAAGCTTTTTTCACATAGTTTTTTATTTTATTATCTATATCCTGATTACCTATATTTTTACCCATGCTAGCTCCACCTTTATTTAATCCACTTTTTAGCTTCATAGAAATCCTTCCAGTTACCACCCATTTTTGTACTTTTACCTTTAACTACAATATTAAAATAACTCCTTAGTTTATCCACATCTTCACGGCTTTCCTTAAGGACAGAACCTAGTATGTTTTGTACCATAGTACTCATATCAATTTTAGAATCTCCATAGTAAAAACTACTCATAAGAGTTTGATAATAAACTGACACTGCCTCAGCTGTACTCATTACTGCAGAAGGCTTGTCAATTCTACTACCTTCAGAAGATATCCCTTCTCTTAACTCATGAAAGGTTGTAGCAAGAATTTCTGCTGCATCTCTATCCACTTCCATATCAATATTTGAATTCCTAATAAGCTTTTCAACTTCCCCTTCTATAATCTTAGCTTCTAAAGAAACATCGCTTATTGGGAATACAGTTTCAAAATTAAATCTTCTCTTTAAGGCGCTACTCATTTCATTAACTCCACGGTCTCTAGTATTAGCAGTAGCTATAACATTGAAACCAGGAGATGCACAAAGCATTCCTTCTTCTCCAAACTCTGGTATATTTAAAACTTTATCACTAAGTACACTGATTAAACTATCTTGCACCTCTGCTGGGCATCTAGTGATTTCCTCAAATCTAGTTATAATTCCCTTTTGCATGCCTATATACAAAGGAGAAGGTACTAGCGCTTCTTTAACTGGTCCTTTAGCTAGAAGCAAAGCATAATTCCAAGTATACTTAATCATATCCTCTGTTGTTCCTGCAGTTCCTTGTATAGTGTTTGTACTATATCCACAAATAGCAGCAGATAAAAGCTCACTTAACATGGTTTTAGCTGTCCCAGGCTCTCCAACCAGCATAAGTCCTCTGTTTCCAGCTAAAGTTATAATACATCTTTCAATAAGAGTATCATCTCCATAAAATTTCTTTGTAACATTAACATTCTTTCTTTTTAACTTTAAAGGCTTACTGCTTCCTAAAATAAAAGTCCTTACAGCCTTAGGAGATAATCTCCAGTTTGCAGGTTTAGGCCCGTTATCGTTAGCTTCTAATGCGGCTAATTCCTCTGCATATAATATTTCAACGGTAGGTTTTAATGCTTTTATTTCACTCATATATACTCTCCTTTATTCTTCCTTTTAGCCCGCGATATCTGCTGACTCAAAACTACCATTTATATTTCCGCTGACTATAATGCAGTGTCCTGCAAACAAGTCTCCATCAAAAAAGAAAATCTCAAACTCACCTTCAGGATAAACACTTATGGTATCCAACTCTATAGATTTAATAAACATTTCTTCTGTAACTTCGTCAATTTCATCCTCTTCATCAATCCAATCATTGGCAAGTTCTAAAAGTTCACTTGCAGCATAAGCTCTAATTCTATCGCTCCAATCTTTTTGATTTTTGAAAAGCTCATGAGCAGTTTTAAGAGAATCTTCCATTCTTTCATCCTCATCTAGATCAAAATATAATAGTCCTTCTTCTCCGGCCCAAATGATATCATTCTGAAAAGTCTTAATACCTTTATCTAATTGAAATTTTCCAAGGATTTCATCTTCATAAAATACTGGTTTAAGTTCTTCTGCTAATATATCCTGAAGCTCCTTATCCTTATAGTTTGCATCCATGAGCTCCACAAGCATGAAGGATTTTTCGCCTTTTCTAAGTTTAAGTTTAATTATAGAATTTCCTTTAATAGTCTTTTGCCATTCCTTTAATCCTTCGCTATCAGTAAGCCACGATAAATTAATCTCCTCTTTTACTGATGGCTCATTGCTGTTTAAATCCTTCCAAGCAATAAGGTTTATAGAAGCCCTCCATAACTCTTCTTTTCCTCCTTTGCCTGCACCAACTCCTAGAGAGGATGTTACAGCAGCTACCTCAAATATCTCATCTTTGAATCTTCTATCAAAGGTTTTTATCTCTTTATTTTTACTCATACTTTCCTCCTATTTCAATGAATTTATCTATAACCTAAATTTCTCTTTAAAATTGTCAGGATGTATTACCTTATATTCATCCTCATCTTCGCCATCACCATGTGAAATAGCCACAATCCCTGATTCATAAATGTCATTATCTAAAAACTTTTCATTTTTTAAAATTTGTAGAACCTCATTTACATCCTCTTCTGGATTTTCTGATGTCATGAAAACTATCATGGAATTTGTATCATCTAAGCTATAATCATATCCATTATCTTGAACTTTTCCTTTTGTCACTTCTTCAATTCTACCCGGAACTAAATATCTTAAATCTAAATCTAGATTTTCAAGTTTTTCTGGATTTAATTTAATAATAATTGTACCCATGTATCTACTCCTTTTCGACTTTATAAAGATAATTTATTATTTCACAAATATATTCATAAAATGTCTTTCCAGTCCTCTCTATGGTTCCTAAATCATCATCCCAGATTTCTCCTACTTTCCAATTGTCATCGACTAAAAAAACTAAAGCTTTATTAGAATGGTCACATCCAAATTGTAATACTCTTTCTTCAAAATTTAAAAATTCCAAAAGACTCTCATCATAGAACTCATCAAGTTCACATAAATCTCCAAAGATAGTACAAAACTCATTTCCCAAACTACCTGCTCCTATCTCTGAAAGATACTCTAAATAATCCTCAGGAATTTGAGGATACTCTTTTCTCATTTCTTCAACCTGCTTTTTAGAATACAAGTCTCTTTCTTCTTTATGCGAAATCAGTTGGTCTATATATTTTAATGCGTCAAGTTCTTTTTCATATCTCACAATATCACCATTCCCTTAAATTTAATTTCTCCAAATACAAAGTTTCTTTTGGTAACTTCTACCTTATAACCATATATCTTAAGCATCTCATCCATATATTCACTAATTCTGCTCATTACAAATTCCCCTTTATTCAATAACAATACCTTGTTTTTTCATTGGTTCTAAGGCTTCTTCCTCCACCATACTAATAAGCTCTACAGATTTTAGATTTTCAATTACTTCAAAGCCTTTTACTGATTTAACATCAAAATAGTAATATTCACCATCCCAGTCAGGTTGTATAACTCCATAAATTTCATTGCCACCATCAAAACATAATTCCTTAATCTTATCTAAATCTTTCTTTTCTATATTTAACTGTGCAAAAAACTCAAGTATTTCTTCAATGGGTCCTGCATCTGTATACCATTGGTAATTTTCAGCATACTCTTCAATTAATGCTTCTAATTCTTTTTCAAAGGATGGATTTTTATCTAACAAAGCATCAATTACTATAAGCTTGAAATTAAAATCTTCAAATATCCCACTTTTATCTGTATATATTTTCACTTTTAACATCTCCTTATTTCTCTTCTCTCCATTTATCATTGTTTCCTGTTTTAGAAACCAAAGCTCTACTCACTTGATAAAGAATTTCACTAAAGAATCTCTCAGGCAGTGTACCTATGGATATAGTATTTTGTTTCTGTGTTTTCTCATTTATATACGCATACTTAGACATGGTTCCTAATTTATAAAAACACAAATCATATACTGTTACTTCTTCACTTTCATAGCCTACAGATACACCGCTGAAATTTAGTCCTACTTCCACTTTATGATTATTGTCTTCTTTATAAAAAGCATAATAACCACCACCATCGCCAATGGCTCCTCTAATCCATCCAAAGTCCGTTAATTTACCAAGTAAGGATAAACCATTTAACATGACTCCACCAAAGCGCTCTACAGTATTTCTATTTCTTTCTTCTTCTGTAACAGTAAAGATTTCTCTATTTAGCTGTTCAAAAGGCTGTTTAATTTCATAGTTTTCAAATTGTTCTTTCCATAAAGCTATGTCTTCACTATTTAATTCAATAGGATGAACAATTCCTATTATCATTCCATCTTCTAATTCATACTCTTCTTCATCCTTAGTATTAAAGCTGCCATCTTCCATATATCTAAAGCTATCAGTTAAAACATCATCTTTATAAATCCCCCAGACAAGACCTATAGCAAACTTATGCATAATAGGATTTTCAACAAAAAGTTTTATCCAAGATTCTTTTGTCCATTTTCTATTACTAGATAAGGCCATTTCTAAACGAATCGCTTGTATATTAGCAACTGTTTTTAACTGCTTCTTTAAATTTTTAAATTCTGCAGAAGCTTCCTTTGCCTTAACTTCATCATCCTTCTTAGCTGGAGTTGGCAGGCTTTTAAGCTTTTTGCCACTTTCATCAGTTACTTCTAAAGTGAGCTCTGGAGTAAGTGATGCAATAAATTTTCTATCTCCATAATCAAAAATTCTTTCTCCTCTTACATCAAAGCCTAAGTTTGGAACTATTCTATCAGAAAGCTCTTCTATGTCTATTCCCATTTGCTCTGCTGCAAATTTAAGAGCTGAAGCTGCTGCATTTTTAACTTGCTTAAATTTAAACTTTCTTGATATATTGTCTACTATTATCAAAGCCTCATTACTTCCATTTAGAGCAAGAGCCTTAACTGCTTCACTAGCTATTGCACCTCTTGAATTCTTAGGCCACTCTTCTATATTCTTTTTAATTAAACTTATCACTTCATAGTCTCCATAAACTGAAGCAAATGGTAGTACCCATTTTTTCTTACTTTCTGCACCTGCATCCAGCCACCTTTGTAGAACTTCTAAGGCAAGTTTAGATAAGTCCCTTTTATCTAAAAGTTCTCCTACCTTTAAAGCTTCACTACTTAATCCAATTTCAATACAGGAAGCATAACATACAAGCATATATTTTATAATTTCACTTTCTGCATAAGCTTCACTATCCTTAAACTTTATCTTTGTCAAAGTATCACAATTCAGCCATCTTAGAGTTGCTGCTTTATTACCTTTTAAACCCTGCTTACAGTATTTTAAAATATCTAATTCTTCATTTTTTTCTTCCAAAGCACTTTCTAGATTTAAAGCTTCCCTTATAAGCGCTTTTATCTTTTCACTTTTTTCTACTTCTAAGGCTTTGTTTAAGGCTTCCATAACTTTTTCATCACCGCTCTTTAAAAGCACCTTTACTGCCGATTCCCTAACTGCCTGTTTTTTTGAACTTAAGCTAGTTATCACCATCTGCTGCTTTATCTTGCTTGGGCTTAAAAGCTTTATTACTGTTTCCTTTACGACTTTAGATGAATCGCCTAAATACTCTATAAGAATTTTTGCACTTTTAGTCTCCTCAAGAGTTTTATTTAAAGTTTCTAAAATTCCCTTTCTACTTTCAGCATCACAATTAGTGATATTTTCTATTACCTCTTCTTCCTTTGTTCCAATTAACTTTTCTATAATTTTAACTGCTTGGCTGCTTAAGCTATTTCTGACGTAATTACCAAATGCACAATGTCCTAAATAACATATATAGTTTTTAATAGATGCTCCACAATTTACAAGTAGTTCAATGTAAGAATTCAAATCATCTTCTGATGCTTTTTTTCCCTCGTATTTAAGATAATCATTATACATATTTCTTAATATGTCTGGATTTCCTATGGCAATAAATATATCCATGGCCCTTGAAAACATCAAAGATTGATCCTTTAGCCAAAATAGAATTTTAGAAAAATTAAATGAAGACATGTACATATCTCGTTTTCTAAATAAGCCTTCCAACGACTTATCTATGTCACTAAAAGAGATATTTCCTTCTAAGTATTGTATAAAATCTTCGTAAACCTCTCTTTCAATACCATTCTTGTCCATAAACGTAGAAAATTCATGTATAAAAGCATCTTCTGCATCATTTAGGAATTCCTTACCTTCTCCTTTTTGCCAAAGAAGGAAGGCCATATAAGCTTTATTCATGCCAAAACACATTTCTGTAGCTTTTTTAAATTCTTCTATGTGTTTATCTGCTTCTTCCTTTAATTCTTTTCCATAGGTATAGTTATAATTTAAATTGTTAGACGCTCCAAGCCATGCGATGTAAGATTCTCTTTTAATTTGAAGCGCATCCACAAGGTTTGATATTACATTATATCTGTTATATTTTAGATAGTTATGTAAATCGTAAAAGAACTCTTTATAATCAAATTCTGCAGCAAATTTAGTAAATCTTCTTGATATTTCAGATTCAACGCATATAGTACAACTAGTTCCTATCAAAAACCTAAAAATATACTTATTAAGGTTTACTACTAATCTGCTATCATTCTTTAAATTTTCCACTATGTCTTGCAGATTGGAAGTTCCTTCCTTTAAATATTCAATTAATGCGTCTTTCTGCATTTCAGATATACTATTATTAAATAAATTTCCTATGGATTCAATCATGTCATTTTCTAACCACTGGAAATATTCTTTATCTTTTTCCTTGTAAGCTAAATAAGTTATTATTATAGCTTTTTCATTTATTTCGCTTATCTTAATAGCTTCTAAAAATGAATCTCTATACTTTTCATAAAGACTATCATAAAACAAAATAAATCCACGATCTAAAGTTTTTTCCTGCTCAGTGATAGACGTGGCATAATAAGCTATAACAAAGACTGGACTTAAACCGTATTTTAAAAACTCTTTATAATAAGAAGTTGGTTTATAATAACTTGTCTTATCTAAGACAAAAAATAAAGAAGACTTGCCCATTTTAAATAGTATTCTTAAATATTTTGATAAATATTCATTAGCTTTATGCTTGACTAAAGAATGATATGCACTAACTACAGCATCTAGTGCATCACTCTTTAACTGTTTCATATCTATACTAGGAAGTTTATTAAAGAAATCCTCTTCTTTGATGTTGCCTTCCACATATTCTTTAAAATCATCAATAACTTCATACGTTAAGCCTAAATCTAAAAGCACATTACTTATTTTTTCCGTTAAATGCTGTTCCAATCCCATTTTACTTAACACTCCTCATCTACCTATACTTCATTAAAATATTATTTATATATGCAAAGCTAATCTTCTTCACAAAAATCGTAAGTATCACTTAACGAATATACTATGCCATTGCTATCTTTCAGCGCTTCTGTATAAAATTCTTTTAGTAAATTAATAAATTCCATATCTCTTTCGCCAATTTCATCAAAGGAAATTCCCTGCGATTTAAGTTCTTCTTCTATACTTTTGCATAAGCCTTCTATATTCAGTTTTTCTAAATCTGAAATTATATTTTGAATATTTTCTATGGATATGTACTTTAAATCAACATTATCATGATTTGTGAAGTTATTTGCTATCATTTGCATTTCTTCTTTATCATTCTTATTTATGCCATAGATTTCAACTACTTTTTCTGCTATTTGTTCTTCTGTAAGATTTTCTATTCCAAGTTCAATCTCTAATGCACTATTTTTATAATTGAAATCGCTTATTCCAAATAGTAAAGAATGAATAACTTTTTCTTTTTTATATTTCTTATCATTCTCGTAATTCTTAATATAATAATCTTCACGAAAAATTTCACTTACAACATAATCACTTGTTTGGTATGCTATCATTTCATCACAGTTAACATTGCCATTTATAATATTTATTAAATTCTTTTGTCCATCAATAGAGTCCATATAATCTTTTTTGACATTAATAATCTTTACACTTTCTATTTCCATTTTTTCTCCCCAATTTAACAGTTATGTGTAACTCCAGCAAAAAAGCATTCCAAAAATTCTTTAAAATTATCCAAAATTGTTTCTCCTAATTCTTCTAGCTCTTCTCTGGTTTCACAACTATAGTATTCTTCATGATCAAGCCATACAAGCTTATAGCTGTTATATACATCAAAGCAAAGAGGACCCCATCCGTTAAAATCTCCAATTGGTATATACCCGAATCCTATTATCTCTTCGCATTCTTTATAAACATTTTCTATAACCTTTAGAGGCTTATTTGATGGTTGAGGCAATATATCAACATAAATCTCCTTGCCATCCTCACAATGGAAATCATCTAAAACTCCATCTAATTCTTCAAACATATGAAAATATGTAGAAATAAATGCTTTATATAAAGATGGTAATTTTACATTGATCTTTTCCTCTAATTTGAAAATATCTTCTTCTGAGACATTTGATTCTACAAGCACCCATTTGTTCTCATCAGTGCAATTCTTCATATCTTCTGGAACAATAGCTTGTCCATTCTCATTAAGCATTTTTTCTATTTCAAATTTTTCGGGATGATTATTACTTAAAATTTCAAAGTATTTTTTTATAACCTCCCTATCTTCTTTAATCATTTTCCACCTCACAAAATATTTCATGTTCCTTCATAAATTCATACCATTCTTTATCAGTTCCAAGTTCTAAGTATTTTTCTCCTAATACATATTTATTCATAAACTCTTCGAACATAACATATTCTTTCATTTCGCACTTTAAGCCAGGTTCATTTACAACACAACTCACAATACCTGTTTTTATATTGAGCAACAGTGGATATGGTTCAACTTCTCCAATACATATCCATTCTTTTTTCCCTGAAACCCCATAAAGCATAAGGTATATTTGACGCTCGTTAAAAGTTTCTTCATCTACCCAAAATATTACATCTACAAATCTTAAATAATCATATTTATTTTTTATTTCGTAATATACACCTAGGCTTGTTTCATAATTATTTATTAAATTATTATTTAAATTTTCTTCTACATGCGCTAAAACAATATATTCACAACCATCACCTAAAATATTTTATATTTTTTCTAGTTTTGCTTTCAATTCTTTCCTCATAATTACCACCTGTATTTTAAGCTATCTTCATATTTAAATAATATCCATCTGCATAGTTGTTATCTATATCTAAAACTTTATTAAAATATAGTACTACCTTTTCATAATCCCTATTATTAAAAAATTTTAGTCCTTTTTCAACTTTAGATTCTGAATTTTTATCCATGCTACACCTTCATAAACATTAGTCAAAATACCATTCTTTAAAGCTGAATAATACTCCATTCCAAAACTGCTTATTATTTTCATTACCGTCAATAACTACTTTACTGTCTATTAAGATAAATTTTTGCATATCTCTTTCAAACATCTCTTGAATTTTTTCTACGCTTTCTTGTTTTCTAAATCTTAAGACTTTATCTTTAATTTCCTTAAAGTAATTCATACTCTCATAAGCTTTAGGAAAAGAAGAGTTAACGAAATATGTTACTATTTCCTCTATAACTTCATGTTCAAGTTCATAAATTTCACCTGTACCTTCTTGCATTGCTATTAAATTTCCACTATCTAAATTTTCAGCAATAACGTGATAGTCTCTAAATTTTTCAAGCTCTCCTAAAAATTCTTCCACATAATCTTCATTTAAGTCTTTTAGCGTTAAATCATTTATTTTTGTCCATTCCACCACATCACATAAGAAACCATTTTCTTCACTGAAAAATTTAATATTTATATATTCAAATTCATCTTCTTCTATCTTTGTTTTTAATAAGAATTCTTTTGCCTCCTGTGGAAGGTTTAAATTCACAATAGTATCTCTCATCTTTTCTTTCCTTTCCTAACTTTTTAATCAAGTATTCCACTCTATAAATTAATAACTTTTCTTGTCTTAAAGGCCTTCTCTGCAATTTCTCTTGCACTTGATTCATGACCATATTCCTCAACATCATACCAATATATTAAATCTGAAATATTATCATGAGGAATGCTTTTTTCTAATAGATCTATGTAATAACATATATAGTCGCCTACTTCTTCCACCTCTTCAATTCCTTCTGGTGACTTAAGTTCAACAATCATCTGTACTATTTTAGTTACTTCCTCAACACTTATGTCACTTACCACTGGCGGATTCGGTAATGATATCTCTTTAGCAAACTCCTCAAGTGACATGGCTCCTATATAATTTTGAAAATCCAAAGGTTCATATTCTTTATGAACCTTTGAATTAAGCTGATCTATTTTATTATTTAAAATTGTCTTTTCATTTTTCTCATAATATTC
Organism: Clostridium sp. YIM B02500; assembly: GCF_022324665.1. NCBI lineage: Bacteria > Bacillati > Bacillota > Clostridia > Eubacteriales > Clostridiaceae > Clostridium > Clostridium sp. YIM B02500. Next base: position 191,850 of record NZ_JAKGTE010000002.1, on the reverse strand, counting down.
TTCATAGTATTCGTGAGATAAATCAGAAATTTCTTCAATAAGCTGTATTAGTTCTTTTACTAGATTTTCATCAATTTTAGGTGGCTGTAATTCTCTTCTCAAGATTATCATGTTTCTCCATTTCATTATTATAAAAATTAGTGATTTTCTTGATATACATTTATTTTATATTCTTCTGGTAAATTGTCTCCAATCAATTGAAGTAGCCTTTTATAAGTATGGCTACTTATAACATTTTTTTCTTCTAATCCGAATTCCATATCTTCTAGTACTAATGGTTGTGAAAATTCTAATACTTCAATTTCCTTGTTATTAAATGCTGTTTTCTTATACTTTTTAACCTTAAGATTTTTCAAATTTGTTACATTATTCTTATTAACTTCCTTTAAAACCTCATCCTCAAATGAATAAACCTCAATTCCATTTATACTTATAGCTTCAAAATCATCTATTTTCCATTTAAATAATTCAATTTCATCATATTTTATATTCATGTAATAAATGAAGCCTAAATTATTCTCCATAAATGCCACAAAAGATTCTTCAAAACTTCCATAATAAATACTTCCTACAGACCACAATCCTGTAATTTCCATTAAACACCTCCCCGTTAGACTATACCTCTTCAAACTCATTTTGGCTTACTATTTCATCCAATTCATTTGTTTCAATTAAGCCTTCTGCTAAGAAAAATCCCATATCCTTATCTTCTCTATTTGATGCTATATATCTGTTATCACATATCATTATTTGTCTTTCAGCATATCCATTTACGATTTCCATATACGTATCGTATTCTTTTCCATTCTTAAACCACTCCAATTTGAACTTTATATACATTGAATCATTCCTTACTGTAAAATTTTCACAAGAATATTTTATATTATTAAAATTTTGAGAACAATAAATCAATACATTTTTAGGTGCTACCTTTGCTAAAACTTGTTTTGAATATAAATATATTCATAATCTTCTACCCTAATGTTTTAATAATTTCCTCGATTGATATAGGCATATAATTATTTGCATCAACACCTACATCGTATCTCTTTACTTCATTTTTTAGCATTTCAAGATTATATGTAATATCTGAATGTATATGTCCATGTAAATGAATAGAACCATGCCCTTTTTTGTTCCATTCCAGTATAGGATAATGAAACAGTACAAATTTATAATTTCTATATTCAATTTCATGATAATCTTTAATCCATTGAAATAAGTCTTTATTAAAAGCATTGTCGTCAATAAAATTATCATGATTTCCTTTTATTAAGTATTTAGTACCACATAATAATTGTAAATAATGATTGGCAATTATGCCGCCTTTCATAGTAAAATCCCCTAAAATATAAACTTCATCATTAGGTCTTATGACATTATTCCAATTTTTTATTAATCTTCCATTCATTTCATCTACCGTATGAAATGGTCTGTTGTGTGCTTGATGATTTTTTCATGATTAAAATGTAAATCTGATGTAAAATAAATCATATTTCTCTCCTGATCCGCCAATATACTATTTTAATTTACCACTCTAACATTAATATATTAGGCAATTTCTACATAGTTTCATAATCAATCCAGGTTTCATCTATAAAACCACAATTTGTACACCTTGTGCTTATTGTAATCCAACTAAAAGCATTTACCCAGTCCTCTTCACTAAACTCTGTATCTTCACAATTTTCTAAGAAATCTTCTTTACCTCCAGATGAAATGGCTACTGATACTTCATGGTGCTCGTCATTACATTTTTGGCATCTCCATAATTTTTTAAATTTTTCCATTGGAAAATCTTCATATCCCTTAAATCCAGATTCGTCACCACAAACGAATCCATTCCAACCATGAAGATTATCATCAAATATTAAATGTACTTTCCCACATTCTTTACATTTGCATTCTATTGCTAAATAAAAAACGCCTTCATATTCACATAATGTAATAATTTCGTTCTCATATGCTCCAAGGTAACTTAAAGAAAATTCTTTGTTTCCGCATGTACAAGCAATATCTCCTGCCACAAAAAATTCATCATTCTTGTCTCCTTTAGGAATTAATATATTTTTAAGATGTGTCGGTATTGGTAAAATGCTTTTTTTCATTATTTGTTCACTCCAATCTTCTAATAGGTTTTTATATTTCTCTATTATCTCGTGCAAATTCTTTTTCAATTAATTCATCAATAGACTTGCATAAGAATCTTACGATTTTTTACTTATCCCCATTCATTCTCCAACTTATCCTAATTTTAAAGAACTTTCTCCACTTTCTATGTAAATTTTTAGGTCTATAACAATATTCTCACTTATAGCAAAATTACAGAGTTTAGTTCTAAGCAAATATAACTTTTACAAATACCCAAGTTCATAATAATTATTAATTTGTGGATATTTTAATAGTATATATTTGATTAGCTCATATGCATTTTCATCATACTCTGATTTCTCATGTTCAAGCAGATATCTCCCATCAATTAATTGGAAGACTTCAATTGCTGTAATTTCTTTACAAATAGGCTTTTCTAACAAATATTTAATTGTTTTAAGATCATCATCATAGTTAAATCCTAAAATATAACCATGTATAAGTTCTGAAGTATTCAATTTATCAAGCTTACTAAAACACTCTTCATCATATAATAAATCATCAATTAATTGTTTCTCCTCTTCATAGAGTCTAAGACGAATGGAATTATGTGTAGCTATGAGTAAATCTGCTATATTACAATCATTCCTTGCAAAAAACCACGGTGTATCAATGATTCCAATGTCTGAATTAAGTTCAAATCCATAGTTTATCAAATACTTAATGACATCAACATCTTTAAATTTAATTGCTTTTATCATAGCATTTTGTCCAGATTTATCCTTTAAATAGGGATTGGCTCCTTTATCTATCATATCTTTAAATATATCTAGTGGTAATTTATTAATAATTAAATTATGTAGTATTGTTCTTCCAAACTTATCTGTTTCATTAATATTTTCACTCGTATAATATTTAATAATTTCATCATATTGTTTTTCTTTAATCAATTTTTGAATCATATAATTCCCTCTTTCACTAATGCGTACTTTACTCAATTTCATTATCTTCTATATTTTTGCCACATTCTAAAAGGCCTCTAAAAATGAAATCTTCCATATTTTTAGATAATACTTTCATATATTCAGCATCGTGATACACAATTACAATTGGTATTTTAATTCTGCTCCATTGATTTCTAATAAAAATTCTTTATATATATTGGGAATGTTGTATTATTCTCTATTAATTATTGCAATATCAATTATTCTGCGGAGTGTTACTGATTTTCAGCACCACTCCGCAAGTTAAAATTTTGAAAGTTATACAACTTGCTCCAGTATGCTTGGATCTTTTATTTTACTATCTTCTGCTAAAATAGCAATTTTAGATATTATTTCCGCACTCTTTGGATCACTGTCTATAAATGGTAAGAATAATTTTCCTCTTTGTCCAGAATGTATAGGAATTATATTAATAGCACCACTTCCCATCTTATGAACTATACCGCTTCCTAAGTGAACAGTATATTCACCATAGACTCCTGAAATATGAGCATGAGTTCCTTTTAACTTAACATTGCTTAACTTCATAAGCTTTAAAATTTCCTCAACAATTGCTGTTCTTACTTCAATAGTTGACATGCTTGCTTCCGGATCTACTCCTCCAACATGAGCTACACTTACAACTAAATCTAAATCCCTCATTACCTCTGAAAAAATCAATTTTGATACTTCTTCTAAATTTAAAAGCTTGTAGGTTTTTCTATCTTCAAATCTTACAAATTCAATTGTAGGCGACTCTATATCTGCTGGTGAGAACCAATCTGCTAAGGCATATATAGTTGCTATTATATTTTCCTTGTAATATACCTTTTGTAAGCCTTCTTCATCGCTTGCCATCCAGCCCCTAGTCTTTAAAAGTGCCAAAGTCTTTTTAGGCTGTACTTGATGGCCTGCATATCTTCTCGATAAAGTCTGTTCCTTTAGCTCATCTTTATTTGGCAGGTAAAGTTCTCTAAATACTTGTTTAAAAGGCTGCACAATTTTCTTTTCAAATATATCCTTTTGATAATCTCTCCAAACTTTAGCTTCATATAAATGAAGTGGATGAGCAATTATAATATCATCATCTTCTTTTAACTTAAATACCTCATTTTTATAATTTATCAAACTATTTTCTTGTAAATATCCTATAAAAGCATTAGTTTTAAAAACAAGACTTTTTATTATTGGTGCTAATACTGGATTTTTACATAACTCAATAAGTTCTACACCTTTAAATATCTCCCCATTTTCCATGGCATCTTCAAAGCTTTTTCTTGCTCTTGCATATTGATCCTTTAGATCCTTCTTTAATTGATTTATTTCCAATATATACTCATTTTTCTTAAGCTTTGCTGGTATACTCTTTAATGCTTTTCCTGCCTTAATACAAACCACATCCGCTTGTCCAAATTCGTCAATTACAAGCTGAACTTCAACTTCCTCAATTGCTTTAGGCTCCAAATAAGCTAGTACACTTTGAATTTTTAAAGTTTCCATATTCCAAATCAATCTATTTATATCCGAAAAGCCAGCATTTCTAGCCAGGTTAAGCAATGCTATACTTCCACTTCTTCTTTCACTTGATTGTCTTTGTGCTCCAAACTTCTTACTTTCCTTAATAAATTCTTGAATATATTCATATCTATCTAGTACATCTTCTTTATTCTTAACTGGAATTAATCCATAAGTAAGCAAATAATCCTTATTTCTCTTATCCTTAACTCTATTTTTAACTTCTTCTAAATCAAGTTTTCCGAGTGTTGCATCTGCAAAAAGCTGAGATCTCTTATGTAGAGCACCGCCTGCAATATATTTTGCACTATCGTAAACCACCTTAAAGTTCTTTTCTCCAAGAGTTTCATATGCTTCTTTAAACCATTCCTGATCAAAGGCTCCATCCTTTAAATCTTCAACTGTTATAGGTGTATACCTTGCTACAATAGCAGTTTTTTCATCTGAAAAATAATCATTAACGTGAGCGTGGAAGTACCAACAGGCAGATTTTAGTCCTTCATAGCCCAAATATTCAGCTACTATATCTAACCATCCAGGTGAATACATAGCTGCTTCAATCAGCTGTTTACTGGTTACTTTTTTACCCTTTAAGAACTTCTTTAAATTTTCAGCTGTTTCACCTGCTTTTGGATAACAACATTTTAATAAATGACTTAAGATTTGTTTCTTAGTACAATCTCCACTCACAAAATTATAGCCTCTAATATAAGTATCTTTCTCTGATGCTAATATTATTGAAGCAAAAATGTTTACTCCATAGCATTTTTTTACTTTCGAAGCTAATAGGGTTACTTCTGTATCTAATTCTCCCCTATTTACTTCTATTTCACCTATAACTTCTACAGCCTTACTTGCAAGTTCTAATAACTTTTCATATTTTATAACTCTTTCTCTATGATATTTGTGTACACTAGTTAATAATTCAATATTTTGACTACTATTAGGTCTTCCCATAATTTCTTTTAAAGCTTCATTTTCATCTATAATATCAAGGTCTAAAGCCTTTCCAAAATCATATATTTCTAAGCTTCCGTTAACGTTATACTCACTAGCTTTATAATAATTATAGGCTATATTAAAATACTCCTTAAACTTATCATCAGTTTCTGAGTTATTTTTTAGAAGGTAAAGCCAATCATTAATTTCACTTGCTGCTGAAAAATACGCTTTTATTCTAGTACCACTATTATAGTAGCTTCCTTCTGAATATTTTTTAGTATGTCTATCTTTTGGAATCACTGTATATATATATTCTGTTATTGTTTTGCTTATATTAAAGATCTCATCTTTTTCTATTTCATCTGCTAACAAAATAAAGTAATCTTTTATCAACTGATAATATTTTATTTTCTCTAGACTTTTACTAAGCTTTTTAACTGTTCCATAATTAAAATTCATTTCTAAAAACTCATCATACCATTTGCTATTAGCAGAATACCTTCTAAAATGAACAGCTTTCATATAAAAATTTAACTCTAAAAGCTTCCAAGCATCTAAACCAATATTCCTTGCTGCTGTCCTAATTTCTTCTGCTAATGGGTAATTATTTAATTTCCTACTTTCTGTGCTAAAAGGCTGAAGATAATAAGAGCCGCCTAAGATAATCATCTCTTTATTTCCATCCCAGCGTGTTGTCTCATATTCTAAGTCTCTGTTTTTATCTATTAGCTCGCTGAAAGTATTAACTATCTTAATAATTTCCTCCTCTGTAGAACAGAACTTGCTTTGAATATCAAAATTATTATTTTTAATTTCTATAGGTTCATAATCTTTTGATGGATCATATAATCCAAAGCCGTTATTTAAATTTTTCCCTTCTTTTTGATCATTACCTATGTTTTCCGTAAGCAGTTTACCTTTCTGCAATACATCTTCCATAGCAGCTACGGCTTTTAAGCTCTCCTCAAAGATAGGTTTATGGTTTGTATCACCTTCAATAGCATTTACAATATCTATGGCAGCCAGCTTTTTATTTTCATCTTTGCTATTTATGAGATTGTTAATACTTTTCATTAATTCCTCATTAGATTGTTTTAATAGCAGCTTTATTGCATTTTTTCTCAAATCTCCAGATTTATATTTAAGTAAATCCTCTATATATACATAATCTTCCCTGTTCAATTCTAGAGCATTAATAGTCTTAAAAGCTGCTTCTCTAACAGATTGCCCCCTATCTCCACAAGCTTCTATTAGAGCATTCCTTTGCTTAAGATTTTCAGGCTCCTTTAAAAATTTTTTCACTAAAACTTCTCTAGCCTGAACACTCATCTTATCCTTATAATCAATCAATATATCAAGTATTTCATCATTATAGCTCATACCTACAGCTAAAAGCATATTATCCATTAGCTCTGTTTTTGTAAGTTCAAAGCTTATCCATGGAAATAAGGATTCCTTAAAGGTTATTTCCTTTTTAGGCATATTATCAAGTACTCTTTTCAATTTATTAAAAAGTCCTACTCCATAATAAGCTTCTCCTAGTTCAACATAAGGTTTAATTAAATTTTTATTATAAATCAAGCTATAAGCATTTATACCTGTAAATATATTTTTCAAAGCGGAACCTACAACTTCTAAATCTTCATCCTCTAACATTTCACAAGCAATTTTATGCTTATAGGTTTCAAATTGAATTTGACTTAAAAACTGCAGTGCTGCTAATTTCTTATATTTTACCTTTCCATGTAATAGCTCATTTAATACCTCTTTTGCATCTTCAAGTTCATTAAAGGCAACAGACCAAATACCTGTATATAAAAGTATATTATCATCTGAAGCTAAGCACTCCTCTTGATATTCTTTATCCTTTAACACCCTATATACAGCCTCAAAGCATTTTAATATGAGCTTTGGTTTTTCAGCTTCTAAATATAATCCTGTCCATACACTAAAACCTCTTACTACAGAAGAAAATCTAATTAAATTATTATCTATTATAAGTTTTAACATATATATAAAGGCTTTTTTAGAACCTTCATCTAAGTTTTCGACTATAACCTGCCTTAAACCCTCTTGAAGTTTTGCTGCAAGTAAAAGGTCTCCAAGGATTCTATGAGCTTCTTCATTTTCACTCATTAACAATCCTCTTATGATTTCCCTAGTCACTATTGAAGTATTATTATCACTATAAATTACTTCTTTTATTTTTTCTAAAACCTCATTATCATTCCTGTCAAGCTCAACAGCTATAATATCTGAAATAACACCTATACCATTATACTTTTCCTTATTATTTTCAAAATATTTTACTAAAGAAAAGTCTGAAGCCTTTAAATATATAAGCTCCTTTAGCTTTTCAATGTTTTTGTTTAAATATAGATGTGAAGATTTTTTAGTTCTGTAGGATCTTCTATAATAACCAATAGAATAAGGATATTTACTTGCATTATCCCAAATTATTTTACCAAGCTCTGCATAATCTTCCTGAAGCAATAATTCTAATTTTTTGTAATTTTCTCCCTTAAATACCTCTTCAATCGCCTTTATACTTTTATCCCATAAAAGCACTTTTAATCTATCAGCTTTTTTTTCAAGTTCTCTATATGGTGGATTAATATTTTCTGTAATTTCTTTAGCTAAAGCTATATTCTTATCTGAAGAGTTTTTTTCTATAATTGTTTTTAAATATCTAAAAACAATTTCTTCCTTTTCGTTATCAAAATACATTCAACTTCCTCCATTTTACTACCATAGTCTACCAGAAAGCATAGTGAATCTTATAAAGGTTAATGTATCATCACCCTTTAACTCTATCTCTTCATCTAACTTTCCTGCCTCCTTATCACCAACAAAGACCTTATAAATTCCGTCTTCATATGCTAAGTATGCAGACTCCAGTGCTTTGCCTAGATCCTGCTTGGAGTCATTATACATACTTCCAAAGGAAACTTTGCCAATTTCAGCTTTATCTTCAATCTCTCTATTTGTAAGATAATCTACAAGTCTTTCCTTTTTTATATTTTCATTAAACTCTCTAACATTACTCGTAACTGTATATTTAATTAATTCCCTTAAAGTTGAAGGTACGCACTCCAACACCACTTCCTCTTTTGTTATAAAATTTTTACGTGAACCTGCCTGCTTTATATTAAAATATAATCTCATGATTTTTACCTATCCATTTTCCAATTAGCTGTAAAACCAGTCTTAGCTTCTAACGTTCTGTCCACATCATAAAGTATCTCGCTAAAGAATCTTTTGGGAACCTTCATTGGTGCAATTGTATTCTCATCAGTTACTTCATCATAAACATAGCTTCCTCTTTCGACCGTACTTGCTTTGTAGAAAACAAGTTCATAAATAGTAGTTTCTTCATCTTCATAACCAACTCCAAGATACTCAAATTGAAGCTCTGCACCTATTCCTATTTTTTCATCTTCCTTATAAAACTGATAATAGCATCCTGCATCTTGTATTGAACCTCTATACCATCCCATTTTAGTAAGCTTACCTACAAGTGAAAGCCCATTAATCTTAGTTCCGGCAAAACGTTCTATATTCTTCATTTCTTTCTCTTCTTCAGTCACAGTATAAACCTTCCTTTGTAGTTGCGGGAAAGGCTGTACTATTTCATAATCTTCAAATTGCTGCTTCCAACCTTCTAAAGTTTCTGTTTCCAGTTCTAAAGGGTGTACAAGTCCTATAAAAGAATTGTCTATAAGATTATATTCTTCCTCATCAACTGTATTAAAACTACCATCTTCCATATATCTAAAGGTATCTTTTAGTTCTCCATCTTCATAAATACCCCATACCAAGCCAAGAGAAAAATTATGCATAATGGGATTTTCTACAAAAAGTTTTTCCCAATCTTTTTTCTTCCATAGTCTGTTTACTGCAAGAGCCATTTCTAGTCTTAAGCTTTGGGCCGAAACAATAGTTTTCATCTGTTTCTTTAAAGCTTTGAATTCATTTGCTGCCTCTTTAGCTTTTAGCTCATCATCAGATTTATTTGGTTTTGGCATAGTCTTAATTACTTTTCCAGTATTATCAGTAATCTTTAAAGAGAAATCTAATCCGAAACTTACAGTAAAACTTCTGCTTCCAAAATCAAATACTCTTTCTCCTCTTTTGTTAAAACCTAAATCTGGTATTATTTTATCGGCTAAATCATCTTCAGTTAAATTAAACATCTTTGCTGCTGACACAAAAGCTTCTCCTGCCGCTTTTTTAATCTGTTTATGCTTAAATTTTCTAGCTATACTATCTATTATTATCAAGGCATCATCACTGCCATTTAAAGCTAAAGCTTTTACCGCCTCACAAGCGATAGCTCCTCTTGAAGTTTTTGACCAAACATCTATTTGAGTTTTTAATGTATTTACTACATTGAAGCCTCCAATTGCTGAAACTAGAGCTAGTACCCATTTTTGTTTTGTATCTGCACCATTATTAATCCAAAGATTTAGAATTTCACTTCCAAGGGCGTCTAAATCAGCCTTATTGCACCTTTCTATTACCTTTTCTGCTGTAAAATTTCGTTCTACCATATTTTCAAGAGAGTATTTACTTATAATATAAGTTATTACATCCTTTGATAAAACATTTCCATCTTCATACTTTACGTCTGTGAATCCTTCTACAACCATCCATTCTGGTGCGGTATACGAAGTTTTCTTGAGCCTCTCACTGCAGTAACTACTTATACTATTAGCACTTTCAAGTATTTCGGTGTCTAAATAATCTGCATTTACAATGTTTAAAAGTAAAATCTTAACTTTTTCATTTTTTTCTTTCTCCGCAAATTTTTCGATTTCTGCTTTAAATTCTCTCATATCAAAATTCATTAAGATTTTAGCAGCAATTTCTCTAGTGGCTGTCTTTTTGCTTGCTAATATCCCTAAAACTTGCTTTTTGCATCCTTCATAAGAACTTAGAAGTCCTGCAATTTTATCTCTAATAAACTTTGAATTATCTGATAAACTTCTAACTAAAATCTCAGAATATTTTTCCTTATCAGCTTTAAATAAAGCCTCAAGTACAACTTCTTTTGACTCACCTTTTAAATTCTCTGCAATATTTATAATCTCAGTATTTTCTTCATTACATAACATTTTTAAATATTCCTTGGCTTTTGGATTTAAAACTGCATCAGCAACTAGAATCAAGTGCTTTTCATTTATACCTTCACTTAAAAGTTTTTTTGCAAAACTTATGTAACTTATATCATTATATCCAGTCACATATGATATAACTGAAGCTACTAAGGCATATTCTCCAATATTAACTGATATATATATAAATCTATGTATAATATCTCTAATTTCCTCTATAGAATACATTAATTGAAAACAAAGACCATGATATCGCCATATATAACCACTATGTCCATCAAATTTCTCAGTCCTATGAAAAAAGTCCTCTAATAAATCTTCATTTTTGCCTTCTAATACATACTCTAGTATTTTAGCTTTTTCTTTTCTCTCTAAAACTTCTAATGTTCTATCAGAACATATGAAAAGATTCAAAATTATTCCTATAGCATTTTTTAAGTTTTCAAGATCTACTTCTTCCTTAGAGTAGCTATAAATAAAATAAGCAAGTAAGAATACTTCTAAATCATGAAAATTATCTTGACCAAGCTTCTTTTTCTTTAGAGCTTCAAAAGTTTCTCTAAAAACTAAAGGTATTTCTTTTATCCTTTCTTCTATCTCTTCACGTATCTTCTTATTTTCTTCTCTAACATATATACTTATTAATCTATGTACATATAGCTTTTTATCAATATTAAATCTATTTGCAATATCATAACTTTGTGCTGTTTTATCATAAAAACAAATAAATTCTACTAATTCGTAAAATAACATTTTTCTATTAGTGCTTTTACTAATGATATTGCTGACAACTTCCTTTAACTCATCACTTTTATCGCAAGCATAAGAGAAAAAATCAACTAAAGCTGTTTGCTTATCCTTTAAATATTTATTTATATTATCTGCATCTTCAAAATTATGTTTTATAAATTCTTCTTCATTCTCTGGTAAACTACAGCCATTTTTAATTGCTAAGGCTGCTAATGACAATTTAGTAAACTCGTCTTCTGCTTCTAAAAAAGTTTTTGATAATATTTCCTTGTCTTCTGATACCATTTCTTCAACGATTGTAATTACTTCTATTACATTTCTGCGATAAAGACAATTTTTTATAAGCCATAATAGAAGCTTTTCTTTATGTTCCATAGGTTTTAAATAATTTACAGTTTTAGATACAGAATAAAATCTTCCATTTATTATTTGAAAGAAGCTCTCTCCTCCTATAGCAAAGAATACATTTATTATTCTTTTAAAAATTTCTTCTTTCTCTATAAAACCGTCCATTAGCTTCCAAAAATCTGCTCTTATGTTATAGTGACTTCTAAGAGCCTTTTCCATATTATATTTATGAAATTCTTCTAAATTTAAAGAATTTTCTCCACTTTCAATATAAACTTTAATCTTTATAATTTCTTCATCTTTTATAGTACAGTTACAAAGTTTAACCTTTAGTAAATTTAATAATTCATCCATTTATTTTTCCCCCATTTATATATTCTAAAATTTAAAATAAATCTTATTTCAGCGAGCTATATTCACAAGTTCAAGTTTAATCTGAGATATTTATATGAATAAAATTATACCATACCTTTCTATTTATCATAATAATTGTAGTTTAAACTAAAATATGTTAAATTGTTCTTTCTTAAATTCTCAATGGTTTTTCTATAAATTCCTATATAGTTTGTCTTGTTGAAAAATTATATATCTAAAGTGTGTTCCGTAAATTTTATAATATAAATGTGCATTGTGTTACTCACTCAAAGCTTCATCATCACCAAATATTTGATCATCAATGGTTGTATTATGTAACATTACTTTAATTACTTCCTTTTGATGCATGTAAACTTTACCATAACTGATAAAAATGGTATAATTTAAGACATAATAATTAATATACATTGTTAAAGAGTTAAGGGGGAGTTTTTTATGGCAAAAATTATGATTGCACCAAGTAAATACATTCAAGGTAATGGAGAATTGAAAAATATTGCAGAATACGTATCTGTACTTGGTGAAAAAGCATTATGCTTGATTAGTGAAAGTGGCTTAAAAAGGGTAAAAGATACTATAGATAAAAGTTTTGAGGCTAAAAATATAGGTGTAAAATATGATTTATTTAACGGAGAATGCTCTATAACTGAAGTAAATCGTATTATCAAAATTTGTGATGAAAATCAATTAACTGTTCTCATTGGTATTGGCGGTGGAAAAATTATTGATACTATTAAGGCTGTTGGATACTATGCAAATCTTCCTGTTGTGATTGTACCTACCATAGCTGCTACAGATGCTCCATGCAGTGCTTTGTCAGTTTTATACACTGATGATGGCGTCTTTGATAAATACTTATTCTTAAAGCAAAATCCTAATATAGTTTTGGTTGATACTGGTATTATTGCAAAAGCTCCAGTTCGTCTTTTAGTATCTGGTATGGGTGATGCCTTAGCGACATATTTTGAAGCAAGAGCTTGTGAAAAATCCAATGCTGGAACATGTGCTTTTGGTACTACTACTATTACAGCTCAAGCATTAGCTAGACTATGCTATGATACATTAATTACTGAAGGATATAAGGCAAAACTTGCTGTAGAAGAAGGAGTTTGTACAAAATCAGTAGAAAAAATAGTTGAAGCTAATACTCTTCTTAGTGGTCTTGGATTTGAAAGCGGTGGTATTGCAGCTGCTCATGCTATCCATAATGGTTTAACTGTATTGCCAGCTTGCCATCATATGTACCACGGTGAAAAAGTTGCATTTGGTACATTAGCTCAATTAGTACTTGAAAATGCTCCAATGGATGAAATTGAAGAAGTATTAGATTTCTGTACTAGAGTCGGTCTTCCTGTTACTTTAAAACAATTAGGTATCAATGAAATAAAGCCAGAAGAAATTATGGAAGTTGCAAAGGCTGCTACTTCAAAAGAAGATACTGCACATAATATGCCATTTGAAGTTACCCCTGAAGATGTCTACGCTGCTATTTTAACAGCTAACAGATTAGGACAAGAATATATGTAACAAATAAAAAAGAATCGCAGATGGATAATATTTCTTTTTTTGTTCTTTTTAGAATATAAAAACTATTCAATTATTTTTTAAAGTTGTCTGCAGAGTTTACTGGAATAAAAGTTCCTAAAGACTAAAAAAGGCTTAAAGTAAGTAAATATTTGCTCACTTTAAGTCTTCTTTATATTAGCATAAACACATTCTCCAGAAATTTTATATATTTAATGATAACTATATATTAAATTATTCTAAAAGTCTTAATTTCATATGGATTTATAGTAAAGATGAATTTTTTTAGTTCTGTAACCCTCTATATTGAAAATATTAATGTGTAATCTTTAATATTAATATCTTCACCAAGGGTATCTAAAACATCCATGCCCAATATGCAGTCTAATTAAATTATAAGAATCTATTAACAGATTTTATGTATTTCCAAAAATTTTGTATTAAAGTTTCCTTTTCTAAAAGTTTCATTATCCATTAATTTTTTGTGAAAAGGAATTGTTGTTTTAACTCCTTCAATAACAAATTCATTTAATGCTCTTTTCATTCTTAGAATTGCTTCATCTCTATCTCTTCCCCAAGCAATCACTTTTGATACCATTGAATCGTAGAATAGTGAAATAACGTATCCTGGATAAACTGCACTATCTATTCTTAAACCAATTCCCCCAGGTGATAAATAATTTTCAACCTTTCCTGGACAAGGAATAAAGTTTCTAGATGGATCTTCCGCATTTATTCTACATTCTAAAGCGCATCCATTTATCTTAACATCTTCTTGAGTAAAAGATAATTTTTCACCACTTGCTACTAATATTTGTTCTTTCATAAGATCAATGCCAGTTATCATTTCAGTGACACCATGCTCAACTTGTATTCTTGTATTCATTTCCATAAAATAAAAATTATTATCCTCATTTAAAAGAAATTCAACAGTTCCTACACTATTATACTTTACAGCTTTAGCTACTTTTACACCCGCTTCACCCATAGCATTTCTTAAATCTTCATTTAATGCTGGTGATGGTGATTCTTCTACAAGCTTTTGATGACGCCTTTGTATTGAACAATCTCTTTCACCTAAATGAACTACATTTCCATAATTATCTCCAATTATTTGAATTTCTACATGTCTAGTATACTCTAAATATTTCTCCAAATAAACCATAGGATTTCCGAAATAGTTTTGTGCTTCCTTTTGGGCAGTTTCAATGGAGCTTATTAATTCATCTTCAGAATTAACCACTCTCATTCCTTTACCTCCGCCTCCTGCCGATGCTTTAACTATAACTGGATATCCTATTTCTTTTGCAATTGCTATTGCTTCATTAATATTTTGTATTTCTCCATCTGTCCCAGGAACAGTAGGCACTCCGGCTCGCTTCATTGTATCTCTTGCATTAGATTTATCACCCATTAAACTTATAATTCCAGGACATGGACCTATAAATTTAATTCCAAATTCCTCACACATTTGAGCAAAATTTGTATTTTCTGAAAGGAAACCATAACCTGGATGAATAGCATCTACTTTAGCATGTATAGCGACACTCAATATATTTTGCACATTAAGATAACTATCCTTTACAAATGTTTTACCAATACAATAAGCTTCATCAGAAATTTTTACATGCAATGCATCTTTATCAGTTTCTGAATAAATAGCAACTGTTGAAATTCCAAGCTCTCTGCAAGCACGTATAATTCTAACAGCAATTTCTCCTCTATTAGCTATGAGAATTTTCTTAAACATATCTTTCTCCTTTTCAAATCACTTACTTACTTTTTATCTCAAATAGTGGTTGGCCGTATTCTACAAACTCTCCATCCTTAACTAATATATCAACTATAGTTCCTTGAACGCCCGCTTCAACTTCATTAAATAATTTCATTACTTCAATCAACCCAACAACAGTATCACATTCTACCTCATCATTAACTTTAACGAAGGCTTGTTCATTTTTTTCTTTGGAAGAATAGAAACTCCCTGCAAAAGCGGCTTTAATATATTCCTTCTCTGTAATTTCTGGCTCAACGTCCTCATTGATACTTTTCTCAATTTTAGACTGAGTAGCTTTAATTTCGCCTTTAGTAAACGTATTAGTACCAGCTAAACCTTCACATATCTTATTCTTATCTATTATTATCTTGCTATCTTCATGTTGAAATTCAAAGTGAGAAACCTCGAATTTATCAACAACTTGCATGATTTTTTCTATATCCTCTATATTAATCATAATTTCACTTCCTATTATAATATTGTAAGTCTTATTGCTTTTTTTAGTTCATCAATATATTTTTCTCTTTCAAAGTACAGCCTTTCAGCTTCCTTTAATGTAATCTGTTTAAATTTAATTTTACTATTAGGTTTTAGTTGAACTATTTTTTGAATATCTACAGAAACTACGTGAGCTATTTTAGGATATCCTCCTGTAGTTTGCCTATCTGCTAATAAAATAATAGGGTTACCGTCAGGTGGAATTTGAATAGTCCCAACAGAAACTTCTTCAGATATCATTTCCAATCTTTCTTTAAGTTCTATTTTTTCTCCACATAAACGATATCCCATTCTATCTGATTTATTGTCTACATTAAACTCTGAATTAAAAAGTTTATTTATACTTTCATCAGAAATATTATCAAATTGCCTGTCTTTAAAAACTCTAATAATTGTGCTATTGATATTTTCTACTGTTGAATCCCCAATATACCAACTGGGAGCTACAAACTCACCTTTTTGAGTTATCTCTTGCAGCTTTTCTATTATTTTAATAGCTGCTACACTTTTAGTACCAATATTTAATATATCTCCCTTTTTCAAAGTTCTTCCATTAAAGCCTCCAAATTGTGCTCTTAAATATGTACTTTTACTTTCCATAACTTCTGGAACGGCAAAGCCGCCTGCTATAGCTAAATAAGAACGACATCCAGCTATACACGCTCCAAAATTTAATACACAGTCTTCCTTTAAATAAACTGGTCTTCCCATTGGAATTTTCTTTCCATTAATAGTAGGTGAAATATTTCCACCTGTTATAGAAATTAAGGCTCCCTTTTCTAACTCTAATGAGGGACCAATCATTGTAATTTCCAAAACACCTTCATTTTCATCATTTCCAACTGCAATGTTTGAAATTCTCATAGCATAAACATCCATAGCACCGCTAACTATAACCCCATATTTTTGATATCCATGTCTTCCCAAATCTTGAATAGTTGACTGCAGTCCTGGATTTAAAACAGATATACTCACTATTCTTCCTCCTTTAACTGTACATATTCTTCATAAGAAATAGGATAAAACTTAACTATATCTCCTGCCTTTAAAAGGCTTTTAGAATTTCTCTTTAAATCAAATAATTTTAATGGTGTCTTTCCTATAAGCTGCCAGCCCCCAGGAGTTTCTATAGGATATACCCCTGTCTGCATTCCAGCAATACCAACTGAACCTGCTGGTATTGCTATTCTTGGAGATTCACGCCTTGGAGCCGCAATTTTTTCAGACATTCCACCTAAGTATGGAAATCCTGGAGCAAAACCAATCATATAAACTAGATATTTTCCTTCAGAATGAATTTTTATAACCTCATCTACAGTAATATTATTTATTTTTGCAACTTGCTCAATATCTTGTCCAAATTCACCGCCATAGCATACTGGAATTTCAACTATATGTTCTTCATCTCCTAAAGAAAAATCAAGTTTAGATATTATATTATCTAAAATAGCTTTTACCACTTCATAAGGGGCTTCACTGTCCATATCCAATGGATTATAAATAACAGAAACACTTGTAAAAGCGGGTACATACTCTACCATTCCATAAAAAGGTTTCTCGTCAAGATAAGTGCAAAATGTTCTTACTTTTTTATTTATATCCTCACTAATTTTTCTTCCAAACTCAACCAAAGCTGCTGTTTCACTTATTTGAGAAATTTTAGCTTTAAACTTGCTTTTTTCCATATCATTGTTTCACCCCTTTAGACCTTTTTCCTAATTTTATTTATTTTTCATTATCCCTATATAATATTTAAGCTAATTCTCTGTAAAGTCTTTGAACTCTTTTCCCTATACCGCAGACAAACTCATAATTAAAGCTTCCAGCCATATTAGCTAATTCCTCAACATAAATAATATTTTCTCCATCTTTCCCAACTAAAGTCACTTCATCTTCAATCTTCACATTATCTATATGTGTAACATCCACCATCATTTGATCCATGCAAATCCTTCCTATAATTGGTGCATATTTACCATGTATCAATACTCTTCCCTTTGAAGAAAGAGCTCTAGGATATCCATCAGCATATCCTACAGAAAGAGTTGCTATCTTTGTTTCATTTTTTGTAATATAGGTTTTCCCATAACTTACTCCATGACCTGCATCAACTATATTTACATTTATCACATGGGTTTTCCATTGAAGCGCTGGTTTTAATGTAATAGCATTTTTATTAACTTCTTCAGATGGATATAATCCATAAGTAATTATTCCAGACCTCACCATATCAAATCGATGATGATCAAATTCCATAATTCCAGCACTATTACACATATGCTTAATAGGAATATTTATATCTCTTTCTTCTAGTAAAGCTACAAATTTATCATATTTGCTTATTTGCAATTTACTATAACTTTTATCAGCTTCATCTGCTGTAGCAAAATGAGTAAACAAACCTTCAACTACTAAATTTGAAAAAGTTAAAATCTCCTGAACTTCTGCTATTCCATCTTCATTTGCATCAAAACCTATTCTAGTCATACCAGTATCTAGAGCAATATGAACTTTTGCTTCTTTTTTGCATATTGCTCCTGCCTTTGACATTTCCTTAGCCATTTCAGTATTATACACAGTTTGGGTAATATTATTTTTGACTACTTCTATATATTGACTAGGTGAGGTATATCCGAGAATTAATATAGGTAATTCTATTCCAGATTTACGTAACTCTAGAGCTTCCTCTAAAGTAGCTACACCATAATAATCCACTTCACTTTTAAGAAAATTACCTAGGGCAGCAGCGCCATGTCCATATCCATCAGCCTTAATTATTGCCATAATCTTCACATTTTTTTCTATTCGTTTTTTTGCTTCATTTATATTATGCAAAATAGCCTCTAAATCTATTTTTGCATAAGTTCTAAAATATTCTCCCATAAAAAGCCTTCTTTATTATATATTAATATATTTTGTGTAGTGGAATGATTTCTATATTTTCTTCTTCAAGGCTAAGCTTAATTTTTTTTACAAATTCCAATGCCTTAGCTCCATCTCCATGGACACATATAGAATCCACTTTAATTGGTATATCTTTACCAGTAATAGCTGTAACCTTATTTTCTTTTATCATCTTAATAACTCTTTTAATAGCAACTTCTTCATCTTCAATCATCGCTCCTTCTTTAGTCCTCGCAACTAAAGATCCATCTTCTTCATAAGCACGATCAGCAAAAGCCTCTCTTGCTACTTTTAATCCAATATTTTGTGCAGCATTTATCATTTCACTTCCAGATAATGCAAGTAAAATCAGTTCAGGATTCACTTCATATATACCTTCACAAATAGCTTCAGCAAGTTTTAAATCTTTTCCCGCCATATTATATAAAGCCCCATGTGGTTTTACATGCTGCATTTTAATTCCTTGGGCTCTACAAAAAGAATCTAAAGCACCAATTTGATATTGCACCATAGCTTTAGCTTCTTTTGGAGATACATTCATATTTCTTCTTCCAAAGCCCACTAAATCAGGAAAGCCAGGATGAGCACCAATGCTAACGCCAGCTGCCTTAGCTAGTTTTACTGTATAGTCCATTACAAGCGGATCTGCTGCATGGAATCCACAGGCTATGTTAGCAGAAGATATATATGAAATCACTTCTTCATCCAAACCAAGTTTATAGCTTCCAAAGCTTTCTCCTAAATCACAATTTAAATCTACTTTATACATAATTACCCCCGTTTGATCAGTTATGAGTTAAGCCTCTTAACTGAATTTAATGTCTATATTTTTAGTATCCGTTATAAGCATATGGCCAGGAGAATGTGTAATCACTATTTTAGGTTTAACATTCATAACCACAGATTGTGGTGTCACACCACAAGGCCAAAATACTGGAACTTCTCCTTCTTTTATTTTAACACTATCTCCAAAATCGGGCTTGCTAATGTCTGAAATTCCAATAACAGAAGGTTCTCCTATATGAATTGGTGTTCCATGAACCTTTGGCATTGCTCCAGTGACCATTACTGATTTAACAATTTGATCATAGGGAATAGGTCTCATGCTTACAACCATTTTTCCATTAAAGATCCCCGCTGGTTCACACTCTATATTGGTTATAAACATTGGCACGTTACAGTTTTCTTCTATATGCCTTACAGGTACTCCAGCCTCTAAAAGCTCTGATTCAAATGAAAAGCTACAACCTATTAAAAAGCTCACAAAATCGTCTCTCCATAAATGCTCAACACTAGTATATTCACCAGTTAATATTCCATCTTCATAAACTCTATATTTAGGTATATCCTTAGCTATATCTGCATCTTCTGCAATATATCTTAAACTCCTGCTTCCCACATCACTAACTTCTAATATAGGACAAGCTTTGGGATTTCTTTGACTAAATAATAAGAAATCATATGCTAACTCCTTTGGCAAGATAACCAAATTAGCTTGTGCATATCCTGCACACATTCCTGAAGTTGGTCCTGTAATTTTGCCTTCACGTATTAAATTTCGAACTTCACTTGGTTTCATCTTAGAATAATCCATAATTATCCCCTTCCTAATAATTATTCCTATATCACTACTTGCAAATCATTCCATGTGGGCAGCTGCTACACAACATTTTCATAAAAACCTAATTCAATAACTTTATCAAACCAAGTAGCACAGGTATCTTCTAATTTAATAGAATAAGATACACATTCTCTCATCAAATTAACTATTGAAAGATTCATTGATAATCCAAAACCATCTATAGCAGGTACTAGCCATCCATACATATCTATCATTCCACTTCTTGAGGCTACTACCATTGCTTCTTCTTGTAGCTCTTTTGTGTGTAATATTTCTAGATCTTTTTTTAAATATGCAATTGCAGCAATCAATCCATAACAGCCCCAGTCAGAAACTGTAGCAGTAATAAGATTATCTGCCTTTGTTGCTACTGCAATTCCACCATTACAGCCACAATTACATTTTCCTTCAGCCGCATATGGAATATACTCTTCTAAATGTTCACTAATAGTTCCCATACCAATTTCATTTCCAAGATCTCCTATTGCTATATTAAGAACACCCTTGCCCTGTAATTTAGTAAATAAAATATCTTGTTTCGCCTCTAATTCGGTTACATTTAATCCTACTGCATTATGATAAACACCAATTGAATTTGCCCCTGGACACTCAATGCTAATAACAGCGCTTGGTAATCCCTTAGCTATAATTTCATCAGCCTGCTTGGCAGCTACATTTTCATCCTTTGTAAATGGTATAGCTGCAATAGATATAGGATATTCTTTTAATTCCTCTATGCTATCATATAAGTGAACTCCTATTACTTGCGCTAAATTTTTTACAGCCTCCATATTATCTTCAGGACATATTATTACAGGTTTTACATTAAAAGCTTTAACTAAAGCTCTAGCTAATATCATAGAGCTAACAATTCCATCCATCTCAGCCTTTTTAAATGGAAGTAATACAAAACCAGTCATTATATAGACTAAGTCGCCATCTTTTAAGGTGTTCACCAATTTTTTTGCTGCATTTGTAGTTAAAGGCTCTTTTGTATACTCTCTTGCTGCAGAATATAAAATGCGGCATACACCATATCCCCTAGGGTCTAAATTCATTAAATTATCTAAATTCTCTCCCAAATTAAATATTGTCAATTCTTGTTGATTCATATTCTCCCTCCTATTCTGTTTTTGTTTCTTCTAAGAACTCATTTAACAATGCATCTTGTAATTTCTTTACAAGCTCTGGTGCTTTTCCACCTACAGGTATTCCATCAATTTCACTAGTTGCCATACAAAATTGACCTGAACTAGTAACTATAACTTCATCTGCCTCCATTAATTCCTTCAAGGTAAATGCTGTTTCATCTACAGGAATATTAAAGGATTTACACATTTTAATAAGGTGAGCTCTTGCTATACCTGGTAAAATTAAATTGTCTGTTGGAGCAGTTTTTAATATACCATCCTTAATAATTGATACATTGCTATGTGCACATTCAGTTACTCTATCCCCTCTATGGAATACAGCTTCCTGACATCCCGCCTCCTCAGTTTTTTGAGATGCAATTACACTTGGTAATAAATTTAAGGTTTTGATATTACAGTGTAAAAATCTAGTGTCTTCTAAAGTGATTAACTTTAATTTTTGTGACATATCCTTAATATTTAAAGGCTTTAACATAATCCATAGATTTGCAGGGACCTCATCTCCAGGAAAAGCATGATTTCTCATTCCAGTTCCTCTAGTAATTTGCCAATATACAAATTGTTCTCCTGAATCAACCTTTAATACCATCTCCTTAAGGATTTCTTTTACTTGCTCCTTTGAATAAGGAATTTTAATTCCTAATAAACCAGCGCTGTTGTAAAATCTTTCAATATGCTCCTCCAATGCAAAAATCTTGTGATTTCTGCTATAAGTAGCATCATAAACTCCATCTCCAAAATAGCAAACACGATCAAGCATTGGCACTGTCATTTCCTCTAATAATCCAAACTTTCCATTATAATAACCTAAATTCTCCATTGTATTTTCCTCCTAAAATTCTTAAAATAAAAAACCAGACATATTTTAGACCTTTGAATTTGACTTCTTCGTCTAAAGTATATCTGGTTTTTCTTTGAAACTAATACTATATTCATATAGTATATCCCGCAGAAATATTTTTCAATATTTTTTAAAATTCCAGTTAATTTTATTGTTATTTACTACTTAACCAAAATTTTTTCTTATATTTCAAAAAATTCAGTTATAAACCTCAAATTTTTAATATGCCTATTTACTCTTCTACCTCTGGTATTACACTAAATGTATTTTTTATATTTTTTAAAACAAAATGGGTTTTAGTTGCTGATACTCCTTCTATGCTTTTTATTGCACGATGAATTTTCTCAAGATGATCAGATGATTGACAAATTATTTTAAGCATAAAATCATAATCTCCGGTTAAATAATAACACGAAACAATATTATCATTGCCTTTAATTGCTGAAGTAAATTTATCATAGAACTTTGGATGTTCAAGACTAACTTCCATTAAGGCACACACATCATTATCTAATTTTTTTTGATCTACTATAATGGTATAATTTTGAATCACCTTATTTTTCTCCATTTTATGTATGCGTTCAAGGACTGCTGAAACTGACAAATGAATTTCATTACTTATAGAGGCTGCTTTAATTCTAGCATTTGATTTCAAACACTTTAATATTTTGTAATCCATTTTATCCATAAATATCTCCTTAGTTAAGAATTCATTCTTAACTTAATATATTCTTTAATATATCTAACACAATTTTCAATTCCTAATTTACTAGTATCAAGAGATAAATCATAATTTTTTACGTTTTCCCACTTGTTTCCCGTGTGGTAATAATAGTATCCTCTTCTATACTTATTCAATTTCCTAATTTGCTTAGCAGCCTCTTTTTCTGAAATACACAAACTTTCCATTTGATGTTTAATACAATACTCATTAGATGCATGAATAAAAATCTTAAATACATTGGGATTATCTTTTAAAATATAATCTGCACAACGCCCTATTACAACATAAGATTCTCTTTCTGCTAATTCCCGCAGTATCTTAGCTTGATAATTAAATAAATTATCATTTGAAGTAAAATCATTACTTTCTGGTGGAATCAATTCACCTTCATATACATTCTTTGACACCATATATAGTAAACTACTTTTAACATGCTCATCTGCATTTGCAAATAGTGATTCATTAATCCCACTATCATCTGATGCTAAACGTAATAATTCTCTATCATACATATTAATTTTAAGATCCTTTGAAAGCATTTTACCAATTGTTGTTCCACCACTTCCACAAGTTCTTGTGATTGCAATTACAAACCTGTCCATATTACCTCCCCCTTCATTTAATAGTGTAAATTACCTTTATTTTTTCATGACTTACTTTACACTATCATTTCATATGACCATCCTTTTATTCTCCTAAGTATGCTTTTCTAACAGAATCGTCATGTAATAAATCTTGTGCTAATCCTTCTAATACAACACTACCTGTTTCTAAAACATAACCTCTATCAGCTATTTGAAGTGCAGCATTTGCATTTTGCTCTACTAAAAGAATTGTTGTTCCAGCTTTACGGATGTTTTTTATTATTTCAAATATTTCTTCAACTACAATAGGAGCAAGACCCATTGATGGTTCATCAAGCAATAATAATTTAGGTTTTGCCATTAACGCTCTCCCTATTGCAAGCATTTGCTGCTCACCACCTGACATAGTTCCTGCAAGCTGCTTCCTTCTTTCCTTTACTCTTGGAAACAATGTAAATACCTCTTCCATTGATACTTTAATTTCAGATTTACTCTTTCTTAAATAAGCTCCTAATAAAAGATTTTCTTCTATTGTCTGATCACCAAATACTCTTCTTCCTTCTGGAACTTGGCTAAGACCATAAGATACTATCTTGTGTGCTCCAATATTGCTAATCATTTTCCCATCATAAGTGATTTCACCAGATTTAATTGGATTTAAACCGCTAATTGCTCTGAGTGTACTAGTTTTCCCAGCACCATTAGCTCCAATTAAAGTTACAATTTCTCCATTATTTACTTCTAAACTCAAATCGTGAATCGCATGAATTGCACCATAAGATATATTAATATTTTCTACTTTTAACATATTATTGTGCCGCCCCCTTTCCTAAATACGCTTCAATTACTTGTGGATTTTTTTGAATTTCTTTTGGAATTCCTTTAGCAATAATTTCGCCAAAAGAAAGTACATAAATGTATTCACATACATTCATTACAAGTTTCATATCATGTTCGATAAGTAAAATAGATATTTTAAACTCATTTTTTATCCAGCGAATAAGTTCAGTAAGTTCCACTGTTTCTTGAGGATTCATACCAGCGGCTGGCTCATCAAGAAGTAAAAGCTTAGGTTTAGCTGCTAATGCTCTAGCTATTTCTAGTCTTCTTTGTTTACCATAAGGGAGATTACTCGCAAGCTCATCTGCACTATCATCTAATTTAAAAATTTTTAATATTTCTAAAGCCTCTTGCTTCATTTTTTGTTCCTCATAAATGTGAGCTGGAGTCTTAATAATAGATGTAAACAAACTAGATTTTGCTTGAAAGTTAAAACTAATCATAACATTTTCAAGTACAGTTAATTCAGTGAAAAGTCTAATATTCTGAAATGTTCTAGCAATATGCTTTGATGTAATATCATAAGGTTTAGTTCCATCAATACGTTCACCATTTAATTGTATTTTTCCTTCTGTTGGTTTATATACACCAGTAAGCATATTAAAAAGAGTTGTTTTACCTGCACCATTTGGACCTATAAGACCAATTAATTGATGTTCCCCAATTTCCATATTTACATCAGAAACGGCAGTAAGACCACCAAATTTTATTGTTAATTTTTCTACTGAAAGTAAAGACATACTACTCACCAGCCTTTTCGCTTTGAACTATATTTTTTGTAGAGTTTTTCCCGAATTTTTTAAAAAATTTTATTATATTATCTACTGTAATTTCCCTTGTTCCAAGAATACCTTGTGGACGGAAAATCATCATGAGCACAAGCATAACAGCATATATTAAAATACGATATGTCTTAAATACCTCACTAAGTCCTCTTAAACATTCAGGTAAATAAATAAGAATTGAAGTTCCAATTACAGTTCCTGATAAACTTCCCATTCCACCAAGTACTACATAAGTTATTAACTCAATTGACTTTGAAAATGCAAAGCTTGCTGGATCAATAAAAGAATTAAAGTGTGCATATAAGCCACCAGCAAGACCAGCCATACTGCTACCTATAATAAATGCAATCATCTTGTATTTAGTAGAATTTATTCCCATAGCTTCTGCTGCTATTTCATCTTCTCTAATTGCCATAATTGCTCTACCTTTTGAAGAATGAATTAAATTTTTTAGTATTGCATAACAAATTGCTACACCTATTAATACTATTAAGAAAGAAGTGCTTCCTGGTATTCCTGAAATCCCTCTAGCACCACCAACATAATCTACATTTTGAATTACTACCTTTACTATTTCTCCAAACCCTAAGGTACAAATAGCTAAATAATCCCCTTTAAGTCTTAATATTGGATATCCAATTAACGCTGCTAAAATTCCAGCTAATATGATTCCTACAAGTAAGGCAATTGGAAAGGGCATATTAAAATTTTTAGTCATTATTGCAGATCCATATGCTCCTATTGACATAAAAGCAGCATGTCCCATAGTAAATTGACCAGTAAACCCTAATATAAGATTAAGACCTAAGGCTGCAATTAAAAAAATACCAATTTGTTTCATAATTCTAAGTATATAATCACCAATTATTCCTTGGTTTACAAGAAACATTAGAAACACATAAATTAAGGCAAGGACAACTGTTGTAATCATATATCTCGTATATGTGGTTTTAACCAAGCTTAAGCTTGGATTATCTTCATTTTTGCTTATCTTATTTGCCATTTTTATCACCTACACCTTCACATTGTTTTTCTTACCAAATAAACCTGTTGGTTTTACAATAAGAATTATAATTAAAATTGAAAAAGCAATTGCATCTGATAATCCTGAACTAATATATACCTTTGATAAAGTCTCAATAAGCCCCATTGCAAGTCCACCAAACATAGCCCCTGGTATAATTCCAATGCCCCCAAGAACAGCAGCTACGAAAGATTTAAGTCCTGGCATAACACCCATAGCAGGCTCAAGTCTAGGATATAGCATACCAACAAGTACACCAGCTGTGGCAGCTAGTGCTGAACCTAAAGCAAAAGTTAAAGAAATTACTCTATTAATATTTATTCCCATTAATGCTGCTGCATCTCTATCATAAGAAGTTGCTCTCATTGCTCTACCTGTTCTAGTTTTATTTACAAGGTATTGTAATGCAACACATAATATAATAGTAATAGCAAGTGCTATTATTTGAAGATTACTTATTGTTATTGCCCCAATTTTATAAGAAATTAAAGGAATTACTTGTGGAAAATTTCTAGTATTTGGACCTGCAACAAAATCAGCTTTTACAAAGTTTTGTAATATAAGTTCCATTCCCATTGTAGTTATTAACAATGTTACATTAGGTGAATTTCTAAGTGGTTTATAAGCAATTCTTTCAATTAACATACCTAAGACAGCACATGAAACCATAGAAAAAATTAAACATGGAATAAATCCAAGACCTAATACAGTTGCTGCAAAGTACCCTAAAAAAGCACCAACCATATAAATATCACAGTGAGCAAAATTAATTAATTTAATAATTCCATATACCATAGTGTAGCCAATAGCTATTAATGCATATACACTACCTAGGCATATACCATTTACAATTTGTTGTAATAAAGTACTCATGTACACCTCTCCTTTATAAAAGGCTATATCTCTAGGTCTACTTAAATTACAGCTTACCCCATTGATATAGCCGCTAAACAATAAAATTTAATTTTCTTTAGAATTATTTAACCTCAGTTTCAAATTCAAATTGTCCGTTTACAACTTTATTAATAACTACACTCTTAATTGGGTTATGTTTATCATCAAATTTATAATGTGTGGTTCCACAATCTGCATCTAACTTAGCCATTGCATCTTTAATAGCATTTTCATCTGTGCTGCCTGCTTTTTTAATTGCTTCTGCTAAAATGTATACTGAATCATAACTAAGTACTGAGAATGCACTAGGATCACCATTATATTCTTTTTTGTAATTTTCAACGAACTTTTTAATTGATGCATTATCTGATTTTAACGATAAGTGATCTGTAAAGTAAGATCCTTCAATGGCATCTCCTCCAACTTTTACAAGACCTGGATCACTCCATGAATCACTACCTAAGAATGGTGCCTTTATGCCAATTTCTCTTGCTTGTTTTGCAATTAATCCAACAGTTGAGTAGTTATCTGGAAGATAAATTACATCCACATTTAACTCTTTTATTTCAGTTAAAAATGCTTTAAAATCACTTTCTCCTGCATTGTAAGTTTTTTCATATGCTACAGTCCCCCCTGCCGCTTCAAAGTTTTTCTTAAATTCTTTTGAAATACCTACACAATAATCATTACCAATATCATAAAGCATTGCTACTTTTTTAGCTTTTAAATCTTCTGACGCGAATTTTGCACCAACTTGACCTTGTAATGGATCTATAAAACATGCTCTAAATACATAATCTCCACCTTCAGTAGTAACTTTCTCATTTGTTGACCCCGGAGTAATCATAACTACTTTTGAATCTTTTGCAACTGCTGCCATTGGAATTGAACATTTACTTGCATATGTTCCGACTACTGCCGAAACTTTATCTTGTGTAATTAACTTTGTAATAGCATTTGGCGCTGTTGCTGCTTGATTTTGATCATCTTCTGAAACAAGCTCTAACTTTTTACCAAGAACGCCACCAGCATCGTTTATTTCTTTTACTGCAAGTTTAGATCCGTTTTCCATTGCTGCACCTAAAGCCGGAACATCACCAGTTAATGGAAATACTCCTCCGATCTTAATTGTATCTCCACTAGCTGCACTTCCCCCATTTGAACTTACTTTAGCTGTCTCACTACACCCCATAACCATTGTTGCTGTCATTGCTAATACAGTTACTACCCCTAATATTCTTTTGAAAAATGTCTTTTTAATCATAAATATCTCCTCCAAATTTTCAATTTTTTATTTAACACTAGTCCTGTTTTATACAAAAAAAGCGCCTGTAAAATCTTCCTTGATTTTATAGACACCTTTGTCATATAGTTAATATTTTTAATCTTATTTTATGTTTACGCCATATTATGCATAATAATATTTACTTTTCTATTTTGAATATATTCCCAAGAATTATTGTAGGATAATTTTTTAACGTTAAAATTATTGTAAAAAAAATAGCTGGTGTGATTAACACCAGCCATTGTGTATAAATCTATTATACGGTATGTTGTGCAATTGTCAATAACAATTATGAGAATAATTGTAATTTCAAAAATATTTTCAGTTTTTTCTTAATATTCAATATTTTTTTCGCTTTGTATAATTATTGTTATAAGTTTATCAAGTGCTTTTTCCTTAGTACTGTACTTGTTCACCATATTGTCCGGATAATTTTTTCTTTATGATTCATTACAATAGGAAGCTGCCGCTTTGATATAATCTTTCTTATATTTTAACACATTTCCTTGTATTTGAGATAAAAAAGGAATCGCTTGAAATTAGCATTTTTTCCAAAAATCTTGATCTAAATTATAAGTATTTTTTGTATACTCAGAATTATGCCGAAAAATATAAAGATGTACTTATAAAACTATAGGTTAAGATCATGTAAATAATCCAATATTTTCATTGACTTTTATTTATGCAGTACGTACAATTATCAATAAATAGACAAATTTATTGATATATTGAGTAATTTTGCATAATAAAAAATTTATTAAATGTAATGTTATGCACTTTATTATAGAAGGTGGTACGTATGAATTATAAAGTAGGAAAAAGTTCAAAAGGTGACTTAAATGAAGCAGTATCAGAAGCTACGCTTGGGCTTAAAGCACCCAAATTAATTTTATTTTTTTCCAATGTTGAACCTTTTGAAGAATATTCTAAGAAAATTAAAGAAAAATTTCAAAGCAGTATTATTATTGGTTCCACAACATTTGCAGGCTTTTGCATGGATGGGGCTTATAAAAATTCACTGATGGTTATGGGGATTGAGGATGGAATTGAATGTTATGCTGATATATTAGAAGAGGTAGATAAATATCCTCTTAAATACATAGACAGAGTTACTAAATGTGTTAATAATTTTCGTGATAAATCTAATACCATATGCTTTGAAATTTCTACTGCTTTAATAAGCTGTGAAGAACTAGTTTTATCTACATTAAATTCAGTCCTTGATGAACATAAGATTCCCCTATTTGGCGGATCTGCTGGTGACAAAGGTAAGGCTGAAAAAACAATGGTTTCTTTTAACGGCATAGTATACCAAAATACATGTGCTTTTGTAATCATCAAAAACTTAAGCGGTAAAATCAGATTATACAGAGAAAATATTTATAAAAAAACTGCTCATTATTTTACTGCCACTAAAGTAGATACAAGAAATCGTATAGTATATGAATATGATAATAAACCAGCAGCACTTGTTATGGCACAAGCATTAAACACCACTGTTGAAAATCTTCCTAAATATTTAGATAGTTATCCTTTAGGCAGAATTATTGGAAGTGATCTGTATATTACAGCAAACCAAATAGTTACTAAAAATAATGGGATGTCATACCATGCGAAAGTATATAATAATTCAAAAATGGTTCTCTTAGAGCCTGATGATTATAAGAATGTAATTAATGAAACAATTGCTACTGTGAAAAAAGAAGTTCCAAATCCATCATTAGCTATTATGGTTAACTGTCTGGCAAGATCAATGCTTTTCGAAACAGATGGGTATTTAAATGAGTTTGCTAAAAATATGGGCAATGCTTTAGGTAACTATATAGGTTTTGCAGGTTATGGAGAACAGCTTAGAGATCAGCACTTTAATCAGACAATGGTTCTTGCTGTATTTGAATAGAATGAGGTAATGCGATATGAAGTGGTTTAAATTTAGAAAAAATAAAAATCAAAACGAAGAAGAAAATATTCAAGATGAACAGAATAACAAATTAAACACAGAAAAAGCGTCTAATTACGATAAATATGTTAACTATGGCATTTTACACATGGAAAAGAAATTTGGAGAATTCATGGATGAAGAAGTTAGGGTGACTCAATCCATTAAAGAAATCGACAATACATATTCAAAAATCAATGCCATACAAAATGTAATTAACAATATAGATTCTAATTTTAATGATTTTAGTCAATATGCTAATAAAATTAATGATGTTATGAATCGTTCTGACAGTGCAGTAAAGCAAGCAGATAATAAAATGGGTACGTTGGCAGATAAAATTAACGGAACATGTACTCAGCTAGATTCAATTACAGAGGCTTTTCATGAATTAGAAAATAACTCTAGAAACATTCAAAATATGTCAAATAGTATAACAGGCATAGCTAGCAATACAAATCTCCTAGCTTTAAATGCATCTATTGAAGCAGCAAGAGCTGGTGAAGCAGGTAGAGGTTTTTCTGTTGTAGCAGATGAAATTAGAAAATTATCCTTATCAACAACAGAATTAGTTAGTGGAATTGATAAAAGTGTTAAAGAATTATATGAAAGCATAGATTCTCTTAGAGAGGAAATTAGAAATTCTAAAACAGCAATTACTGATAACTATGAATATGCTCAAAATGTTCAAAAAGATTTCAAACAAGTAACTGATTGCACTATTGAAGCCAAAGAGTTTAGCCAACATATAATTAAAGGAATTGAACGTACAAGCTCTGAGATTAGTGGTGCAGTAACTGGTGTTGACTCTGTCACTGAGATTGTTAATTCTTTGGGTAATAAATTAGATACATTAAATTTAAGAATGAGCACAAGGTCAACTATTATCTGCGATATTATAAACTTTATGCAGCAGATTGAAAATTTACTAGCTGACTCTATTAATGATAATGGAAAGTAATTAAATATGCTTTAACTTAAAATATAATTTATATCATCAACAATTCTATTATCCCATATGTTATATTTCAACATAACATAAATATATTAATCCTAAGAAATAGTGATTTCTTATATTATATATAAAAGCTGAGATTTTCCTAATGGTACAAATCTCAGCTTTTATAAAAATGATTTAACAATATCAAGCTTCATGCTATTTGTACCTTCAAAGCCATTTAATATGCTTCCCACCTTATGTTTCTCATAAATTGTTAACTTTTTTTATTTTTACCTTCTTAAATTCTTAACTTGTTAAATTGTAAGAAAGTTTTATTTAAAACAATGTTTATTTAAAAGAATATCATACAATATATCTCTCACAAATGTTTATAAACTTCCCAATCTGTGATACAATCAAGTGTAAAATTCCACACAATATAACATAATATAAATGATTATAAAATTTAATCATATGAAAAACGAGGTAATAAAATGATAAAAATTGATAACTTGTCGTACTCATTTCCAAATAAAGATCTATATCATAATATTTCATTTACTTTAGAAAATGATCAGCATTGTGCTTTTATAGGTTCTAGTGGTAGTGGAAAAAGTACACTAATAGATATAATCATGGATCCTGAGAACTATATGTTTGATGGTACTCTAGAGATTGATCCAAATTGCAGGATTGGATATGTGAGTCAGTTCTGTGAGGTAGATAACACAAAAGAAACAACAGTTTTCGAATATCTATGTGAAGATTATAT
This sequence comes from Clostridium sp. YIM B02500, assembly GCF_022324665.1. Classification (NCBI taxonomy): domain Bacteria; kingdom Bacillati; phylum Bacillota; class Clostridia; order Eubacteriales; family Clostridiaceae; genus Clostridium; species Clostridium sp. YIM B02500. The sequence continues at coordinate 159,629 of NZ_JAKGTE010000002.1, read as the reverse complement.
TAAACTACAAAATGAGATAACTTCTATTTGTAGCTTAATGGAAACCTCTTCTGATATTGATGCCTTACTAGAAAAATACCAAGAAGCTTTAGATGCTCTTGATGTAATTGGTGGAGATGATTTTGAAAGCACTCTTAGTAAGAAATTAAATCTTGCAAACCTAAGTAAACTTAAGGATTCAAAGATATCTGATTTAAGTGGTGGAGAGTTTAAGCTTATCCAAGTAATTAGGGAAATGCTTAATAGTCCAGACTTAATGATTATGGATGAACCTGATGTATTTTTAGACTTTGAAAATCTTAATTCTCTTAAAAACCTAATAAATTCTCATAAGGGAATGATGTTAGTTATTACTCACAATAGATATCTATTAAATAATTGTTTTAATAAAATTATTCATCTAGAAAATCATGAACTCCAAGAATTTGATGGAAGCTATATAGACTATAACTTCACATTACTTCAAACTAAAATCGAGCTTCAAGAACTGTCTGTTGCTGATGATGAAGAAATTGAGAGAAACGAACGCATAATCAAGAGACTGAGAGATAGAGCTGAAGTTACAGGGGAAACTGCTGCTGGAAGGTATCTAAAAGGTAAAATGAAATTCCTAGAAAGATTAGAAGCTCGTAGAATAAAAAGACCTTTTGTTGAAATTAAGCAGCCTTATATCCGTTTAACTACTAACAATCAAGTTGAAGAAAAAGTTGCTTTAAAAGTTAACAATTATAGTGCTGGCTTTGATGAAATACTTTTAGAAAATGTTAATTTTGAGATTAAATCTAATGATAAAGTAGCTATTGTTGGGTTAAATGGTACTGGAAAAACTACTTTACTTAGAGATATCTTTAAAAATGACAACCCTGCTATTGAAATAGATTCTGAAATTGAAGTTGCATATTTATCACAGCTTCAAGGAGAAATATTAAATGAGTCTAATACAATACTTGAAGAATTCCTAGACGCAGGATTTAAAACTTATGATGATGTTGAAACTTACATTTCAAACTATGACTTTGAGGAAGAAAGAATCAACCAAAAAATAAAAGATTTATCAGGTGGCGAAAAGAATATACTTCAATTAGCTAAAATTTCTGCAAGCAAAGCAAATATGCTGCTTTTAGATGAGCCAACAAGCCATTTAGATATATATTCACAAATGGCCCTTGAAGAAGCCATCTCGAAATATAATGGTGCTATTTTAATGATATCTCATGATTACTATTCTATAATTAATTGCGTAGATTATGTTTTACTCATTGAAGATAAAACAATCAGAAAAATGAATATGAGAAAATTTAGAAAGATGATTTATGCGAAATACTTTGATAAAGACTATTTAGAAATTGAACAAAAGAAAAGAGACTTAGAAATGAAAATAGCCATATCTCTAAGAAACACAGATTTTGAACGTGCAAAAGCCTTATCTGAAGAGTTAGAAGCATTGATTAAATTGCTTTAAGCATGATAAAAAATGATATCTCACTAACATATATTCTTCTTTAAAAGGGCAGATTAACTACATATAATCAAATTAATTTTAAATATCATAAAAGAGGTGTACTATGATAGCGGAAAAAAAGCTCGCAGAAAAGCGATTAACAGAAGCTTATAAGAATGCTAAAATTGAATATTTTGATAACAACTCTAAATACATATTTTTCAGTGATTGCCATAGAGGTGATGGTACACCCTCTGATGAATTTGCAAAAAATCAAAATATTTTTTTATTTGCATTAGAATTCTATCTTAATAATGGGTATACTTATGTTGAAGTTGGCGATGGAGATGAACTTTGGGAACACTCTAACTTTAAACATATAAGACTTGCACATGATGAAGTATATGCTCTATTAAAAAAGTTCTTTGATTCTGATAGATTGATTATGTTATATGGTAATCACAATGTACACTTAAAATATAGCAATTATGTAGAAAAGAATTATTATAAATTCTATGATGAATATAACGAAGAAGAAATAGAGTTGTTTCCTGGGATTACACCGTATGAGGCAGTTGTGTTTAAACATAAAAACACAGGTCAGGAAATACTAACTGTTCATGGTCATCAAGGAGACAGAATGAATGATAATTTGTGGCGCTTTAATATGCTTACAGTAAGATATTTTTGGAAATTTCTTCACTCAATAGGATTCATAAATCCTGCAAGCCCTGTAAAGAGTTCTGAAAGGATTCATAAAATCGAGCGTATTTATAGTCATTGGATTAAAATGAATAAAATCATGATTATCTGCGGACATACTCATAGACCCCACTTTCCAAAAGTCAAGGAATTACCTTACTTCAATGATGGATCATGTGTTAGGGCAAGTGGAATCCAAGGAATTGAAATAGTAGATGGAAAAATTATGCTTATTGAATGGAAAATCAGAACTGATTCAGAGGGTATTCTTCATATAAAAAGAAAAATATTAAGGGGTCCTGAGCAAATTGAAAAATTTGACCTAAGAAATAATAAAACAAATATGAAATAAGCTATAATATCAGCAAATTCTTCTAAGAAATATTATTTATTAAAGCTGAGACTTTCTAAATATATATATTGCGATTCACAATGCACATTTCACAATTGCGGCTAAAATTCTTGCAATATTTTTAAAATTATCATTAAGAATTATTTTTGCTATATATATATAAGAAAATCTCAGCTTATAAAATTACTAATTTACTACTTACTGTTTAATCTTAGGAATTCCCTACAATTTTATTATAATCTATACCAGCTTTAATTAAAAGTTGTTTCACTGACTCACTTTTTACATTAAACAAAGTATTTTTACATCCATTAAATGCTCCTTGTTCTATTTTAGTTATACTGTCAGGAAGAACTATGTTTGTTAAGTTAATGCAGTTTTGAAATGCACTATGCTCTATTGTTATAACAGTATTAGGAATTTTTATACTGCTTAAGTTTGTACATCCATAAAAAGTACCAATTCCTATATCTATAACTCCATCAGGAATAGTTATACTGCTTAAATTCTTACATCCATCAAAGGCACTACTTCCTATGCTTGTTACAGTGCTAGGTATTTCTATGCTTTTTAAATTTACTCCTCCAGAAAATGCATTCCATCCTATATCTGTCACACCATCTGGAATTGCGTATTTTTCGTCAACTTTCCCAACAGGATAATTTAACAATTTAGTTCCATTTTTGCTATACAATACTCCATCAACGCTCTTAAAAGTTATATTGTTGCTATCTACAGATATATTTTTTAAGTTTGTGCATCCTGATAATGCATATCCATCTATACTTTGTACACTAGCAGGAATGTTTATGCTTGTTAAACCCGTACACCCAAAAAACGCTGATCTTCTTAAGGCTGTTATACCATTTGGAATAGTTATATTTGTTATATTCTTATTTAGATAAAATGCTTTATTTCCTATACTTTTTATTGCAACATTATCAATTTTATCTGGAATTACAACATTGCTGTCATTACCTAAATAAGCCATTATTACACCAGTTTGTTTATAAAAAGCCCATGCTCCTTCTATTGTGACATTTTGAAATTGACCACTACTATTAATGACATTATCCCCAAACTCATTTGGCGTACTACCTAACATATAGCCTTTTGTATCAAAATAATATAAACTTCCATCAATTACTCTCCAGCCTGTAGCCCATGAATTTCCTTCTGAATACCACCAGCCTTTTTTATCTTGCTTCCATTCTGCATTTGCACCTATTGGATTTAACATTAATACAGAAGCTACTACCAAAGCACTAGCAATTACTTTTGTTAATTTCAATTTTTTCATATTATCCCCCTATTTTTCCTAAAGTTATAAAATGCCATTTTATTGTATTTTAACATAATTATTAATAATATTCCATAATGTTGTTTATTGTTAACTTTTTTCATTTGTATCTTCTTAACTTTTAAAAAAGGTAAACAGTTTTATTTAAACATTTGTTCCTTTTTAAAAATATTTAATTAAAACTTTGAAAAATGCTCATTTTTAACAAGGTTTATTTAAAAGAATGTTTAAATTTTATAAGTTTATTTGAAAATACAATCCATATACTATAAAATATTTTTTGAGGTGTTATGATGAAAAAAACTATTAATGTTGTAGCTGCAATTATAAAAAATGAGAACGAAGAAATATTATGCGCTCTACGCTCTCCTATTATGAAATCGCCAAATCTTTGGGAGTTCCCAGGTGGTAAAATAGAGGCTAACGAAACTCCAAAAGAAGCTATTGAAAGAGAAATCTTTGAAGAATTAAATTGTAAAGTGCGATATATTAATATACATAATGAAAATAGGCATGAATACGATGATTTTATTGTAAATTTGATAACTACTAACTGCGAATTAGTAGCTAGCTATCCTAAAGCTAATGAACATGCAGCTTTATTATGGCTGAAACCAGAAAGCCTGCTTTCTTTGAAGTGGGCTCCTGCAGATATTCCTGCTGTGCTTGAAATAATAAAAAATCATGCTATTATTTAGCATGATTTTTTACACTATTAGATATATTAAATTTAAACTAATTGATTTGTTCATTAATTTGAAAATTTTCTATTCAGATAAAGCCCTGTATTAAAATTTTCACTTTATAGATAACTATTAAGATTTATTTGTTCTTTGAACTCATCTAATCCTACTCTATCTATGTAATCGCCTAATCTTTCTCTGTTAGTTGCATTTTCTCTATATACTTCAATAACTTTTTCTATTAAATCATATACTTTTTCTTCTGATACAGAAAGTGCTATTCTATCTGCTATTCTTGGTCTTGCTCCACCTTTTCCGCCAACATAGAACATCCATCCTTTTCCGCTTCCTATTAATCCTATATCCTTAAATGCACTATCTGCACAGCTATGAGGGCAACCACTTACTCCCATTTTTAATTTATTAGGTAATTCTTTTCCATGATATAAGCTGTCCAATTTTGAACCAACTGCCACTGAATTTTGAAGACCTCTTTTACAAAAAGTAGTTCCTGGACATACTTTTATACTTCTTACACATAGACCTACTGCTGCACCTGGGTCCATCCCTAGATCATCCCAAGCGTTATCTAAATCTTCTTCTTTTAATCCAACTAATGCAATTCTTTGAGCTCCTGTAACTTTAATAGCTGCTGCATTATATTTTTCAGCTACATCTGCAATATTTCTTAAAATCTCTGGAGTTACAAGTCCAGCAGTTAAATGTGGAGCAATTGCATATGTTTCCTTATCCCTTTGTAATATTGCTCCTTTTTCTAATAAATCAGTTTTCATCGCGTATCTCTCCTAATTCTAATTCTCAAAATAAAGTATTAATGTTATATAATAATTTCTATTAGTTATTGTATCATATTTATAATCCAACCTCTAGCTAAAACATGATATTCGAAATATTCTGAACATATAGAGAATATACAATATATGGTATATATTTAAATTAAATTCTATTCATTAGATGCCAATATTTATGTACTTTAAGTTCGTGCTTTAAATTATTTAAACCAAAATACCGATTGACAAATTTAATTTTATTAAATATAATTTAGTCATGTCGAACACTGTATAAAGATTAATTATATCGGAGGAATAGATTATGAGAATTTTAGCATTGGAATTTTATAAAAATGGAAGAATGAAAGAATCTTTTGCATTTGGAGGATCACTTGAAAAAGAAAAAATTAATATAAACAAAGATTACCCTGCAAGCCTGCAAAATTATTTAATAGATACTGGGAAAGAGGTTATTCTAGTAGACACAGGTTTACCAGTTGAGACTCCTGATTTTGAGGATAAACCTGATCAAGCCTTATATATTGGTGAAAAAATTGCTAATTTTAAAGAAGCACTAAAAAATGTAGGTTATGCTCCAGAAGATGTTAGTAAAGTAGTTTTAACTCATAAACATCCTGATCATGCCGGTGAACTTAGAATGTTTGATCATGCAAAGATTTATATATCAAAAATAGAGCTTGAGGCTATGAATATTGCAGCCGACAATTTAGTTGAAGTTAATTTTACTGATGGACAGTATAAAAACTTTGATAAAAGCCAAATTATAAGTGAAAATATTTATATGCTGCCAGCTTATGGACATACTACTGGAAATTCATTAATTGTTGTTTACGATAACGGTATTCACTACATGATTCATGGTGATGTTACTTACACTGACGAAGCTTTAAGGCAAAACCAATTATCTGTTGTCTTTGAAGATAAAGGACAAGCAATTGAAACGTTAAATAAAGTCAGAACTTTTATAAAAGAAAATGATACAGTTTATTTATCAACTCATACTCCAGAAGGTGTAACTTCCCTAAAAAATAAGACTATAATGAAATTGTAATAAATCGTAAAATTGAAAGGATTGAATAAGATGAATAATACAATAGAAAATATAAAAAATCATAGATCAATTAGACAATATTTAGATAAGGATATTTCAGATGAAATCATAGATGAAATAATAAAAGCGTCTCAAGCTATGCCTAATTCAATAAATGGTCAGCAAACAACTGTCATAGCTATAAGAGATAAGGCAAAAAAAGAAAAACTTGCAGAACTTGTTGGAAATCAAGAATATGTAGCTAAAGCTCCTGTTTTCTTAGTTTTCGTAATGGATTTTTATAGAACTTATTTAGCTGGCGAAAAAACTGGTTATAAGCAAATAATACATGAAGACATTGAAAGTGCTCTAGTTGGTGCTGTAGATAGTGGAATTACTTTAGGTGCAGCAATAATTGCAGCTGAATCTCTTGGGCTTGGAACTGTTCCTATTGGTGGAATAAGAAAAAATCCCGAAGAAGTTATAGAACTCTTAGATTTGCCTAAATATACATTCCCACTTGTAGGCCTTGCAATAGGATATCCTTCAGATGAATCACACACTAAGCCAAGAATTCCTTTTGAAAGCTTTAGGCACAAGGATACTTATAACAAAGAAGCTATAGAAAATTCTATTGATAGCTACGATGAAGAAATGGAAGCTTACTTAAAAGACATCGGCAGATATGATAAAGAAAAAAATTGGAGTACTTTAACTTCAAGCGTTTATCAAAATATATATTATCCAAAAGTAAAGGATGTACTGAAGAAACAAGGATTTACCCCTGAAAAATAAATCTCTATAAATTATGTGTTTCGAAATTAGCTGTTTATTTAACGCATATGATTTATAAATAGCTTGTAGCTAGGATAATAGTTTTTTTTCATATATATTCCCTAATAAATAAAGAGTACCAATCATATTCCCCTTATGATTGGTACTCTCTTTGCATCTTTAATGTTTTTTTGCAATTTAATGTTTTACGTTATTAAAACTAATACCCCATATCATCCATTTATTCAAATCTTAATTCTTAATATTTCTTCCTTATTTAGTTTTGAGTATTTTTTAAAAAAATTTTAAAATAAGGAATATTCAAAATATTTAGAATATGATATAATAAGATAAAAATATATAGAGGTGGTATGCTTTATGGAGAAATATGGAGATCATGAAATAATCGTAATACAGAATAATGAAAATCAATACCCATATAAGGCAATTGCAAAAATAGGTGATAATGAGATAAAGCATAAAGGACAGAGTAAGTCTGAAGCAATTGATCTAGTTAAGCAAAGCATTAATAAGTTAAAATCTAAAAATATAATTTAACTGTAGTATAAGTAAATTCAAGCGAATGAAAACTATTACACTTAAAATATTAGGTATGGAAACTACATATAACCCCCGACAGATGTCGGGGGTTTTTATCTTAGAAATAGAAAAATAGACTTCTTTATTACCTCTTCATAAGAACTACTCGCTCTCACAACATTAAAACGTCATCAGGTAAAATGTTATTTTCAAATTCATAAGAATACCTTGTTTATTCTTATATATCAACTTTACTTACGGTACGAAGCCTGCCTTTGATAGGTGTTTTTTGTAACTGCTGGAACACCCACTCTCCTTTATTATTTAATATTTCTACAAAGGTAGATATATCAACTATATTGATTATTCCTATATCGTCTTTTGTCATACCTTCAATATTACAAAGCGTGCCTACAATATCTACCGCCCTCATCTTTGTTTTCTTACCTGCATTAATATGTAATTTCATAATCTCTTTACTTAGCTTCGCACCTTTTGTTTCTTTAATTTCAGGTCTTGTATTCATTTTTAAAGCAAATTCTTCTTTAAGATTATTTACAGTTTCCACTTTAGGTCTTTCCTTCAAAAGAATCTCTTTTCCGATATATTCATGTATATCATTTAAAAACTTACTTTCATTTTGTGTTACAAAAGTAATTGCTCTACCCATCTTGCCTGCACGTCCAGTTCTTCCTATCCTATGAACATAACTTTCCTTGTCTTCTGGTATATCATAATTAATTACATGGGTGATATTATCTATATCTATCCCTCTAGCTGCAACATCTGTGGCTATTAAATATCTAAAATAACCCAGCTTAAAATTATTCATTACTCTTAATCTATCACTTTGTTCCATTCCACCATGTATTTTTCTGCAATCATACTGGAGCTTTGCCAATTCTTTATAAACTTCATCTACCTTTTGTTTTGTATTGCAGAATATCATACAACTATCTGGATTTTCTAATATAGTTATATCTCTTAAGAGATCTATTTTATGTGATTCATTTACGTTATATCTTTCTTGACATATATTATCTGCAGCTTTGTTTTGCTCCTCTATTTCAATATGTATAGGATCTTTCATATATTTATTGCATAAAGTCTCTATATCTTTTGGCATTGTGGCTGACAATAACATGGTCACACGTTCTTTTGATAAGCTTTTTATTATTGTTTCCATTTGCTCTACAAATCCCATATTAAGCATTTCATCAGCTTCATCTATTATAAGATACTTTATCTTTGATAGATCAAATGTACCTTTTTCTATATGATCTATAATACGACCAGGTGTCCCAACTACTATATGTGTCTTTTGCTTAAGTTCCTTTTCTTGATCATAGAAAGGTGACTTCCCATAAATTGCAGCTGCTTTAATTCTTTTAAATCTACCTATATTAAAAAAATCCTCTTTGACTTGGATCGCAAGTTCTCTTGTTGGTGTAAGCACTAATGCTTGAGGTTTATTTTCTTCCCAATCCACTAATTGGCAAACAGGAATAGCATATGATGCAGTCTTACCACTTCCAGTTTTAGACTTTACTACTATATCCTTTTCTTCTAACGCAATCGGTATAACCTGTTCCTGAACTTTTGTTAACTCCTTGAAGTTTAACATGCTAATTGCTTTTAATAACTCACTGCTTAACTTATAATCATTAAAATTTGCTTTTATCATTTGATCATCTCTTTTCTATATCTCTTACTATTATTGTTACAAACATACATTTTTATCCCATATTTTCTCTTTATCATCACAATCCATATAACAATATGCATACTATCATTTTTATTATATCATACCCATGTATTTCATTTGCAATTAATGAACAACTTCCTTTTCTTTACATAAAAATACCCCATTTATAGTAGATAGTTTTATTATTTCAACTGTCTACTATAAAGGGCGTATGTCAACATTTAGCGGAGTTTTTGTTCTCTCCTGGGCACTTCTGAGATATATCATGCTGAAGTTGCTATTATTTTGAAATAATCTTATCTACCCATTCTTTATAAAAAATTAATTCTTTACTCTTATTTTAGCTACTTCTTCAATACTTAATCCTTCTAATTTTAGAATTTAATATTTTTATAATTCCCCGTTTAATATTCGATATATTGCTTTAGCTACTCCAAAATTTACATTTGTATCTGTAATATATTTAGCTACTTCTTTTATTTCATCAACTGCATTACCCATTGCAAAAGAATTTTCAAATTCTGTAAACATAGAATAATCATTTAAGCCATCTCCAAGTACTACTACCTCATCTTTTTTTATATTCAATTTTTGTGCTACTTTTGCAAGAATTTTTCCCTTCTCAGCATCCATATGATTTACTTCAATGTTAGTTCCAAAACTTGCTGATACAGCTAGTCCTTCTAATGCCTCCATCTTTTTACGAAGCTTATTTATAATTTCTTCTGATTGCGCAAAAGATACAAACTTTGCTATATTATTATGTCTATTTAAAAATTCATTCATATCAGTAATATATTGCATATTTTTAAAATGCAGATTATTCTTAGCATATTTTAATATCTCTTCTTCATCTTTTAATTCTGGATGGAATGTAAGAGATCTTTTTACCATTCCAGCTAAAGTTTCTTCTTTTGTATTTGTTGTATAAAATCCATCATCTGTGTATATTTCTATAGCCAGATCTGTACATTTCATTACCTCTAAAATTTCTATTGCTCGTTTTTTTTCCATATAAGTATGTTCAACTATATCTCCATTAATATCTCTATATTCTGCTCCATTTAATACAACACAATCACATTGTAAGTCATATTTATGTATAAACGGATCCACATCACAATACGCTCTTCCTGTAGCAATTGCAAACTTAATTCCATTTTTTTGTGCAGCCTTAATTGCTTCTATATTTTCTTTTGGTATATCGTGATTTTTCCCAATCAATGTTCCATCCATATCTGCTGCTATTAACTTAATCATTTATCTTCTTCTTCCTTTTCTATAATTTTTATCCCATGGCTTTTAGTTTTTATATTACTTTATTTCAACTCTAAAATTTTTATCTGAGTAAAAAACTATAAGTACAAAAATTGCACATGTAATCCAAATAAGTGGTTCTGATATACATACTCCTAAATAACCCATTGATGGAGCTAAAAATCCTACAACTGCAAATTTCCCAAAAAGTTCAATTGAACTAGAAACAAGTGGCGTAAATTTCTTTCCGATTCCCTGAAGCGTACTTCTATATATAAGAAGTGTGGCTAATACATAATAAAAAGGAGTATTAATTCTTAAATATTTTACTGCTGTATCTATAATTAAAGCATCATTTGATCCAGTTAAAAATTTTATTATATATGTTCCAAAGGCAAAGGCAGTTATAACAACTATTGTTGACCATATTGCACCCATGATAACTGTTTTTTTAAGTCCAATATTTATCCGTTCATATTTCTTTGCCCCATAATTTTGACTTACAAACGTGGCTGATGCTGTTGCCAATGTTCCAAGTGGCATCATGTAAATTTCACTAACTTTTCTTGCCGCCATATGTGCAGTTATTATTTCCTTACCAAAACTGTTTATTGCACCTTGAAGTGCAACTGAACCAATTGAAACAAGTGATAGCATAAATCCCATAGACAATCCTGAAGTAATTAATTCCATTACCATAGTACCATCATATTTAAAATCTCCTTTGGATAATTTTAGCTCCGGACATTTTTTTATAATATGATTAAATCCTAAGATTACAGCTACAATTTGTGATATGACAGTTGCATAAGCAGAACCTCTAACACCCCATTTAAATACTAAAATAAATGTAAAAACCAACACTACATTTAGAATTGAAGCATAAATTAAATATATAAGTGGACTACGGCTATCGCCCAATGCTCTTAGAACCCCTGCTATCATATTGTACATTATAGTAACAATCATAAACATTAAAATAATTACAATATATCCATATGCATCGTTTATTATTTCTTCTGGAGTATTTAAAAATTTAAGAAGATACATTATTGTACCTACTCCAACAGCCGTAAATACTATTGATATTATAAGGTCAAGAATTACTGTCATTGCCACAGCCTGTCTCATGTTATGCATCTCTTTTGCTCCAAAATATCTTGCAATCACAATAGCAAATCCATTATTTATACCAACCGCCATGCCAACAATAAGTCCAAACAGTGGGGTTGTAGACCCTATAGCTGCTAAGGCATTTTCTCCTAGGGTATGTCCAACAATCACTGTATCCGCCAAATTGTACATTTGTTGAAACACACTCCCAAGAAATATAGGTAATGCAAAATAAAAAATTTGTTTACCAGGATTTCCTGTTGTTAAATCCGTGATTTTATTTTTTTCCATTGTAGTTTTTTCCTCTCCATCTTGCTTTATATGTAATTTAAACATTCCATCAAAATCTTTTTTAATTTTACTATATCACAATATAATAAAAACTTATATTATCCGAGAATTTAGGAACAAAAAATACTTTTTAGGTATTTATTTTTTTTAGAAACATATTGTTTTTTCTATATCGTCCTTAGCAAAAAAGCACTGCACGAAATATATAAATTAGTGCAATGCTTGTATATGGAAAACATTGTTTCCCCAATGGGTTCTTCTGAAGTCCGAAGGGCTGAGGTTGCTACAGATAATTTATTAATTGTCTTATAAGAATCGAAGTGCTTTTTTATTATTTCAAATAAAAGTTTTTGCCATGCTTTTATTTTTCAAGATTTTTATTTAAAACTTTGTCAAACCCACTTTAAATAAAAAATGCATATCATTTTTCATTTAAAATTTGATTGGAATTTTCCTTAATATGAACCCAAAAATTTCGAAAATGGAATTGATCTGAAAAATATGATTCAACTTGATTCTTATAACTGCCATTTAATACTTTTTCGGTATTAAAACTAGGCCATTGCCCTAAGTAACGTCTTTCTTCTTTGGAAAAGGTTTTAGTAGGCATAGCCAAATGCAATATAAGCATAGCAAGAATAAATAAAAACGGAAACATAGGTACAATATTCTGCATACGAATAAAAATTTTATTATTATTTATTTGCATATTAATCCTCCAAGTTAAAATCTAAAATATATAAATGGGTTATAGGTTGAACCGACCATAATTAATTGTATTTCCATCCACAGTAACAAGTCTTGCTCCAATATTCATGACAATACCGCCAGCTGATATCAACATCTCATCCATAGTGCCTGAGTATTTTTCAAGAAATCGCTTCACTTTCACCATTAGAATCCTAGGACTATACGGCTTTATTAAATAATCATCTGCTCCCAGTTCATATCCCATAAGAGAATCATCCTCATCTGAGCGTGCATTCAACATAATTATAGGAATACTAGAATTTTTCCGTATTCTACGGCATACTGACCAACCATCAATCTTCGGTAGAACAATGTCTAATATAACTAATTCAACAGAATTTGATTGAAACAGCTCTAAAGCTTTTTCTCCGTCTGCAGCCTCTAATACCTGATATCCATCTTCAATTAAATAATCCACTATAACTTCACGTAAAATATCTTCATCTTCAACAACCAATATTTTATTCATTCCGTCCCTCCATTTGTTTACTTATAAACTTAATTAAAGTTAATGATTGTAATGTATAATTAACTTTAATAAAAGTATCAAATTTTGCTACTTCATTTCAAGTTTATCTTACAAATAAAATCTTTTATATTTACATACCTAATTTTATTATAACTACAAAACTAATCAATGCAAAATAAATGTATAAAAATACATAGTTTTAACTTTATAATCACACTTGCTTTATATTAATATAGTATACATAAATCCATACATCCTTTTATGTGTTTGTAGCCTTCATAGGCATAAAAAAGTGGCTTCGCCACGCTCCTTCGGAGAAACATACTAAAATATAAATCAAAACCATAGAAATTTGTTTTTCTCTATGGTTTTAGCAATAAAAACTATTCCAGTTTTTGTAAGGTGTCTGACCCCTTTGTCAAGGAAGTATGACTGAGTTTGCCAATTTCATAAATATTTCTAAGTATTTTTCTAATACACTTTATTAATTGGCAATTATATAATTGTTTCAAAATTTGGTTAATGTAAAAGCAGTAGCTTTATTTTTAAATCTAAGTAATTATACCATTAAAAATTATTTATTCATAAATGTAATTAAAGCTAATACTTTCTAAATATAAGAAAATATTAGCTTATAAAATATACGTTATTATTTTGTTTTTCATATTTAATACTTTCATAAATAATTGAAAGATATAGTCCTGTAGCAATTTCAGATAATATCTTTATCCCCTCTATAGAATTAGTTTTTCCTGCTCTATAATCTAGCTAATAATTTTTAATTACATTCTATAAAGGATCCATTCATTTGTGCTTAAATTTAACCTTAGGTCGCAAAGCATTTTCATATTATCCTTTATAATTTCACATGTAAAAGTATAGATATAATCTCCACCTATTTTTTCCTTATCCCTTCTAACTAGCCTTTCGACATTAATTACTTCTACACTGTCATCATTATCTGTAATAAAGAAACATATCGGTTTTACAATGCCTGCTCCATCAGTCCTAGTAACCACCTGAACCGATTTATCTACTATATTCATAAGCGCTCACTCCTATTTCCATTTTTATTATAATTTACACTTAATTGTACATGTGTTGCCTATCCTGAGGATAGTTTTCTTTCTAGCTATTTTTTATAAAAAATTCTGCCAACATTTCTTTTACTGTAAAAATTTAAAAGATATAATATTCAGAGTATCATATAATGAGATAAAAATATAGAGTGGTATGCTTTATTGAAAATATGGAAACCGAATATCACTCTTTGTCATATTCCTTCTCTAGATTCTTATAGTCTCCCTAAGTAAGGCTCTGATTATTCCTCCTAAAAAAAGGCTTATGTTAATTGTTGTTGCATGAATTCCAAGTGGTGCAAGTTCCATTACCAAAGTTTCAGTTATTCCTTCAACCGCAAATTTTGTTGAGCCATATAATCCCCATCCTTGATAACCACTTAAGCCTCCACAAGACGATAAGTTAATTATATATCCTGAATTCGCTTTTCTCATATAAGGTATAACTGCTCTAATTACATTTAAAAGTCCAAATACATTCACATTTCAAAAGTTAAAAATAAACATCTGAAAATTCTATTCTTATGCGTTCATCCTTATTTTTAATATTTTTATTATATATCGTATTTTCCTTAGCTACTGCTCCAGCTGGAAGCATCACAGTAAACTTGCTTCCTTTTCCATATTCACTTTCAACATTTATACTACCACCATGTAATAGAGCAATAGATTTAACTAGACTCAATCCAATACCAGTACCTTCCGCATTTCTAGACAAAGATTTATCCGCTTGTTCAAATCTATCAAATATAATATCCATTTTTTTCTCTTCAATACCAATCCCATTATCCTCTACTGATATTTCAACCCATTCATTCATATCCTTAACATTTACAAATATTTCACCATTATCATTTGAAAATTTTGTAGCATTCGAAATAAGGTTTAGCATTATTCTCTCGATTTTTTCTGGATCACACGCAATAATCTTCTCTTCCGTATCCGTGTCAAAAATAATATTTAAGCCTTTAATTTTAACAAAACTTGTTACTGACATAACTATTTCTTCTACGACATTAACTATATTCACATTTAATAGGTTAAGTTGAAAAAATCCTGCTTCTATTTTTGATGAGTCCACTATATTGTTAATAAGCTTTGATAACCTATAGGTATTTAGCTTTATTGATTTAAAATATTTAATAAATATATCCTTTTTATTTATTATTGAATCATCCATATAATACATTTCTAATAACTGAGCCGTTGCCGAAATTACGTTTAATGGAGTTTTAAGTTCGTGAGATATATTAACTAATAACTCTTCCTGCTTTTTTAATGTATTTTCCATGATTTTATTCGTCTTTATTTCAGCAGTAACATCCATTTCTAATAATTTATTTTGTTCTTCTAGCATTTTTTCTAATTTTTTTCTTTCTGTGATATCCCTGCTGAATCCTGATACAGATACCAAATCCCCATTTTCATTATATGTAGGAACTAAATAATCCTCTATCCAAACATAATGCCCATCTTTATGCTTAAATCTTAGACAAAAATCTTTGGAAAAATCAGTGTTTTTATCCACTCTAGATTGCATAATATTGGTATCCTCAGGATGAACGATTTCGAATACAAAATGAGGGTCAGTATAGTACATTTCTAGTTCATACCCTAAAGTCTCTTGCATCGAAGGGTTAACATATATAAACTTAAATTTCGGTAAAATTTGAAATATAAAAAAAACGTCCTTAGTTTTTTCACATGTTTTAATTAATTGATTGTATCTCTCTTCAATGTGAATATATTTGCTTATATCAATAAGAGACAAATATGTCCCAACTATTTTAGAATCATCATTAAAAACAGGTTTAGAGACAACCTCAAAAAGTAACTGGTTGCCATCTTCTTTTAAAACTAAGGCCTCGAGACTTTCACGTGATAATAACTCATCAAATCTATAACCTAAGAATTTATCAATATTAGTATTTAAAATTTCATTTTGCATAAATCCTAAAATTCTATAGCAATTTTTAGAAATAAATTTAATAACTCCCTCAGTATCTACTTTAATAAGTAACTCTCTACTTATTTCAAAATTATCTGAATCAACATTTAAGTTCATTTTTCTATTCTCCTGACAATATATGTATACTAAATTCAACAGCAAGAATTAAACATTTGAGAGGCTTAATTTGGATTCCTTTCATATATTTACATAATTTCTCGCTAAAAATAATTATAACATATAATCACAAAGACATCTTAATTTTTTGTTTTTACTTTGATTACAGATGAAAATTTTTACACAAATACATTTAGTAGTTATAAGTATATAATTTATGGCCCCCAGAGGTTGTAGTCGAGAGTTTACGAACGACCTGCTAATAACTTAATCTCCAAATAAAAAAAGAGCCTTGTTACAGGCTCAATATTAATATTTACTTTATTACTTGCTCGACTTTTTTCAAAAGCATTCAAATGATTTTTTTGATACATCTTTCACAGATATATACCCTAAACTTTAAACTTAGACATTTCAGCTTTTAACTTTTCTGCACTTTCTTTTGTTTGTGTAACCTGTTCTAATACTTCATTGGATTTATGACTAATTTCTGAAACTTTATTTGCTATATCTACCGTTCCACTTGCTCCTTCGCTTGTTGCTTCTGCTACCCCATCTATAGTTTTTAAAATATCATTAATCGATGCTAAAAGTTCCTCTGATGTTGAACTAAAGTCCATAACAAGGTCATCTACAAATTTTGCATCTTCACTATACTTTCCTGCTACTTCAATCATATTACTATAGTCTCTCTTTACATCTTTAGACACAAACTCTAAAAGATTATTTGAATTATATGAAAGATCGTTAACAGCTTCTCTAACCTTATTTGTTACTTTCTGTATTTCTGATACAGTATCTTTTGACTGTTCTGCAAGTTTTCTTACCTCGTCTGCAACTACAGAAAATCCACGCCCTGCTTCTCCAGCTCTTGCTGCTTCTATCGCTGCATTTAATGCCAATAGGTTTGTCTGTTCTGTTATCTTCATAATTGAATCAGATAGTACATTAATTTCTTCAACTACTTTTGACTTTTCTAAAGCTTTTTCAAGTCCATCTTTTGTATTTACAAATGTATTATGAGCTGTCCTTTGAGAATTTTCAATATTTTCTTTAGTTTGTTGTGCTCTTTTATTTATTTCTCCCGCTTGAATCGCTCCCTCTTGTGATTTTTCAGCTATTGATTGTACTGCCTTACCTATTTCTTGAGAAGTTGCTGAAGTTTCTTCTGCTGAAGCTGAGGTTTCCTCAATAGTTGCTGAAAGTTCCTGCGTAGTTGCTGAAACATCCTCTATATTTCCATTAAGAATTTTCACTTCATTATTCACTGTGTTAACAACCTCTTCAATTTTATCTGATTCTTCTACAATATTTTTAATTAATGATTTTAAGCTTCCATTTATATTATCTAAAGCTTTTGCCATTGTTCCTATTTCATCTTTTCTCTTTTTCAATTCCACAGGTACTTCACTCGTAAAATCTCCACTTGATAGTATGTCCAAATAGTTAACTGAAATATCTAAAGGTTTAACTATATTTTTTGTGATAATCTTAGACATCAAATATCCTACTATAATAGAAACAGCTATAGATATTAGAAAGATTAATGTTATCTTTTTATAATTCTCATTGTTTAACTCATTAATCTCATCGGCTTCTTTTACAGTATGCAGCGCTAACTCTTTTAAATTTGCTTGAAAATTGTTGGCCACATCTTTAATATCTTCATTCTTTTCTAATGCTTCCTTTTGCTTTCCCTCTAAAGCAAGTTTTAATATCTCTACCCTTCCTTCCCTATATTTTGACAAATCGTTTTCTATAGTTATAATCATATCTTCTTCATACGTATCTAACTCTACTTTTTTATAGTTTTGAAAGTTATCATCAAAAATTTTCATTCTTTTTTCAATGTCCTTCATTTTTTCATTTTGTTTGTCTTTATCATCTGGATATAATATTATGTAATACATATCTGCTTCAATTGCCCTTGCCTGATTTCTATTATCATTTAACCAGTTAATTGCATTTAATTTATTATTATACATTGATTGCATATTATCATTGCTTATTTTTAGTTGAATGTAACCGAAAATACCAACAAATACTGTAAAGATCAATAGTATTGAACTTAATAAGTGTAATTTACTTTTTATTTTGATATTACTTAATTTCAAAATAAAATCACCTCCAAATTGATTTTCGCTATTTTTTATACCATTACTCTCTGCAAAAATATTTTAGTACTGTTTTATTGCCAAATTCGACATAAGAATGTATATTGCTATATTATCATTACATATTCAATATATTTCTTTGTTAAATTATATCCCATAATAAATAAGCATCATATTTGTTTAAAAACTGCTTTAAATCAAATCACCCCTAATCTATCCTATTCCGTAATACAAATAAAAAATGAGCTTATCAAAATTTGACAATAATCTTGCACATTAAACCTATTTTCCCATAATATTCTTTTGTTTATAATTATAACACATTTTTTCTAATTTTATATTAGAATTTAATATAAAACGAAAAAAGCTTAAAGTTAATTATTTTTCACTTTAAACTTTTGATTTATTACATTATTTTAATGTTTAAAATCCAGTCTTTTAACAAAGACTATAAAATATAATTATTACAAAAGGAGGAATTTTTCATGGCTAAAGTTACTGGCGTAGTTAAATGGTTTGATACAGAAAGAGGCTATGGATTTATATCTTGTGACAAAGGAGATGATGTTTTTGTACATCATTCCCAAATTAAAGATAAAGGGCCTGATAAAGATCTGCATGAAGATGAAAGTGTTACCTTCGACATTGAAAGTGGCGAAAAGGGACCTATGGCTACAAATGTTCAAAGATTATAATATAAGATTCTAGATATATGGCTCAAAAGAATTCTATCATTTACTTTGTAGAATTCTTTTGAGACGTTTTCTCTTAATATTTCCATCTACTTAAAATTTTTGTTCTCCCAAAAGAGGACTGTTAACCCACTAGGTCGTAACGTCAAGAGTTAATATTTTTCCTAATTCTTTATGGCCCCTCTAATAAGCATTTCGAAAGTTAAATGTATTATTTGAATCTTAAGATGCTATTACTATTCGATTTCTACCTTGATTTTTAGCTTTATAAAGAGCAACGTCTGCTGATTTAAACGAAGTATCAAAGGATTTAGAGAAATTATCTTTTAATAAAGAAATTCCAAAGCTTGCAGTTATTTGTATTTGGAATTTATCAGTTACAATTACTTTATTCTGAATTTCTTGTCTAATATTTTCAGCTAATACATAAGCTTCATTAATTGAACTTTCAAAAAGAAATATAAGGAATTCTTCACCACCCCAGCGAGTAGCTAAATCTGTAGTTTTTATATGTTTTATTATAATATTACTTATTTCTTTAAGTACCGTATCTCCAACTGAATGACCGAATTTATCATTTACATGTTTAAAATGATCCACATCTATCAAAATAAGAGTTGCGATTTTTTTAGATTTACCAATCATTCTCATTTTTTCAGAGACATGATTACTAAAACTCCAGCGATTTAAGAGTTCTGTCAATGAATCATGACTTGATATGTAGTTCAATTTTGTATTAATCTCTCTTAGAATTATGTTTTGAGCTATTTTCTCATAATTAGAATTATAAACTCCTGTTGAAATTATAATAATTGCTAAAAAGAAAATAAAACCATTTATAATGTTTGTAACTAACAAATTAATATCATTCTGAAATATTACTAGTCCACTTAAATAAGCTAAGAATGGAATAGAATACACAGCTAAATTTAAGGGAGCTCTCAACATTATAATACTACTAAATATAATAAGGTTAGCAATAAATACACTACTTACATTCCCGGGTTTAGCTTGATCTAAAGCACTAATCATAGCCATAGAACTTAAAATTAATATAGTTAAAGTTGGAATTAATAACTTATTCATAATTCTAAATTTATTTTTACTATATTTAGTCAATAGTTTTATAAGAATAATTCCAATAAAAGAAACAATCACATTAAGTGAATGTAAAATAAAATATTTACTATCATTCCAAATTATATATGAAGAATGGTTTATTAAGTAAGGAATATCATTAAATAATATGAATAAAATTTCAACTATTATAAATATAATAAGAATTAACTTCATTCTTTCAAGATTAGTTACATTAATATCATTGATAACAGTAGCCTTTTGATCCTCTGTAAGGCTTAAATCTAGCTTTTTCAAAAAAAATAATTTATTCATGGGATAGTTCTCCTAATAAATTTTAAGATAATTATAAAGTATTTTTCGATATATTTTTATAAATAATTACTTATAATAACATTTTACCACAAAAAATACAAATAGAACATATTAATCCAAGACACATGAGACCATAGTCCAATTTGTGAATCCTCATGTTCTCACATGAAATATGCTTGTATAGATTTTTAATCTATATCTGTTTAATCTGATAATATTCTTCTTATAAAATGGTCTGATTCTTTTATTGATGTGGATGCAGTGCAAAATAAAGCTTAGATTTTCTAAATATAAGAAAATCTAAGCCTATAAATATGATTTTTATAACTCTGTGTACTTCTTGCTGTTACCTTTAGCTTTTTCTACTGGATATTTCTCTTCGTTTTTATCCATTTTGCTATTTATAATTTCCTCTAAATCTACTCCTAATGAATCAGCCATATGTATACAATAAACCATAACATCAGCCAGCTCTTCTAAAACATGTTCTTTATTATAGTTTTCTTCATCCCATAAAAATTCTTCTAGAAGCTCTCCTGCTTCTATGGATATAGCTTTAGATAGA
The DNA here is from genome assembly GCF_022324665.1 of Clostridium sp. YIM B02500. NCBI lineage: Bacteria > Bacillati > Bacillota > Clostridia > Eubacteriales > Clostridiaceae > Clostridium > Clostridium sp. YIM B02500. The sequence goes on along the minus strand of NZ_JAKGTE010000002.1, from coordinate 138,503 downwards.
TTTGCTGGGGTGTGAAATTGACTCCAGTCTCTGTCATTTCTGAATTTTCTTATTCTATTTATTGTTTCTTTCATATTGTTCACTCTTTCTATGCTTTTCCAGTTTTTATGTTTATTATAGCATATATTACATAAAATGAATTTCATAAAAATCTCTAAATATTATAGAGTCATATTATTTTTTAACCTTTATATTATTTTGTGTTGAACACAGCTCTGAGAAAATAATTCTTATCCCTGCAAAATACCCTTGAGATGTAAAAAATGAAGAAAAGAATAATTGTTGTAGCTGGAATTTTTAAAAATGAAAGCAAAGAAATATTATGTGCTTTATGCTCTCCTGTTATGAATTCACCAAATCTATGGGGGTTCCCAGGTGGTAAAATCCCTAATAACGAAACAAAAAAAGAATCTATTAAATTTAATTATTCCCTTGCCTTTTTTGTTAATTTGTAGTATATTTGCAACATGATGTTTAAAAAATAATTTTTTAAGGAGGTTTAACTATGAATACAATTATATTATTTATTGCTTTTATAAAATTAAATACATGTACTTATTCATCTGTGAAACCTCGCGAAAGAACCGCTATGTGATATCTATGATTAACTTTTAGCGTTTAACTTTTATATTATTTTGCGTTGAACACAGCTCTGAATAGCTGTGTCTTTTTTGCGTTTAAAGGTTTATAAAGTTGCTTCTTTTAACTTAGGGCACATTCAAAACTTATTATTTATCTTCATGCGCCTAATTGAAAACTTTATAAATTTAAAATTTTAAACATCATGCAATATCTAGGCATATCAAACTATCAGATTATTGAAATCATATGCCAAAAAGGAGGAAATTTCATGACCTTATTTAAAAATTACATTGCAAAACAATGGAAATTATTACTTTTGCCTATGTTTGCTATGATAGTTTCCATCTGTGCAGATAGCTCTTATCCTTACTTTCAAAAGATATTTATTGATAATATAATTCTTGGTCATATGGATAATTATTTAATTATATTTTTAATAGTTGTTGTTTCAGTTGCACTAATTCATGGTTTATTTTCTTACTTAAATGAGTATTTGTTCGATAAATTTGCTCTTATAGTGTGTAAAAAATTGAGACAAGATTTATACTCTAAATTTCAGTCTTTTGAATTCTCTTTTTTCGATAATAATAACACTGGTGAATTACTTTCGAGAATTATTGAAGATGTGGATGTAGTATGGGACACTCTATCCTTTGGACTGAGATTGCTATTGGAAGCAATAATACTTTTTTCAGTTTCTGCTTTTATAATGTTTAATATAAATAAAACTTTAACGATTATCTGCTTACTTGTTTTATTACCTGTTGCTTATATTGGAACAATTATGGACAAGAAGTTCTGGACTGTATATTCACAAATTAGTGACCAAACAGCCGAAATAAACTCTATAGTTCAGCAGGATGTTTCTGGTATCAGACTTGTAAAAGCTTTTGCTCGTGAAAAATATGAAATATCAAATTTTTTGAAAGTTAACAAAAAATTCTTTGATTTAAATGTTGAGCAAGCAAAAATAGTTGGGACTTATGGTCCTATAATTGAACTTTTAACAAACGCTGCACCAATTTTAATGATTGTTTATGGTGGTTATTTATGTATTCAAGGAAATTTAAGTTTTGGTAGTTTAGTAGCATTTACTAGTTATATTTTTAATCTTTCTTGGTGTGTAAAGAATTTAGGTTTTTTTATTAACTTACTTTCACAAAATAAGGCTTCTATGAGTAAAATTACTGATATTTTAGATAGAAATTCTGAAATTACTTCCAAGGAAAATGGTTATAACCCTACTGAAGTTAAAGGAGATATTATATTTAAAAATGTAAGCTTTTCTTATAACAATGTTGAAGTACTTCATGATATAAATTTAAATATTCCTCACGGAAGTACTGTTGCAATAATGGGTACCACTGGATGTGGTAAAAGTACATTACTTTCTCTAATAGGCAGGTATTACGATGTGACTAAAGGAGAAATTTTAGTTGATAACGTCAATGTTAAGAACTGGAACTTAGAAACTTTAAGAGCTAATATGTCTGTTGTATTTCAAGATACTTTCTTATTTTCAGATACAATAAAAAACAATATAGACTTTGGAAGTGATAAATCTGAAAGTGCTTTAATTAAAGCTGTTAAAGATAGCGCTGCTTACTCCTTTATTAAAGAAATGCCAGAAGGTTTTGATACCATTATTGGTGAAAGAGGTCTTGGCCTATCAGGAGGACAAAAACAAAGACTTGCTATATCAAGAGCAATATTAAGAAAATCACCTATTTTAATTTTAGATGATTCAACTTCTGCCCTTGATATGGAAACTGAATTTAAAGTTCTTCAAAATCTAAAAAATGATAAGAAAAGAGCAACTACTTTTATAATTGCCCATAGGATATCTGGTGTAAAAGACGCTGATATAATTCTCTTTATGAAAGATGGTCGAATTGTAGAAAAAGGCGATCATTCAAGTTTAGTAAAGGCTAAAGGCTACTATCATAGTGTATATTCTCACCAATTTCAAGATTTTGAAGCACTTACATTGGAGGCGAATTAATATGAATGATATTTTACACGAATCATCTAAGATTCAAATAGTAAAAAGACTATTAACCTATGTTAAACCTTATAAACTGAAAGTTACTCTTGTAATTTTACTTTTACTTATTGTAATGGCTTGTAATTCAGTTACCCCTTATTTAATGAAAATATCTATAGATACTTTTGTTGCAGAAAAAAATGTTAAAGCTTTATTTCTTCTTGGATGTGGGTTAATACTTATGAATGTATTTTCAATGATTTTATCTGGAATCAGAACTATCGCCATGTCTAAGATTACCAATCAAATCTTAGTGGATATTAGACATAGCTTATATACTCATATACAGACTTTAAGCTTTAACTTTTTTGATAATAGACCCGTTGGAAAGATTATTTCAAGAGTTGTTGGAGATGTAAATGCTCTTCAAAATTTATTAAATAATAGCATTGTAAATTTAATTCCTAACGTTTTTACTATTATACTTGTAATTTGTCTAATGCTTATATTAAATCCAATGCTTGCTGGTATTTGCTTAATTACAATGCCTTTATTATTATTTGCAATGTTCTACATTCAGATTAAGGCAGATAATAAATGGAAAATTTTTAGAGAACATCGTTCTTCTTTAATTGGATACACTCATGAATCTTTATCAGGAATGAAGGTAATTCAAGGTTTTAGCAGAAAATACTACGCTAAAGATAAATTTGACAGCCATATTGGAAATCATGCAAAAGGTTTTATGACTGCTGTATTTACTCAAGATTTCTTTTGGCCATTTTTGACTTCCTTCCGTGGTTTAAGTATGGTAATTCTACTCGGCTCTGGATATTTGTTAAGCAAACAAGGAAATTTAAGCTTAGGTACTTTAATGGCATTTTTTATGTACATTGAAATGCTTTGGAGACCTATAATAAATCTCTCTTCATTTTATAATGCCTTTGTTACCAGTATGTCTGCTGGCGAAAGAATTTTTGATATTTTAGATACCAAAAGCGATATTGTAGATGAAGCATCAATTAAGGCTCTCCCTCAAATTAAAGGAGATATTGAATTTGATCATGTTACTTTTTCTTATACTAATGCTGATATTCCAGCACTTAAGAATACTTCATTTAAATTAAAAGCTGGCGAGAAAATAGCTTTAGTTGGTGAAACTGGTGCAGGAAAAACAACCATAACTAATTTAATTAGCAGATTTTATGACCCTACCTTTGGCTGTGTAAAAATTGATGATTTAGATATAAAAGACGTCACTGTTGAAAGCTTAAGAAGCCAAATGGGTATAATGCTTCAAGATTCATTTTTATTTTCAACCTCAATTAAAGAAAATATACGCTATGGTAAATTAACCGCTACAGATGAAGAGATAATACAAGCTGCAAAGGCAGTTAATGCTCATGGGTTTATCGAAAAACTAGAAAAGGGATATGATACTGATGTAAATGAAAGAGGCTCAAGACTATCCCTTGGTCAGAGACAATTAATAGCTTTTGCAAGAGCTTTAATTGCAGATCCAAGAATACTAATACTAGATGAAGCAACTGCAAATATAGATACTGAAACTGAATTATTAGTTCAAGAAGGTATAAAAAAGCTTATGAAAGGAAGAACCTCAATAGTAATAGCTCATAGACTTTCTACAATAAGAGATTGTGATAAAATTTTTGTACTTTCTAAAGGCAGAATAGTTGAGTCAGGTACTCATGATGAGCTCCTTAGAAATCATGGCTATTATTATAAACTGTATTCAGCTCAATACAGCTTCCTAAAGCAGGATGCTTAAAAAACTTCAAGGCATCTAAAAACTGACTAAAAAAAGATAACAAAATAAATAACTTAGCTAACTCATTTAGGAGTTAGCTAAGTTAAAAACATATTAAATTAAGCTCTTTTTTCAATTCCTCCTGATATATCTACCATATAATGCTTTTTAGGTACACATACGCCTGTTGTATTAAACCTTTTAGTCATAGCTTCACTATTCATCTTTAAATAGTATACTGCTCTGCAAAAATTACTAATAACTATTCACTATCTATACAAACGCCACAAATATTTCCTTTCCTTCATAGTGTATTATTTCTTTTTTATACTCTTTATCTTTATTAAAATTGTAAACAACAAGATATCCCTTATCTAACCCTTGAATATCTAGATAGTCTTTAAGCTGATTTAATCTTTTTTTATGTGAAATGATCTTAGTTGCGCTCCGCGCTTTTTTTATCTGGGCATATTTTAAGTTCAATTACGTACTTACTTGAAAGATAACTAACTACTATATCAAGTCTCTTTTCTTCAGAAATCTGTACTTCTTTGAAATCAAACCCTACACCATTTATTATTGGTTTTATAAATGCTAAAAATAGTAATCTACCCTCACGTTCTATAAATTTTGAGTCAATGGAACTGTATTGTTCTTTAATAAACTGCTGAAATCTTAGAAGTATCCTTTCAAAATCTAATCCATTTTCAATTATGAAATTCTCTTTAAAATTATAAGTTGACATATCTGTTTTATTTTCAAGCTTGGAAGAGAAATAATTATAAAGCATTTGCTCAAATATTCTGTTAGATATTTTTACTCTTCCATCTATATTTTTTAAATATCCATATATAACTCCTAAATTAATAAGTGGATTATGAATATTAAAAGTCTTTTCCGTCCCATTGATTATTAAATCAAATATATAGTCTTTAAATTCATTATTATTTTCAATATTTTTTACTAAATCATCAAAAAGTGTATTATTTTCTTGTAGTAATTCCTTTACTGATCTATTAATATTTTCTTCATTCCATAATAATTGATTTTCATCAATTATCTGACAAAGTCTGCTTACTAAAAAAGGGTAACCACTTGTATAAAAATAAATTATTTCTGAAATTTCTTTAATACTAATTGTTACATTTTTATCTTCTGAATATTCTTTTAACATTGTGCTTATCTCATCTGAATTAAAACTCATATCTACATTGAAATTTACTGCTATATTCCAAGGACTATTATATTTTTTTTCGTCATCTTGTCTGATTTTAAGCTTCAAATTCTTAATATCATACACCCCAGCAAGAATTACTGAATAAAAGGTTTTATCTTTACCCTGTTGCCTTAATAAAAATTTATTTCTAAGCATTTCTAAAAAGCTCATAAACAACTGATTATTAGAGCTCTTATCAACTTCATCAATAAACAGTACAATCTCTTTGTCAGCAATTCTACAGAAATTTGTAATAGCTTTTGACACAGCATTTAAATCATTAATATCTTCAGACATTTCATAAAGTTTAGATGAATATTCTTGGTAATTAAACTGGATACTATCTCCGAAGATTTTTAATATTGTTTTAGAAAAAGTTTTTTCTTCCTCAAATATTAAATCTCCTAAACCTTCAAAACTAATACTTAAAACTAAATATTCATCTTTCAATTCTTATTCTAACATATACATTGTAGTAGTTTTTCCATATTGCCTTGGTCTATTTATAACAAAATAATCTCCTCTATAAACCATATTTTTTATTTGAGTTAGCTTATTTGTTATATCAACCATATAATGCAAATGAGGAATGCAAACACCTGTTGTATTAAATCTTCTGTTCAAAATCAACACCTCTTTTCCGTAGTTGTATTCTATTTTTTTCATTGATACCCGAACCACTTATATAGTAGTTATTATACCATATATTAAGAAACTAAAATTTTTTTCATTCTAATCTTCTTAACTTTTTTTATTCTTAAATTGTAAAAAACTTTTATTCAAACCCATATTCCTTTAAAAGAATATTTAATTCATCTATATTACTGATTCCTATACTATCAACTTTTATCTCATCTATGTTTTTAACAAAAGCACTGTGGGTACTTACACTGAAATATCATTTTTTACTGCATTTACTCTTTTATGCATTTCCAATAATCTATAAGATTATCTAATGTAAATTTAGCATTAGCAGGACTAGTTGAAGGTAACTTTATAATATCTCTTTTTATTATTGGATATGTATATTTCATGTAAAGCTTAAAAGCCTTGTCACCATTTGCATATATCTTTTCAATGCTAGCATTATTCAATACAATAGATAGATCTGCTGGTACTACATTCTTAATACTACTGTCACTTGATCCTGTGATTTCACAGCTTTCTATTACGTCCCAGAGCGCAATCCCATTATTTAAAAGCATATCTTTCTTGTCAAAAGTTGTATTAGCTTCATCACAATCAAAAATTCCTGCTATTACTTTCCAAAATCTATTTCTAGCATTGGCATAATAAAATTGAGATTCTCTTGATTGAACTGATGGAAATGTACCAAGTATTAATATCCTTGATTTTCCATCATAAATAGGTTCAAGTATCTGCTTTACTTGTGACATACTATTCCTTCCTTTCATACTTAAAAGAGTTACTATTTATCTTTTTTCATTTTATAGCGGTGAATTTAAGTATCCTATAAATGTTTTTATTAAATTCCCCCTTACTTTAAAAGCTTTTTCTTTATATAACTTTTTAACTCCATTTAGAATCATACAAGTTTTGCCCTCTTAACAGAATTCTGTAATTATCTGATATTTTACTTATGTAAAGTTATATCATATTGGTACATATGAAAAAGCAGTAAATCAAGTTTTTATTAATTTACCGCCTAAAATCATATGCTATTATAGTATACATTATTATACTTTAAATTTTAATTTTTAATATTTCTTCTTTACTGAGTTTTGAATATTTAATTATTTTCTCTATTGGCTCATTATCTTTTAACATTTCTTTTGCTATTTCTAAAGCTTTTTCTTCTCTGCCCTCTTCAATTTTTTCTCTATCTCTTTCCAACAAAGTCATGTAAGCTCTTGATTGTGCTTCGCACTTTTTCACAATGTGCACCTCCATTAAAATATCACTTTTAACTTCCTTCACTCTTCTATGTATATTCTTAACAAGATTTCCTTTAGTATGCTTTACCTTATCATCTGTTGAATCTTCTACATAAGCAAGGAATTCTAGTAGCTCATTACTTAAATCATTCATAATTCCTTTGGAATTTAATATTATTTTCTGAGCTTCATCGTTTAACATTATACTACTATCTTCTAAGCACATATTTTGAAAAGTATATTTATGACGTCCTTTATCAAATAAATCAAATGTGCAGATAAATATAATATAACTTTTTGCTAGTTTTCTATAATCTTCACCTTTACTTATTAGGTCTAAATCAATGTTTCCTTGATAATATTGAAACCTTTTAGTTTAAAGTTTTATTCATCTTTTTACCTTTACCTTTTCTTTAAATTTTAAAAGGAATTGCTTAAAATCAGCAATTCCTTCCAATATAAATCTAGTTAATGAGCATCATTTAGTATTTAATATAATTCTACTTGGGGATATACCATACTTGATTAAATATTGTTTTGTTTTTTCACTATTAACATAAAACACCGCCTCATCACACTCATCAAATGCATCACGTCCTATACTTTCCACACTATCTGGAATTATTATCCTTTTTAAACTAACACACCTTTCAAATGCACTATTTCCAATGCTAGTTACACTATCTGGAATTGTTACATCTGTTAAAAACTCACAATTATAAAATCCTCTATTTCCTATGCTTTTTATCTCAATATCTCCTATTTTTCCTGGTATAACTAATGGAATACCAGTTTTTCCTGGACCCCAAGGGACATTTCTATTAAATTTTACAATTCCGCTAGTTGACTTAAGAATATCAAAATCCCCAGCTTTAATACATTCTATCCCAACTCCATTATCATCTAAATACCAGCCATCTACATCTTGATTCTTTTCCATATATCCAAAAGTACCGAAATAATACCAGTTTCCAGAAATATATCTCCAACCTTTAGCCCATGAATCACCTTCTGAATACCACCAGCCATTAGAATTTTGTTGCCATTCTGCACTTGCACCTATTGGATTTAATAATAATACTGAAGCTACTATTAATACACTAGCTATTACTTTTGTCAATTTTAACTTTTTCATATTCTCCCCCACTTTTTACCACTTCATTTTAAATTAATGTTCTATTATATTTTAACATAATTACCAATAATATTCGACAGTATCATAAAACAGGAGATTTATTTATTTTTTATATCTTCCTTCTAGATTCTAGTATTTTCACTGAATCCTCCGCTAATTCCTTATCAATAGTACTTCTAGGAATTCAAATCTTATCTTCTTAAAAGCTCCTTAATGCACTTCACAGGCCTCTTCAAAAACTCATCTTTAGAAACTCTAATTACATTTTCTCCTATTATACTCATTATATTTTCATCATCAACAATAATTTTCACATCTTCAATATTAAAAGCTTTGATCTTACTTTCATCGTCAATACTATTATCTGTTTCAATGGATATTTCACTATAACGTGTATTTAGCTCCATGAATAGCCTAAATTCATCTTTTGTCTTAATACATAGTTGTGCCACTTTCTTTGAATTATGTAGTAGATACAAAGTTGTATATATAAAGTTTCTAATAGACTGATTTGATATTTCTATTTTATTTTGAAGCTTATACCACGCTTCAATCTCAAACCTATAATATAGACTTTCATCAGCCTTTGGCAGCTCATGTATTTCACTTCTTTTTATTATGTCAATATTCTTAATTTTCCCATACCAAAATATCCCTGCGTCATAACAAACCTAGGTTATTATTCCAGGGGTGAATTTTCCTTCAATGTTTCTAAAACCTAAAAGATCTGTACTATCTGACCAACCAGGTTTTACTGGAAATAAATTAAATCTTTTATCTTCTTCTGTAGCTACAAGAAACTTTAAAAATAACTCTACAATTTTACTTTAACCTGTACCTGATATTTCTTATAAAATTACGAATGGTTTTGTTTTTAGGTGACCTCAACTTAATTTGGGGATAAGAATTTTTAATAAGAATATACCTCTAAAGAAGTAAATACATTTTCATCTATTAATTATGTAAATGTACATACATTATGAATAAACTTCCAGACATTTCATAAATAACATGATCAAAAATGATAAGGTGTTCTCTTTGTCTGGTATACAGTGAAACACACTTTTCAATTTAAACTCAAATTCTAGTTGGAGTTTTTAGTAAAGCACAATCTCATTAGTTAAAAATTTATAATATTCATCAAAATACATTTCTATAAGATCCCATACTTAATGTATATTCACTAATTTCTTTTACTCTGTTGTTCATATAAATTTAAAGTTGTCCTAATTAATGTAAATAAACTAGTTGAATAAAACAAAGCATCTACCCATGAATTAGTATTAGAATCAGTAAATTCACATGCTTTTAATATAAATGTCACAATTATTATTACATAGTATTTAAATAAACAAAATTGCTTGTTTACCATTTCTAATTCTTTATCTAAGATTTTTTTATCTTCTTTCTTAGCACTCTTTTTTTTAAAAAAGAATAAAAATTTGAACATTAAAATAATCACATAATTTATTGTACTAAAAAAAATAAATGTCAAAAAATATCTTAATGTTTTAGTTGACGCAAACCAATATGTTGATAATGTATTTCCAAAAAACTGACCAATTAACAAAATCAAGCATATACTGGTGCTTACTCCTAAAACTGCAAAAGTAATTAAATACATACTATTTTTAAATAACTTATCAAGTCTCAACCCATTAGTAAATAAACTTAGAATTAAAAACACAAGAATTAACGGAAATAATACTATACTATATACAAAATATATAATTGTTTTTTTTAGTTTTTTTCTTGTCGCAATATGTTTTCGAGCATAACGATTTATTTTTATTATATACATACTTGAAACAAACATGAACAATATTAAATAATAAATTATTTTCAAAATAAAATTATTGACTTCTAGATTTCTACCATAAAAATAGTAAATAAATGCCATTCCAATTGAAATTATAGTAAATACAATTCCAATAATTAAATGAAAAATAGAATCAGCATTTTTATCAACTTTTAAGACATCATTGTAATAGCTTTTAATTAATGTAATAAAATTTTTTATTATTTTTTTAATAGGGTTTTCTTTCTTTCCTTGCAACTTCTCACTATTTAAATTTGAGAACTTATTATTAAATTTTCTTTTGCGTTTTTTCTTTTTACTTATGTGTGAATTTCCCATAATAACTCCTTTTCTTATTGTGTGCTTTAGCATATGTTATTACAAAATATACGTTATTTTTCTTTACCATGAAAATTATAACATTTATTACGATCATTTTACAAACATTAGTTCCCATTTTTTTAAAATATCTTTACTTTCCTCTACGTACGTAATATAATGAAAATATAGATTTATACGTACGTAGGAGGAACCATGAAAAGTAACTTTAACTACTCTTTTCCATCTGTAAAAGGGAAACAAGCAAATAGAGATTTTTTTGTGATAATGTGTCCATTATCAATTTTATCAAAATTATTTCTTTTCAATGAAGATGATCTACCTCCAGAACACAGGGCTCAAAGAATTTTAAATAAGGCTAGAATTCCAGAAATGGCATCTTATATACTTAACAACCCTAATGACTATGTTTTTTCATCAGTAACTGCTTCAATAGATGGTGAATTTGATTTTGAACCTATCAATAAGGATCTTGATGAAAAAATTGGAGTTTTAAAGGTTTCTATGGATAGTAGACTGTTAATTAATGACGGTCAACATAGACGCGCTGCTATCGAGGAAGCTATAAAAGCTGACCCTAAGCTTGGAGATGAAACAATTTCAGTTGTTTTATTTATAGATGAAGGATTAAAGCGCAGCCAGCAAATATTTGCTGATTTAAATAAACATGCTGTTAATGTATCTAAATCAATCGGGATTTTGTACGACTCAAGAGACCCTATTGCTATGATTACTAAATCCCTTTTAGAAGAAAACAAACATTTAATGCACTTTACGGATAAAGAAAATCCATCTTTACCAAAGTTCTCACCAAAGCTATTTACTTTGAGCAGCATAAATGAGACAAATAAAAAACTCGTAAGTAAATTAAACTTAAACGACTCGAACACAGCTGTTTTTGTAAATGAATTTTGGAATATTTTATGTAAAAGCATGAAAGAATGGCAATTTGTGTTTAATAAAGAGTTAAGCCCTCATAAATTTAGGAGTGATTACATAAGTTCTAACGGAGTCGTTCTTGAATCTTTAGGACTAGTAGGTAATTATTTATATAAAAATAATCACGAAAACTGGAAACAAATTCTTTCTAATATAAGACAGATAGATTGGCATCGATCTAATTTAGAGGATTGGCAAGATAGAGTCATAGGCCCCAATGGAAGAATTGTTAAGAGTGCTACATATGTAAGATTAACGAATAACTTAATAAAAATGAAATTGAATGTAACTTTAACTAATGACGAATTGAAATTAGAAAAAGACTGCAAAAAGGAAGGCTGAATATGAATACTGAATTACAACTAAAAGTAAATGATATACTAGACGAAATGAAAAAGGTATATAAAAATGACTCAAGACCATGGGTTATTGGGTATAGCGGTGGTAAAGATAGTACCACCGTAGTTCAATTGGTATTTACTATGTTAATGCAATTACCTCCAGAAGAGAGAAGTAAGGACGTCTATGTTGTTTCTTCTGATACCCTTATAGAAAATCCTATTGTTTTAGGTTATTTAAATAAGAATTCTACCCTAATAAATGAAGGTGCAAAAAAAGAAAATATTCCATTATATGCTCATATGGTTCATCCTGAATATGATAATACATATTGGACTAATATAATTGGAAAAGGTCTCCCTACTCCTACATCAATTAGATTTAGATGGTGTACTGAAAAGCTTAAAATTAAACCTTCTAATAAATTTATTGAGGAAAAAGTCAAAGAAAACGGTGAAGTTGTTGTTCTTTTAGGTGTTAGAAAGGCTGAAAGCATTGCTAGAAGTATTAGAATAAAAAATAGAGAAATTGAAGGTTATCTTCTAACTCCTCATGTTACTCTTACTAATACTTACGTATATAATCCAATAGTTGAATTAACTACTGATGATGTGTGGGCAATACTTCTCTCTAACAATGGTTCAAATCCATGGGGTGCTAGTAATAATGAATTATTCACATTATATATGGGTGCTGATGGTGGTGAATGTCCATTTACTACTACAAACGATAAAGACACTCAATCTTGTGGTAATTCAAGAATGGGGTGTTGGATTTGTACTGTTGTAAATAAAGATAAATCTTTGACTGGTTTTATACAAAATGGTGAGACTTGGCTTCAACCTTTACTAGACTTTAGAGAATGGATAATCAGTATTCGTAATAAACACGAATATAGAATGCAATATAGAAGAGATGGCAATCACTACTATAAAAAATTACACTTAGAGAAATTACCTTTATTAAATGACTACACAATAAATCCAGATTATATTTTCCCAAACACTGATGGTGAAGGTTATATAGATTTAAAGAATTGTCAAACTGAAATTGATAACGGTAATTACAGTGAACCTGAAGATAAAGATAAAATTTATTTAGAACTACTTCCACTTTTAAGTGTTAATGATTCTAATGATGTTATGTTAGATAAATCTAAGATTCAAAAAGATGACAAAGGCGAATATATAAATATAATTGGATATGGTCCTTTTAATTTTAAGGCTAGGCAATTAATTCTAGAAAAACTTTTAGAAATACAAAAACTTATTAATGAGGAATTCGATATTGAACTTATCACTAAACAAGAGTTAGAATCTATAGATAGAATTTGGGATGATGAAGAAGATCTAACTCATAGAACTTTAGTTGATTTATATTATAGAATCATGGGCGAAAGACTTCCTTGGGATGATTATAAAAAACCAATGTTTGATAATGAAACTATTGATGAAATATCAAATTTATGTAATAAACATGATATTAACCAGGATTTAATTAACAGACTATTAATTGAAACAAATAAATATAAGCATTTTACAAATAAATCTGTTTTAGATAAATCAATTAATAAAATTCTTAATCAAAGACATTTACACAAAGCAATAGTTGAGGAGATAGAAAATGATAATTAACAGCATAACATTAAAAAACTTTAGATCATATGAAGATGAAATTACTTTCTCCTTTACGCCACATGATAATAAGAATATTGTTTTAATTGGTGGAGAAAATGGAGCTGGTAAATCAACTTTATTTGAAGCAATCAAATTATGTATTTATGGACCTATTACTTATGGATATATTGGTCAAAATTATAATTATCAAACTAAGATCAAAAATAATATAAATGATAATGCATTTAAAAATGAAAATATAGAATGTTTTTTAGGTTTAAATATTTCTTTTAAGGATGGAACTGAAATTAAAGAATACAATTTAAAACGTTCTTGGAAATATGTAAATCAAAAAATAATTGAAGAATTTAATGTTTACTTAGGAGATAAAGAGTTAAATGATGAAGATAAATTGTATTTTGATAAATATTTAAAATCTGTTATTCCTCCATCATTATTTGATTTCTTCTTTTTTGATGGTGAGGAGTTAAGTGATTTCTTTACTGGTAAAAATGCAAATTCTAATTTAAAAGAGTCTATTCTTGAATTATTTAATTATGATACTTTTGATGTATTAAAAAAGCAATTATTAACTCATCAAAGGTCTAAATCAAAATCTAATATAAAAATTGAAGAAGCTCAAAATAATTTTGATTTACTAAACTCTTCTGTTAAAGAAATAAAAACAGAGATTGAAGAACTAGAAAAAAAGGTGCTTTTATATGAAGAGCATTTTGATAATTTGCTAATTAAAAGAAATGGAATTGAAGATAACTTTAGAAATAGTGGTGGACTTTTAGAAGGTGAAAAGGCAGCTTTAAATTCTGAAATAACAAAGCTTGAAGTTGAACGTACTAATACAAACCAAGATATTAAAGATTTTTGCAATGACACTCTTCCTTTTTTGTTAGTTACTGATCTTTTGGAAAAAACAAAAATTCAAATTGAAAAAGAAGATAATTTAACTTCTTATAATTCCATAAAAGAAAAATTATCTGGAAGGATTGTAGAGGAAACTCTTAGCAGTCATCTTAAAAAAGATACAATTGTAAATTCTTATGATGAAATTGCTTTAGATTTATTAGATAATATGTTTAATACTTCTGAACTAAATAACGTAACTATAATGTTGGAATTATCGGCAGAACAAAAAGCTACAATAAATCATACTATTAATACTATTTTATCAAATAAAGATACCTTCTCTAATAGTATTATTTCAAAGCATAAGAGAATCTCTAAAATAGGATATAAATTAAAAAATTTAAGAGATAAATTAACTTCATCTATATCTGATGATATATTAAATAGTTATTTAGAATCTCTTCACTCAATTAACGAAGAAATAAATAGTGTTCAAAATAGCATTGCGGTAAAAAAATCAACTATAGATTCAAAACATGATGAATTGAAAAATAAAGAATATCATCTTACGCGAGCAAGAAATGAGTATACTACTCTACTTCAAAATATGAATGTTTTAGATATGTCATCACAACTTATTGAATATTTAAATGAACTTCTTACTAATTTAACTAAAGATAAAATATCTTTAATTGAAGATGAATTTATAAAAATCTTTAGCACTATAATTAGAAAGGATAACTATGTAAATAGTATTGTTATTGATGATAATTTTAGTACTACTCTTTACATAAATAAGGACTATAATAGTACTGAATTATTAAATGTAATACACAATCTTGGATTTGATGGTATGACAAAGAAGTATGGATTTAAATTCTTAGAAGATTTATTAAAACATTATAATGTAAAAACAAATGACGAGCTTAAAACCAAAATAATTAATGATGTTTTAGGCAATTATATAAATTTAAGCACAAAAGTAAATATTAATGATTTTTCTAATGGTGAAAAACAAATTTATATCCTTTGTTTAATATGGGCAATAATTAAAAGTTCAGGAGTTGAAATACCATTTATAATAGACACTCCTTATGCTCGTATAGATGAAACTCATAGAAATTCATTAACTACTACTTATTTACCAAATATAAGTAAGCAAGTAATAATACTTTCAACTAATAAAGAAATTGATAGTGAATTATATACTGTTGTAAAACCTTATGTATGTGATGAGTATTTACTATTATACAATGCAGACTTACGTAAAACTGAAGTTAAAAATGGATATTTTGAGGTGTAATTATGGGATTTAGATTAAAAACATCAAAGAAGACAAAAGAAATATTTGAAGAAATAGGTAAAAGTTCAAACCTTAAACCTTTTGCTTTAAGTAAAATAGCTGTTTCACTTTCCTTAAAAGATAAAACTTCAATTGAAGACTATAAAAATGATGATATGACTGGACTTGATCTCCAAAGGTCAACAGTTACAGGAGATTTTGATACAATATTTAAAGCTCTTATCGAAGTTAATCTTGGTCGTAATATAAATGATGATGAATATTACCCACATTATATGAAGCTTCATATGGATAGAGGTGCTGAACTCTTATCTCATCAATATAAATATTCAGGTGGAAATTTAGAAGGATTTTTGAAAAAAGCATTAGATAATAAAGGTGGTGCTAATTTATGATATATTTAGATAATAGTGCAACTACGCCTATTGATCCTGAAGTATTAGATGCAATGTTGCCATATTTAAAAGAGGAATATGGCAATCCCTCTAGTAGATATTATACCCTAGCTATAAATGCTAATAATGCAGTTGAAAAAGCCAGACAACAGGTTGCAGCATTAATAAATGCTCAGCCAAAAGAAATAGTATTTACTGGTGGAGCTTCTGAAAGCAATAACTTCATAATAAAAGGTGTAGCTGATTATAAAAAATTCTATGAAGAAAGTGGAAATCATATAATTACATCAACAGTTGAACATAAATCAGTACTTCAAACATGTAGCTTCTTAAATGGTGATGTATTTTGGAATAAATCTGAAAAATCATTAGCAAGCCAATTTTTAAAGAAAAAGTCAACTACTAAAAAGATTGATCGTGGATATGAAGTCTCATTTCTTCCAGTAAATCAATATGCGCAAGTTGAAAATGATACTTTTATAAATTCAATTAAAGATAATACTATACTTGCTTCATTTATATGGGGTAATAATGAAATTGGTTCATTAAATGATATTGAAGACTTATGTTCTATTGCAAAAGAAAAAAATATACTATTTCACTCTGATGCTACACAAATTTTAGGCAAAATTGATATTGATGTAAAAAAACTTCCTGTAGATTTCCTTTCAATGTCAGCCCATAAGATTTACGGCCCTAAAGGTGTTGGTGCAGCTTTTATTAGGCAAAATGGCTTATCTGATTATAAAATAACTTCATTAATTCATGGTGGACTTCAAGAAAGTGGATATAGAGCTGGAACTTCTGCTGTCCATAATATTGTTGGATTCGGTAAGGCTTGTGAAATTGCTAAACGAGATATGAATGAATATATTAAGAAAATATCTGAATTAGAAATTGAAACTAAGAAAATGCTTACTGAAAAATATCCTGGCGTTGAATTTTTGGGTGATCCTGATAATCATATTCCTGGAGTTATTGGAATGCTTATTCCTGGGATTGTTAATGATATGTTTATTAAGGATATGGCTGATAGGTGTGCTATTTCTTCAGGGTCAGCTTGTGGTATTGGCGAGCCTTCTTATGTTATTCAAGAGATTGGAATTACTGATAGAAGTTCTAATTTCATACGACTTACTCCAAATAAAAATATGAACTCTTATGATATTGAAAAAGCGAGAATTTAATTCCCGCTTTTTAATAGTTCATCAATAGTATATAGCTTGCTTTCCTTTACTATCTGTTCTATTTCTTGTTCGTATTTATCATATATACCATCATTTAATTTCTTTGAAAAAATAGTTATTATATTTCCTTTTGAAAATGACTTACAAGATGGTATGCTTTTTATCACAACACTATGTTCATTTAAATGAACTGTATGTGTAATTGCTCCATCAAATAAATATATTTGTTGATAATCATTTTGACCTGAATTAATATATATCTCCTTCCACTTAACTAATACTTCGTCTATTTTACTTGAAATATCTCTTTCCATATGATTGCTATAGAATTTCATTGCTGTTTCATTATTAAAATCAGAAATAATAACTCTAATTTTCACTTTATTCTTTAATGCTTCTGTTAATAAAGCTGCATTATCTCTTGTCCAACTATATCCATATACATGTAAAATATCTATTCGTTTTTTAGCTAATTTAATTATTTTTTCTGGTGTTAACTCTTTCTCATTATTTATATCTATTTTTTTATGCCTAATTTCATTGCATCAATTTCACTATTGAAACCTTCTGAAATGTCTTTTATTAATTCTTCATCTGTAGCATATTTTTTTAGTATGTCTAATAAACAGCTTACAATAATATATGAAGATATTGTTTGTAAAAATATTTTCCAAATGTTATCTACCATATTAAACGTAATAAATAATACTACGCTTCCTGCAATTAAAATTAATAAGCACTTTCTGTACTTGTTAATACTCCTCATATATTTGTTTTTAGTACCCTTCATAATACCTCCAATAACCTAATTTTTTTGACGACATTTAATAATATCCATAAATATTCTAAATGCTATATATAAAGATTAATTGTTTGAATATTCCGTAGATGCAATTTCTTCATTGCTATTCAAGATCTCGTTTTCTTCTAAATAGTCAAGTTTTGCTGTTATTCTAATTAAGTCGTCCTTTATTTTTTCAAGTTCATCTAATGTTGTTTCTTCACTAACTTCTATTTTCTTATTTATAGGATTATATTTCTTAGACTTTATGATTTCATTTAAATTAGAAATTATACTTTTATATTCATTTCTCCACTCAAATACGATCTCTAAATTATTACTTCTTTTGTTATAATCAAATCTAAAAGCCCATTCTCTCCCCCCATCAGTTTTAATATATATATTAACGTTTTTAACAATTCCTAAAATATATTTATCCCGTTTTTTTGAGTACACATTATAAAAAAACCAATAAATTAGATTTTTTGCGGGTGAATTTTCTGATAGCATTTCTAAAAATATTATAAGCTTTTTACCGGTTATGTCAGATTTTATTTGAGCTAACTCTCCCCACTCTGATTCCGTTTCATTTTCAGAAACATTAAGATTACTTACACTTATATAAAGAGATAAATGATATATTTCCTCATTTAATTTCTTACTACTTTTAATATCACGATCCTTAAAATATAATTCAAATAGCGAATATACTTTTTCATATAAGTTTTTATTGCTATTATCTTTATTTATTTCCTCTAAATCCTCTGCTAAGCTATTTTTACTGTTGATAGATGTATTTATATTATTATCCTTAATATTTTTAACAAATTCAGCTAATGCCTCTCCAAATAATTTACCAGAATCTTTTTTTTCATTATCATATATTTCAAAAAAGCGCTCGAATGTTTTTCTTCCTGCTAATTCATATGAAAGTTTTTCTTTGTAAAATTTGGGATACACTTCTCTAATAATACATAAAAATGCTAATAGCTTCGTATTAATCATTAAGTTATTTTTTTCTATATTTTTAAATTTCATAAAAACATAATTTAAAAACGTTAAATTTAATATACGTTTTATACGTCTTGGATTTATATCTGTTGCAATTATTAAATCTGATATAAAATCATCTTTTAAATCTTTCTTAAAGTTTTCAAATATATTCTCTTTAGGATCTAATTTTCTCCCAGGAGTTTTCCTATGTTCTAGTATTGACCAAATATATCTTTTAATAGCTTTACCATCAATTGATGGCATATAAAACGGGATTTGAATAATTTTTTCTAAATATTCTCTTGAAAAATCATTTAAATCAAAATTTACAACATCATTTTTATTTTCTTTACTGAATTTAATAAAACTTTCATATTTATTTGATAACGCACTTTGAAGATAGTTAATATCGCATCCCAAAAAGAATATACAATTGTTAGAGTTAAATATCAACTTAATTGATTCTATAACTTCCATAACTTTATCAACACTACATCTATCTAAATCATCAATAAAAATCACTATCTTTTTGTTTGAAATAAAATCATGATTCAAAATATAACTTATCGATTCTTTTAAAGCAAAATTTTCTGAAATATATTTATTTATAGTATCTTGCTGTTGATCTAAACTAAATTTGTTAAAATCATATTCAGCTTTAATTGGCTTTAGATCTAAAGTTAATTTAAGAGGAGTAAAAATAGCTTTTATAAAATCCAATCCTGATTCATCACCAAAATATCTAACTTTATTTTTAACTTCTTGATATAACTTGGCTACAAAAATAGTAATAAAATTTTGTGTATGTCCATATTCCCATGGATTTATCTCGACTGTATAAAACTTTTTCTCTTTTTCTATCCTACTCTTTATTAAATTCATAAATGTTGTTTTTCCAGATCCCCATTTTCCATGAATTCCAAAGACTAAAGGAGGTGTAATTAAATCATTATTATTAGTTAATATATAGTTAAATGCTTCGATATATGGATTATATCCTAAATAATCTTCTTCGCTAGCTATATCATTAAAAAAATTAGCCATTTTGAATACCTCATTCCATAAATTACATATCTTCTAAATCGCTTGACCAATTTAATAACATATTAATAAATTTTGAAGTTCTTAATGCTACATCAGATTCATTTGAACATTGTTCTTTTTTTGATGCATAATAATTTCCTAACACATATTTTTCTTCCTCATCTGAAGATATTCTTTTTATGGTACCAACATCTCTCCCATATTGCTTTTGGAATATGTATTTAACCACTTTATCACTCTTCCAAATTCTATCACTTAACTTTATTGAATTTTCAATTTCATTACGCGTAATTTTTTTCTTTTTAACACTCTCAACAATATTCTGTCTATCATTAATATTGGTAATCAGTTCATTAAAAATATTATCTAAATTTTTAACACTTTTACCAGTTAACTTTCTACCTAATGATAATCCTTCAATCTCTTTAAAAATTTTCTTTATAAACTCTAAATCATCTGAGAATTCATGTATGCATTTCATTAAAAACGAATAACAAGCTTCTTGTCCAAATTGATGGATATAGTAATGAGAATCTCCATATTCACTATCTTCATATTCGCAAAATAATTGTTTATATATCTCTGCATATTTGCACAAATCTTCCAAAAAACTGAAAGTATGTTCTACAGTTAAACATTCACTTTTAAAAATATCTTGAAAATCTTTTACCACTTCTTCAATATTACGTATTTTATTTATTTTACACATCATATAATATTTTAAAAACTTTAAAATATCGATATCTTCTAAATTACAAACAAGTTTATCCCAATATTCTCCAAATTCTTCATAATAGCTTTCGTCAATACTTTTAAATTGTATACAAGAAAAAAATAAATTTCTAATTACATCAAATTGTGATAACATCAATCCTTTATTATTTAAAGAATTAAACAATAAAAATATATTGTCCCTGCTCTCACTTAATACTACAATTATTGAGACATTAAACAATACTTCTTTATAAGATTCAAGTATTTTTCTCTTCGCTAATATATTATTTTCACTATTCAACTTTTCAACTATGTTACTATAAAAAAAACTATAAGTATTTATTATATTATATTTTCTTAATATATCTCTTTCCTTTGTTGGAGATTCCAAATTAGATTGAATATACTTAATCGCTTTATCATACACACCTTTATTTTCACTATATTCATCTATAAACTTTTCTTTTGAACTACTGTAAACTTCAGTAAATATAGCTAATAAATCCGAATCATTTTTACATGCCTGTATTTTTATTCCATCTTTACACATTATAAGATTCTTTTGAATTTCTCTTGCAAATGTATTTAGTTCAAGTTTAAATGCACAATCTCTAAGTACACATAATAATATAATATTTGTCAAAAGTCTTTGCTGTCCATCAACAATACTATACCTATTGGTGTCTTTCCGAACTAATGTAATTACTCCCAAATAGTGGTCTTTTTTACTATCAATAATTTTGTTATAATCTTCTAATAAGTCTTTAATTTGATCATCTTTCCATGAATATTTTCTTTGATATACATCAACTCTATATACATTATCCAGCTGTTCAAATAATTCTCTTATATTTGTCTGATAAATTTTTATATCTCCATTTTTACTCTCTTCATAATTTTCTATTAACAGTTCCACTATTTCTTCTTCCTTTCCAAATTACATATGTTCTTTAACAATAACAATTGTTCTTTTATATCTTCATCTCTAATTCCATTTAATGATTTAATATCAGTTACTTTCACTTTTATAATATTCTTAATAAATTTGATACTTATAATTTTTTCAATTTTGTTAATTTTAATTGTAGCTAACTCTACATCTTTTATTGAGCATACTCTGATATTATTAGCTTGTATATCCAGTTTAAATATATCAATACTAAACCATGAATAAAAAAACCATATAAAAAATTTATTCATATTACTATCAGTAATAAGTGCAAGAAAATCTTCTGAATTCATTCCATTCTCATAATTACTTATGATTGTAGTATATTTGTTTTCATTGCATATCTGACTGACATATATATATTTATTAATATTTTTAATTAATTCATAGATATTATTGCTATTAGCCATTTGTTTATCATTTACAAAATACTGAACACACATATTTTCATTTTTTAAACATATATTTTCATAATTACATAATAATTTTAATCTTTTTAATTCCTTAATACTTTTATCAATTGATGTAAAATTATCCTTGAAATATTCAGGTTCCAAATCAGATATAACATTTAAAAAAGATATAAAATCAATATTTATACTATCAACTTTATTAAATTTCATAATTATAAAATTCAAGTAAATAATTGATAATATCCTTCTTATTTTCCTTGGAGAACAACTGTATTTAAAAAATATTCGTGTTAAATATTGCAATTTAGGTTTAAACTCTCTATCATTGATACTTATATTGTTTTTGAATTTTTGTATCTCAGTATTTGTATTTAATATTTTCTTTAAAAAAACATTAATATTATCATAATCTAATGCAGGAATATTAAACGGGATTTGTATAATTTTTTCCAAATATTCCTTTGAAAAATCATCCTTATTTTTATTATAATTTTTGTTTTCATTAAAATATTCCTTATATTTAATTGCTATTGATGATCTTAAATATTCTATATCACACCCCATAAAAAAAATACAATTCGGTGAATTAAGAAATAATTTTATACTTTCAATAACATTTATTACCTTATCAACTGAACACCTATCTAAATCATCAATAAAAATTATAATTTTTTTATCTTTAATACTTGAATCATTCAAAATTTCTTTTATTTTTTCTTTTTTTAAATAATTATCCTTAACAACATCATTCAGCATCTTTTGCTTTTCAGATTCTACTAATTTGGAAAAATCATACTCAATTCCAGCCTTGGGTAGATTGGGTATTGTTTCTAAATCAAGTTTTAATTTAGCACCACGTAAAATTGGTGTGAGTAAATCAGTAATTTTCCCCTTCGTTTTTTCTAATAGTTTTTTTTCAATAATCTGATTATACAATTTAGCAAAAAATATTAATACAAAATCAGACTTATCATCATATTCCCAAGGGTTTATATCTATAATTATGTTTTTTTTATTAATACTTATTTTTTTGCTTAATAAATTCATGAACGTTGACTTTCCACTTCCCCACTTTCCATGAATTCCAAATACTATCGGTGGCACTATTATCCTATTATCGCTTTCTATTATATAATTAAATGCTTCTATATATGCTTCATATCCTAAATAATCTAAATCAGAATTATTATCATTTAAAATTCCTTCCATTAACTTCCCCACTTACATATAATACATTTCATATATTTCTGTTTATTCTACTTTTTACCATATTATACTATATAATAACCCATTTTTCCACAATATAGTATAAAAAAAGTTCTAAGTTCTATCAGATCTATACAGTAACTAATATCCAAAATATGAATTAAAACAAATCTATTAACTATCAATAGATTTGTTTTATGCTCTAAATTATATAAAAATAATGTCATACTCCTCTTTTATGTTTCATTTACCAATTCCCAAAAAGCCCTATCCTTCATAAACAAAGCTCTATCACTATCCCCCATCTTAACCAAGCTGTAATGTTTACTAAGACTCTTTATCTTACTATAAATATTCTCTTCTTCTCCCTTACTTTGAGTATTAAAAATATACTTAACATCCTTATTATTTAAATCAGCCACGTTGTGAACTACCCAAGTTAAAATATAATTAGCATACTCATTTTCACCTGTAGAAAAATGGCTTAACAATTGAGTTGAAAGAATTGTTCCAACACCAAATTCTCTTCCTTCTTTAAGTATTTTCTTTAATGAAGAGAAATTTTTACTCAAGAAGTTATCCGCTTCATCAACTAATACAATCTTATTTAATTGTCTTAAGTTGCCATCAATTTTACTGTGGCCATGCGCTTGCATTTGTGAATAAAATAAATCTAAAGTTATTGCTACAACAAGATTTTGAGTCCCAGGATCATAACTTGACAAATCAATAACAGTAACTCCATCTATTAATTCAAATAAAGCAATTGTTTTTAATGGATCAGCTTCAAATATTTTATATCTTATCAATTTCCTAAATGCAGCATATAAGCTATCATCTTTTTTTATATCTTCTCTTTCTTCATAAACACTATAAACATCTTGTAAAGTTGGAGCTGGCTTGTACCATGTCTCTGGGTCTTCAATCAAGATTCCTCGTCTTTCATATGCTTCTAAAATCAAATCTCCTAATAAAGCCTCTTGTTTCTTTCCGAGTCCAAAAGCTTGTATTATTGTTTCAGCAAATGTACTTGCTACATGCAATGGCAGCATTGGTAATGGATCATCTGCTAAACTTATTGAAAATGGATTAAATGGTAGATTATATAATTTATAGACTTTAGCATCAGTTGCATCTATAAAATCTTGTTTTGACTTATTATAATCCCCTTTATAATCAAATATTAATATTCCAACTTTATTTCCATCAACATTGTACTTTGATTCCTTATAAATTTGCGTAACCATAGATTTTGTAAATTGAGTTTTTCCTGTTCCCATTGTTCCAATGATTCCTGTATTAGTATGCATTAATTTATTTGTATCATTGGGACACCAATATATTTCTTTATTATTCTTTTGATTAACTCCAAATAAAATTTCCATGTTTCTATCATCTTTACTTTCGTATAACGATGGCGGATCTGCTACTGCTTCTGGTTGTCCACCTTCTGTTATAGGCTCATCATTAATAATTTCTGATGATGTTAACTCTATATTCTCTTCGGGCTGAGTTATGCTAACCTCTTTATCTTCTTTTGTTTCATCATTTATTCCAACATTAGAAACATTACCTGATGACTTATGATCATTAACACTCTCTTCATTACAAATATCTATTGTTCCAACTTTTTCTCTTATCTCCCCAACAGTCTTAGTAATAAATTCAAAGCCGTCATTTTCGGACATATCTATAACCATAACATTATCTTCAAGTCTTATATTTTCAAAATGATTTTCTTTCTTAAATGATATAACTGCTGCTTCACCTATAACTTCTTCAAAGGAATTAATTATTATATATTCTTCATTTAATAAAATTCTCCTTAAATCAGAGTCAATAACAGTATTCCAATTTTCTTCATCACAAACATTATAAAGATTGAGTTTTTCAGCACTTGTTATTACTAACTGCATCAAGAAGTTTCTATATACCTTTTGAGTACTTGTCAACTCTTTATCTTCTTTAGGTAATAATATCTCATTAAATATCTTTTTAGTTGATTTTGCTTGTTCTATGCCTTTTTGAACATACCAGTTAGGATTGTCCCCTATCTTCACTTCAATAGGATAATAATGAACAAAAGTTTTATCATTAATTTTTTCAATTCCAACTAAAAGAATATCATCACTTGTAGCTCCATTATTTTCAAAGCCTAGCTTCTTTGCAGATAAAAAGCCTTCGCTTTGTTTAAGTCCTGCTCCTCCTGAAACTCTTAATACTTCTTCCAGTGATATTGGAACCCAAATTACATTATCAATTTTAAATTTAGCCAATGCTAATTTTATTGCTGATAATATACTTATTTTCTCCTTAGGAAAATGTGATTTACTAGATAATAATCTAAGCAACCAATCTCCATTTATTGCATTAAACATATTAATTATACTTGGGGAATATTTATCAGCATTTTCTATTCCCTTTTTATATAAAAATTCTTCAATTACCTTTTGATATGGTCCGCTTTTTCTTGTTACAGTAATTGCATCATATCCACCAGCTGTAGTATATTGGTCACTATAATGAATTATTAATAAATCTTTAGCTTCTGGATCATTTTTAAAGAAATTCAAATCTACTTTAGGATCTATAAATGTAACCCAATGACTACTATTATATATATCATCTAAAGTCATTCTATTTTCATTAGAAACTGAAATTGCTACACATCTATTACTATCATAAGGCTCACCAAAACTTGCTACATTTATTGCATTTAACTTACTTGCAACAACCATTAAATCTGTTTTATTATTTGCATACTTTATCCCAAAACCAGTTCTATAATAATCCCCAGAAAATACTGATGGCACTCCTGATATTAGTCCATTTAATATTATTCCAGATGGAATATCATCCATTTTAGATATTATAGTTTGAGCCTCATTACTCATTTCAACAAAAGTTATATGTGCATATTCAATTCCATTTTCAACTTTCTTAGAATAAAAATGTACCTTTTCTCTATACAAATCTAATATATCTTCTTCTGACATATTGTTCAAATTTAAATCTAACCCATAAGCTTCTTTTAAATCTTTAATATTATCGTTAAACGCAACTTCCTCAAATGCATTTGTAATACCTTTATTTGAATATATAAATAAGTCAATTGGTAATACTTCTTTGTTATTCGATTTTAGCTGTCTTATATAATACTTAAATATTCCTTGTAATATTTCTTTACTGTCACCTGTGTTTATTAAATTAATTCTTAGCGGAGCATTATTTCCCATGCTAAATAAATATTTAAAGTGATCTATGAACTCTTCTATTTTTTCATTAACTAACTTAGATACAAAGTCTCTTGAACTCTTATATCTAGGAAGCTTATCATCAACATAATATTTCCACTCTGGTGAATGATTTTGTTCCATAGGAATATACAATGATTTATCTGACTGCTTTACATATGGCATTAAGTATGTTGAATTAATCTTTTTAATTATTTCATCTTCAATTTCTTCATTTTTCAATTGTTCATTTATATGAAGCTGATATGCAATATTCAATGGATGGAGTGGTGTAAGCATTAGCTCCATATCACCTATATTTCTTTTAAGGGTTCCTAATTTAAATAAGTCTTTTTGCTCTTTTGATAAATAATCAGCTTCTGGTAAATTATTAAGTTCTTTAATATAAACATCTATAAATGACTTATAAAGACTCTTAAGATCATCATTTAAATAAGAAAGACTTGGTAATTTATTATTTGATTTGAAGTAATTTAATATCTTTATAAAGTTATTCTTAACTTCAAAATTTAATTCTAAATCTACACATTCCAACCCTTCACTGTTTTCCTCAAAACACAAACCTTCCATTTCAATTATTTGCTTTTCTAATTGAAGTGTTTTTCTAAATTCATCTCTTGCAAAATTTTCTTTAGTACCAAATTGAAGTTTATTTTCACCTATAAGCTTAAAATCACTCTTTTTCTCTCGTTTTGATTTCCAAACTCTTAAACCTTCTATTGGTCCTATCTTATCGCTTGTTCCCATTATTCCAAAAGGTATTATGCTATTACATATATTTAATTTTAACTTAATTAAATCACTATCTTCTTCATAAACAAAATTTTCACCAATCTTTATTATAAGCTTTTCATTTTCTACAACAGGAACAGTCTCATAATTATCAGCTAGCTCATAAGTTTTTGAGTTTATTGAATATTCATTAAACACTATAGAAGAATCATTTGTATTTAATAAAATATAATTAGTTTTATTTTTCATAATTACAGAATAGTTTGTTTTTATACTTTCAAAATAGCTTTCGCTAAAACAAACAACTACAATTCTAAATTCAAATTTTACATTTTTATCATTATAAATAATTTTATAAAAATTATTATTTTCATCACAATAAGAAATTGTAGCTTTTATTCTTTTTCCGGAATTAACAGCTTCAACATCACCAACTACTGATAAAAAGCTTTTTGAAAGTGCTGCATCAAAAGAAAATTCCAGTTCAAGCTTTTCTTTTCTTTCTTCATTAAATATAATTATATTTCTTATTCTAGATTTTGCTTTTGATGCTCCTTCTTCCCTATCCCAGTCTACATTGCTTCCTAAATACCCCAGTATCGGTGTATTAATTCTGCCTTCTATATATTTTTCAACATCCTTAAAATCAGATTCTTTCCATTCTTCACCTTTTAATTCAGTTACACCTTTTGTATCATAATATCTTTCAAGCTGGACTTCTGGATTACCATATTTATGAATTTCATCAACCCTATTAAAGTTGTTAGCATTTTCATCAATTCTTTTCTTAATATCATTTTTATTGGTTTTATCTGATAATTTACTATCATAAAACAATCCAAAGTTTTTATACTGATTTCTTTCTATACATGTACCATTTATAATAGCTAGTAATTCTTTATACTCAAAAATTGAAATACTATCTCCAATTAGATCCTTGCTTTTTCTTTCTAAATCTAATTCAATTATTGCTTTATCAACTTCTGAAAAACTAGAATTTAAAAGTTCCTTCCGAATATCTTTTTCTATTGAATTAACATGAAATGGCATTCCCTCTTTAGAAAAAGATTCAGTTCCTCCAATAATACTATCTAGATTTGTATCATGTATAAATAGTATTGCTTTATCTATATACCCCTCTTCGACACCAACCATATTTCTAAGTCTTGTTAAAAAGTCAGGTTTTACAGTATCACTTGTTGCAGATACAATTAACTTTATATTAGGAAAGTTAAGCATATAAGCTGTATATATTACTTCGCCTTTAGAATCCTTATATTTAAATTCCTTGTATAATGTATTATTTTTAAGTTCTTCATATAATCCATTAACCTGTTCTAATTTTTCAAATTGAATATTGTATTTAGCACCGCTGCTTAAAGGATTAATATTAAAAAATTCTATTATTCTTTTTGATAAATAACTATAAAACTGATCTGACATATTGTGCATCCCCACTATCTGATTTCTTTTCTAATAAATTTAGTTTTTCAAATAATCCAATTATTTTAATTCTTGAATCCCTATCAAAGGAAATTCCTCGTTTTTCAAACTCGTTAAATAATACACTTAATTTTAATCTTCCTTGCTTTTTAATACATATCTTTGTTAATAAAATAATATCTTCTTCATTTAAGTTTAAACAATATCCAAGTGAACCTCTTCTTTTTCCAAAATTAGCTTCAACAAATTTTTTAAACCAATTATTATATGCATCATTAGCCCTTGTTCTTGTTGATGTCTTTCCTTGAAACTGATATCTTACTGCTTCAAATAATTTATATACCTTATCAAAGGCTTTATTCTCACTATTGCCTTTTTTTATTTCAAAGCCATCCCAATCAATTCCATCTTGCCTTCTTGCAATATATGATTCACACAGTTCTTCTAATTGTGATTCAATTTTTTCTTGATTTTCGTTGTTGAATATATTAAATAACTCAACATATCCTAGCTGTTCATCTATATTACTATGATTTAAAAACTCTAATGTTATAGCATGTGAAAATAAGTCATCTACATAACCTTTAAGAATTTCCCATCCAAACTGATATGCTGTTCGATTTTTAGATGTACTTTCAAAGCTTAAGGTATAATAAACACTATCAGCCTTGGTTAAATCTGCTCCATTAAATTTACTTAATTTTATTGCAAGTTGAGAAATATAGAACATATTATAATATTCTATAAAACGCTTTATTGAATTTTTATATAATTCTTCATTAGATAAAAGAAATATTAAATCTTCTTTAAAAAGTTCCTTAATAAAAGGTAAATAACATTTATATTCCTCTCCATCATGTACCTTCTCTTTTAAATC
Organism: Clostridium sp. YIM B02500; assembly: GCF_022324665.1. NCBI lineage: Bacteria > Bacillati > Bacillota > Clostridia > Eubacteriales > Clostridiaceae > Clostridium > Clostridium sp. YIM B02500. The sequence continues at coordinate 108,737 of NZ_JAKGTE010000002.1, read as the reverse complement.
TGGTAAAGCCTTTAGTACTATTTTATATAAAATATTACTAACATCTTTATCATAATGATCTTTAACTAACTCTTTTAAATCTTCATCTATAAAAATTGAATTTAAGAATTTTGCTATTTTTTCATCAGCACTAGTTGATATTCTGTAATTTAATGTTTTTATATTGAAGTCCACTAAGTTATCTTTTTCTAAAAACATAGTTTCAATAATATTTCTAAATGCTTCTTCACTAGCATTTCCATCAAAATCTGCTATACTCTCTACTACATTATTAATAAACATTTCACTTTTAAAGTTATTTTCTATTTGCTTATCACATAAATTTCTTGAAAATGCACCTATAACTCCATCAAAATTTGAAACTAAAGTTTTTTCATTAGCTGCATATGGTAGAAGTTTAAATTCCTTGCACTGACTATGAGTCAAGCTATTTTCAGTAAACTTAAAATTATTTTCTATTTTTTCTAAATCTAATTCATAAATTTTTTGCTCTTCCATATTCTATATCTCCATAAATCTATAAGTTTCAAATTCTTCATCATAGGCGAGTTTATATTTTTTATTATTTTCTCTATTCTTTTCAGTAAATACTACTTCTTCATTTTTAGATCCTGTATCTTGAAGCTTGTTCATAAATTCAATAAACTTTATAAAATGATTTTTATCTTTTTTATTAGGTCTATATCCATTATTAACTTGTCTTAATAATTTGTATAAATTATAATCAATATCTAGTTCATAAGGATCTTTAGCATTATTACCTTTAAATTTTAGTTTTAAATTGCCAATAAATTTATTTATATCTGTTCTATCATTTATAGATAAATTTGTTGTATCTGCTTTCAATTCAATTTTTTCACTGATTTTATATTTAATTTGATTTTTTCCCATGAAAATATTTATATACTTTTCATCAGCTTCACCATTCCAATTCATAATTCCATCTTTAACATTATTATAAACATTTATTAACTTTAATTTATCGCCTTTATTCCAGTAATATAATGCATTCATATAATCATCAAAGACTTTATCTCTTAATGAAAATAATGAATCTGAACCACAAATATAATAACTTCTAATAAACAATTTTAATAAATCAAATCTTATTTTTTTATTCTCTATTTCATTTAAACCAATATTATTTAGCTTATCCAAATACCCTGCAGAATAATTAATATATTTATTGAAATAATCTACTGCATTTGATGTATTATTAAAATCTATAATAAAATCATCAACTTTTTCATTTCTCACATTCAATGGATCAATACTATTTAAAGCTTCAAAAATAAACGATAACTCTTTATGATCAAATATAATATTAGGCATTAGTGATTTTATATAATCTTGGTTATTAAGTTTTGAAATACTATTTTTAAAGGTTGGTGAATTAACATCAATATATGATCTTGGTATTATCAACTCATACATAAAGTTAAGTAAAGCTCTTGTAGAAATAATAATTTTATTTTTCACAATACATTGAACTAACAAATCTATAATAGACTTTTGTACATTCTCTTGTGATAATAACTCGTAATTAGATTTAATAGGGCAACAATCTTTATTTTCACATTGGTTGCAATGTTTCTTATAGGAGCCATAAAATATATTGTTTTCCACTGAATCTATTTCATAAGATTCTGTTATCTTCTTCATAATTGATTTAACATACTTTGAATATGCCATACCATCCATTAAGTTGAATATATGATAATCACTAAAGTTAACAAATTGAAAAGAACTATTTTCATCAAAACTACTATCTTCAATTGCATTTTCAAGTATTTTTTTATCAAATACAAATTGTTTTAATTTCGTAAATCTTTCACCATATTCAGAATCAATAAAATTATTTAAAGTCCCTAAATTAATTGCCAATATAAATTTTTGAGTACTATTCTCAATTTTTTCATCACTAAATTCGTCTAATACTTCATTTAATGTGTCCATTGAAGTTTTACTTGGCTCCAAACTTTCTGTAGCATCATTATGAATAGTAAAATTCTGCATAATTTCATTATTTTTATTATTAAAATATGAAATAATATGAGATTTACCATCACCAACACTACCACATACTAATATTAATTGAGCTTGATTAGATTCATTAGCCTTCTTTATCAACTTTTCTAAATCATCTTGTGCATCTCTTTCTATATGCATATATCTTTTAAATGGTGTAAATGTTCCAAGTCCTTCTACTGCCTCTTTTGAAGATTCTTTTAATTTTGCTAATTCTTGAACCAAGCATTTTTTATCTGGTTCCTCATTATTAAATATGTTTTCTAATAATAAGTCTGTATGTGCTTGCTCTATATCTTTATTATGTTCCTCTAATGTAGCAGAACTTTCATTTTGAGAAGTAATTTCTTCATTATTTTGTAAGATAGACTTATTTTGCATTAACATATCTTCCATTGTTTTTTGAATAACTTGTTTAATGGTTTCTGCATCAATAGTTGATGGTGTATCTAAACGTGGCATAGGATTTTTATAAGGGATCTCTTCATAATTAGGATCAATATACAGTTCAACAAACCAACATGTGATCTTATAAATATTTTTATGCATATTTAAAGCCGCTTCTAATTCACCCTCAATCGTATCATGAGCGGCTTTATTGCCTAATCTTCTTACATAATGAAAAAGCTTATCTATTTCCTCTGTAAAAATACCATCTTGTTCTAATACCTGTAATCTATCCATTTGCGATAAACTACTTAATAATCCATGATTCTCGATCTTAGCAATTTCTTGAGTCAAATTTTCCACAAAAGTTCGCCCTTTAATTATTGCTGTATGTGGCGCTGTGAATAAATATTCATTTATTTCATTAATGTACTTATTTAAATATCTGTACTCTTTATCTAGATAGCTGAAAACATCATTTTCCAATGGATTTTCTTCCTTCCTTTTTTAATTAAATATTTATATCAAATTCTTTTATTAGTTTCATTGATTATATGTAAATTTTATTTTTAACATATTTTGCCCATAAGTATGCATTCACGTTCTTCTACTTTACTCATCGCAAAAATTTTTAACTCTTCTGATGCAAATCTTTCTTTTGCAATTTTTCTATTATATTTAACTGACTCATTTTCAATAAGTTCAATTTCTTGATCTTCATATTTTTTCTTTCTATAATATGGATCAAATACATATACATTTTTTTCATCTATATTAGTTACTAATATATAATGGTATAGACTGTCCCCGTAATATACTCTAACTGCTACAACACCATTGTCTTCTATACAGTTACTAATGGTATCTAATTTAACTTCATCTTTTAGTAATAATTCACACTTTAACTGAAAATCAGATATTTGATTTAAAGAATTACTTATTAATTGTATTGAGTAAAGCGAGGTTCCTTTACCACCAACTTTTCCATTTTTATCTTTTGTATCTAAACTATATAAATTTATTATTTTTACTACTTCTGGATGTATCTCATTTCTATTAAATAAATATCTTATTCCATTGGTTATTGTAGTTGGAACACAATCAAGTTCTGTACATTGATACCCTAATGGTGTTTTCATACTTTTCTCCTCATTTTTCAATTTCTAACATTATATATGAATATTTTACCACATAAGCCATATTACTTCCATTCAAATTATGCGATTGAATACTTTTATTAACGTAAATAAGCACACTGATTGTAACTCTACAAATAGTATGCTTATAAAAAAATCAATCTCATCTTATTTTTTAATTACCTAACAGTCTTAATGACAATCCCATCCTTAAAGCCCCCACGTTCTTTAAGCTTTTTAGCTCTAGCTTTTAAAAGTTCTTCTTCACTATACCCTAAGCTTTCCGCAAGTCCAAACAATACTTCCATTACATCAGCTAATTCTTCTAAATTCTTATCTTCTAAAAATTCATTAACTTCTTCAACTAATTTAGCTTCTAAAAGCTTATACTTTTCATCTCCAGCTGCTATTAAAATATCGCATTGTCTCCCATCTGCTTTTATTATTTCTGGGATTTTATCTCTTACTAATTTATTATAGGTTTTTTCATTATTTTCATTTATTTTATTATGTTCATTTAATTTTCCATAAACCATCTGCATTTTCATTCCTCTTTTATCTTCCATAGGCAACTCAGATATTGTTTCAGATCCACTTTCTAATCCAATACCTCCTGTAATTGCTAAACATAATGCATCTATAACATCATGTATTTCACGGATTTTGCCACATATTACATAAGATAATGGACTTAGGCTTGCTCCTAAATTTGCTTTATTTTCTTCAATAGCTTTTGTGTGGTTTTCAGCATACACAGCTTGTCTGCATGGAGTATTAAATATACTTGAAGTTTTTCCTTCTGTCAAAAGCTAAATGCCAAAACAACCTCCTCATCTTTTCCTATTACCGGCTCCCCGTTAGTAATCTTCATCAGATCATTATTTTCTACTTCATCAACAACACTAATTTCATTAATCTTCTCTTTTTTCTTAGGCTTACTTTTATTTTTTACCTTTTTCTTCTCTAAGGTAGTTACTATCTCATTAGGTAAATGCTCTTTGCTTTTGTATTTTTCCATATTTAATTTCTGAGTGGCTTCATTATCTACTTCCGTTACATTTTTATTACAGCTGTTTAAATGTACACTTGTACTTGTTTCCATACAGCTTTTATTATCAGCAGTAGTGACATTTTTATTTGCAATATTATCTTTTATATCAATGACTTTATTATCCTTATGTTTATTCTCACTCTCCACATTAATATTCTCTATACAGCTGGTGCTTAGCTGTTTCTTCTCGTTAATTTCTACTTCTTCTGCCTTATGTTTATTTTGAACTTTTTCTTTTGTTTTAATATTTTGATGCTTTACAAAGTTTTTTACTTTATATATTTTATCTTGAGTGAGTTCAACCATTTCTAAGTCTATAAAAGTTTTTATAGCTAATTCTATTTCAGATACTTCTCTATTGAACTCTATAGCCAAAGTCTCTAGAGTATATGGTATATTTCTAGATAAAAATAATTCTCCTTCTAAATTGACCTTGCCTGCAAGAACCACAAGCCTAGTCCAAACATAATTTATAAGATCTCTTTTTTCCATTCTATCTATTATTTTGAACTTTGTATCCTCATACATATTCACATTAAATTTAACACATTTTCTTTCTCTCATTTTTAACACGCTCCTATATAAATAATTTATCTATATAGGATATATGCTTAAAAATGAAAGTTACTAATATAAATTAAAAATTATTTTATTCTTCCTGTAATTTAGCTTCTAAAAGCTTGTATTTTTCATTTTGACCTCTGAAATGAATTTTAAAATTATCAATTACTTTAATTATTCCAACCTTTGCAAACATCAATCCATTCATCATAACCAGAATACTTTTCTAATTCTTCTATGGTTACCCATTCACATCTTTTAATAATTCGAATCACTTCCTCTTCAACAAAATCGCAAACATTGCTGTATTTTTCACCGTCTTTTACATAAATCTAATCTTTATAAACACGTAAAAGTGTTAATTAATCTATATTATAAGTATATTTCACCATAAAATTAGAGCTTATTTCCATAAGCTCTAAAATGATACTTCTTTATTCTCCATAGACTTTCCTTGCGCCTCGTCTTCAAACTCACAAAACATATATTCATAATGATCATATATGTTAATCATCAATTTTTCTTTTCTCAATAAGTTTCTTCTGCGCCTCAATGCTTTGCTTAAGTTGCTGCACATATTCCTCATCTATTATGATACTCTCTTTACAGGAATCCACAATTCACAAAATAAACCAGGCTCCCCTTCATCGAGATAAATTTCATAGTCAGTGTCTTCTGTCTGTTCATAGTCAGACTGTGGTAAGAATTCTTTAAAAAATCTACGCCACATTTCACTGATACAATCACCGTTATTACCATAGCATTTAAAAACTACATAGGTTGCCGAATCAACTTCCCATATACGGTAACCTTTTTTGAGCATTGCTTCTTCATTATCTATATAAGTATCTTCATCAATAAGTACTCCAATTCCATAATCAAAAGTTGTTTCATTCTTTTTGGTAGGGCTGCATAGACCATATAAATCTTTTTTACCATCTGGCCTCATATTCCTAATTTCTTCTACTAAATGTTCTTTATGACATTCACCCCAAAAGTCAGGAATATCATGATTGCCAGCCTCATTCATAATTTCATTACTAAATGCTCGTACCTTTGCAATAAATTTTTGTTTGCCTGTTTCTTCAATCCTATAATTCATAGTGTTTCCGCCTTCCAATATAATTTTAATGGCCAAAGGGTTAAAGAGACAGAGTTGAGTTCCTTTTCTTTTAGCTAACTTTGGTGATACACCATGAAACCGAGAAAAAGCCTTTGCAAAGCTTTCTGGTGTTTCATAACCATACTTAAAGGCAACATCAATAATTTTACTGTCAGTTAGCTGTAATTCTTGTCCTGCTAGTGACAACTTTCTGTTACGAATGTACTCATTTGCTGTTATTCCAGCCATTAAGCTGAATATTCTATGAAAATTGTAACATGACATATGCACTTCTTTTGCTACATTTTCGTAATTGATCTTCTCTAGGAGGTGACTCTCCATATAATCAATTGCGCTTTGTAATGACTTTCCAAAACTCATCTATCCTCTCCCCTTTCACTATGTATTATAAAACTCCTTGTAAAAATATTCCTGTCCTAGTTTGCAGTATTTTGTCCTGTATGCTTTTTAATTACTCGTACCTACATTGATTAATATTTTAGTTAGTATCTACAGCTAATTTATAGAAAACTTTCATAACGTATGAATTTCCCTCTTTTTGCTTTGGATAAAAAATAAAAGTTTCCCAAAAATCTAAATTAATAATAAACTGATAAGCTCCAACTGATAAATCCTGCAAATATTCATCTTGCATAGCCATATTCATATCAATGGAACCTTCTACAACTTTGTTTCCATATAAAAGTCGTAATGCTTCCATCAATTTATTTATATCACCATGATTTGCGTTGTACTTTACAAGGGAAATCGTATCACTTCCTACAGCTTTATGTACTTCCCAGCCATTATTAGATTTTTTGCTTACTTTGTACACGCTTCTCACCTTACCTACAAATTACTATTTATAATCTTATTTTAAAACCAATATTTTTTAAACATATTATTCATCAATAGCTTTCAGTTTCTCTGCTGATATCTAATCATGAAAAATAGGCTAACATCTAATTTGATTCTATTATTTCAATTATTTAGTTATCATAAATACCATCAATCATAGAGTTTCATCCTCTTCAATCTTATAATTTAGTAAATCCACATATTCACATCTATAAAAATCCTCTTCATTTGCAATATTTTTCTGTATTTTATATGGAATTTCCTCATAATGACTAATATCTATTGATAAAGCATGTTTAAAGAGATTTTTTAAAGCTACCGAAGCACTACCAATAGTTTCTCTCAAAGGAATGTAGACTGTAATTTCTCCATTACTGCCACCATCTTCAATTTTTCCGCTGCTATTATGAATAAGTCTTATTATATCTTCTTTGTTATCCTTTGATTCAAACACTAATTTCAATATAGGTTCTAAAAATGTAAGTTCTATATCTTTTATGGCTTCTCTAATGGCTATATACCCTGCAATCTTAAAAGCCATTTGCCTTGAATATGTTTTATGATATGAACCATCATACAGTGTAACTTTTATATCAGTTAAAGAATAACCACAACACATTCCTAAGCTTATTGACTCTTGAATGCCTGAATTAATGCATTCAATAAATTCTTTAGGAATAACTTCATCATCATAAATTTTATTTATAAATTCATATCCTTTTCCTCGATCCTTAGGTTCAATTTCAATAAAACAATGCCCATAGCTCTCGACACCACTCTGTTTTATGTATCTACCTTCTGATTTTATAGTATTCTTAATAGTCTGCTTATATATAATTTGTGTATCGCCAGCCTTAAACTCAATATTAAATTCTTTTCGCAAAGCTTCAATAACAATTTGAAGTGTTTCCTCTTCTACTCCAGCAATAATAACATACTTAGTTTTGTCTTTAGTATAAATTTTGAAGCTAGGCTCTTTCTCATAAATTGACCTTAAAGCTTTAAAGATGTTAATATAATTTGCTTTTGTATTTGGTTCAATTACAATAAATATAACTGGCTCTTTTATTTTATTTTCGCTCATTACAATTTCCTCTCTATTCATGTAAACTCCATGAGATTACTACTGATCTATTTTATCAATCCCTATCCTGATTATCATTTGATTTTTTTAATATCTTAGTACCTAAATATGCCACTCCGATATTTATTATGTTACATATAACTACTAAAAACGAAAATGCATTCCAAAACAATCCAATTCTTTTTAATGGAGCTTCTGATAATGTTTTATATAGATATGCAGAACTAATTATTGATATAAAACAATAGATTATTGCAAAAATTGTGCTTATTTCAAGCACCCAAATATTTAGGTACTTTTTAGGCTTAAATTCTAAATTATGAATTATAACTAATATAGCTGATAATATTATTGATAAAAATGTCATTATTGCTTCGCTGCTAAATTCTTTATTGAAGTTTAATGAAACAACAACAAAAGCTATTGCTAGCGTTGAATCCCCTGCCTTAGTTAGTACGATATTTCTAAACAAAAAATCCCCCCAATATTCTCTTAAAATTTTATAATTATGAAACTTTTGGATTTCTTTTATCAATTACTTTCTTATCGATATCAACAGTAAAGAAACTACTTTTTACACTTTTAAGTTTTTCAAGCACTTCCCCAACAGATTGTGAATTAGCTTAACCATTCTTCTACTTCCTGATCTGTCAAACACTCTAAAATTTCAATTCGAGGAGATAACGCTTGATGACATTTAAATATAAAATAACTGTCCCAGCTTCTTCGTCCCTTAAGAGGATCTTCTTTGATAATAATAACAGGAAATCCTTTATACTTTGGAATATATTCTGGCGGCATTTCTCCAAATATCATATGTCTTATAGCCGAGTTATTTTCTTTGTCATTTATAGCTTGATAATTTTGATAAGAAGCATGTCCTACTATGTCATATGATCTCTTTGGATAATATGCACCTATAGCAGTATCATAAATTTCTTGACTAAAAGTATAATCTTTAATTTCATAATCAGTAAGCCATCCTTTTTTATACAGTTCTATTTCTAATAAAGTCATAAGATAAAAACAGTTATGAACATCAAAGACCTTCATCCAAAAGCCTTTTTTAGTATTAGGATTTAATACTAGTACTTTAAAATCATAACAAGCGTCATGGACAATTGGTACATATACCATAGATTTTATATACGGCTTCAGTAATTCTAATTTTTCATATAGTTTCTTTTTTCTTAGATAATAACGGCTTCCATGGCTTCTTGTTATAACCGCCATAACTGCAATCGTCAGCATTTCAGCACCATGGTAAGCCTTTACTTCATCTGGATAACTTTTTAATAAATCAGCCCAATCAACATTCTCTATATTTTCAAACCTATTTAAACACTCAGTACTTAAGTTAACAACTTTTTCAAATAAGTCTACCAAATTATCACCTATATCAAGTATGTTACTATGTTCAATCAACATACCGCAGTAATGAGCTGTAGCACAAGCTTTTGATATATCCATTTCATTTAAGGATATTCCTAATCCCTTTAATGTGCGTAATACATTATCATTATTTGAATTTTCTTTAACATATACATATAGTTCTTGAAATTCATCATTTCCAAATATCTTTAAAATATCTAGTGATTCATCTTCTCTGCAAGGCTCCTTTGACCACTTAATATATTCTTTTAGTATATTATTTAATTTATTATACTTAGCCTCTTCCTTCTTCTCATTTGTCACAATATCATCTCTATGTAACTGTGCTGAATCTATACCTAATTCATCTTGACATTTTAAATCTGGTTTATTACCAAATAACTTATTAAAAAACTTCATATATTTTTACTCCTGTTATTTTAAAATTAAATTTGTGAATTAGTATTTATGCTGGACAAGTAGGCTACTTCGCATATTTCTTTTGGTAATATTATAGTTTCTTGTGTCATATATGCTTTATCCATTCAATCTCACCCATTTTAATACAATCTATCTATATTCTAACATAAAAATAAGAGTTTACTCTACATAAACTCTCATTTAAATCCAATTATTTACTTAATAGTTTCAAGTCCAGTCGATTTCCTAAATCTCCTGCGTTCCTGTATCTTCTTGTCTCTATCCTTCAAAAGATCCTCTTCACTTTAACCTAAACTATATACAATCCTAAACAATACTTCCATAACATTAGCTAATTCTTCTAAATTAATTTTGTATAGCAAAAGCATTCATTTGTATGATCGTTAACCATTCCTACTGCTTGCATAAAGGAATAACAAATTGTACTTCCAACAAATTTAAAACCATCTTTTTTTAGTTGTTTGCTCATTTTATCACTTAATTCATTTGAAGCTGGAACTTCCTCTATGCTTTGCCATGAATTGATAATAGGCTTATTATCTACAAACTTCCATATATAATTAGAAAACGAGCCGCACTCTTCTCTAATCTTCAGAAATGCTTTTGCATTAGTCACAACACTTTCGATTTTTCTTCTATTACGAACAATGCCTTTATCTTGCATTAATTGTTCTAATTTTTCTTCGGTATATTTTACAATCTTTTCAGCCTCAAAATTATCAAAAGCTTCTTTATAGTTTTCTCTTTTTTTAAGAATAGTCCACCAGCTTAAGCCTGCTTGAGCTCCTTCTAAGCACAACATTTCAAATAGTTTTCTATCATCATATACTGGCACTCCCCATTCCTTATCATGATATTCAATATATAATTCTTCTTTTGTCACCCATTCACATCTTTTAATAATTTGAATCACTTCCTCATTAAACAAAATTCCAAACCTTGCTGTATTTTTCACTGTCTTTTGCATAAATCTAATATTTATAAACATGTAACAGTGTTAATTAATCTATATTATAAGTATATTTTACCATAAAATAAGAGCTTACATTACGTAAACTCTTATCATATATATCTTTATATTTTGCTGAACTCAAATCTTGGAAATAAAAATATTGGAATTGTAAAAGTCTTATTTGCAATTCCACCTTGCGTTACCCCTTTTAGATAAACTGCAAAATTAATTTTTCCATTAGCTAGTGATTTTGTTATGGTTTTACCTGGATTCTTACCAGCCTTAACTTCTATTCCGTAAACATACCCATTATTCCTATCTCTGTAGACAAAATCAAGCTCTCCATCCCCATAGATTGCAAACATAGGAACTGTGGATATCTTATCCAAAAGACAGTGGTAAACAAACGTTTCATTTAATAACCCGCTAGATTCCGATGCTAATAGGTTTGCCTTTTTCATTACATAATTTGCCATACCAACATCCGACAAAAAATATCTTTGTCTCTTTTTTATATTGGTAAATTCAAAATCTATAAGCTTATCACAGTCTTTAACAAATTTTGACGTGTAAAACCATTGAAGTACTCTATTACAATTTTCCTTGGTGATATTACTTGAATATTGTTTGGTTATTATTTGCTGTAATTCTTCCGTATAACTGCTTTCCTTAATGCCTTTTTTTCCTCTAGCTAGAATTTCAATTATTGCGCTTATGCAATCTTCAAACACTCTTGTAGTCAATATATCTCCATCAAAATATCTTGAAGATTCTTCACAAAATACTCTTAATAATTTTTCAAACAAATCATTAATATTTTCCTTGTGATTTCTTAAGTATTCACATACTATCTCTGGATAGCCGCCAACTTCTAAGTAATCTTTATACTTATCATAAAATAAATCATAATCCTTTTTATCGCCATCTCCATACAAATCTAATGACTCATAAGCTTGTGTTAAATTAAGCGCATTAACAAATTCAGTAAATGATAATGGCTTTATTTCAAGAAAATCTACATCACCCATTGGAGACCAAAACTCTTTCTGCATAACAACTCTTCCTAAATAACTTCCAGTCATAATAAAATGTGCATCAAATTCTCTTGCAAATTGCCTTATCATATTATAAATCTTATAAGATTCTTGTATTTCATCTATTATAATTATGCATTCTTCATTGTCTTCAAAATTGTTAGAGAATCTCTTAAACATCTCTTTTAATGTATTTGTTTTTTCCCTGTCTAGTTTTCCTGATAGACGTTCTTCTTTTATTATATTATAAATTGTAAGTAAGTCCTCTCCTGTTTCTTCTAACAGATTTATATATATTAAATGCTTATAATTTTCTCTTGCAAACTTTTTCACTAAATAAGTTTTTCCTACCTGTCTTGCACCTTCTACTAATAGTACCTTATTATTGTGGTTATTTTTCCACTCTAATAGCTTTTTGTATACATCTCTTTTAAGATCTATTATTTGTTTTTCCACGTTTCTCACTTCCTTACAATTCAAGCTATAATCTTGTTTAGTATATACTAAATTATATCCCAAAATTTATTTTTCAATAATAATTTTACCACTATTTAAATATACCAGCAATCATGTGCTCCTCACTTTTTCATAAGTGTATATTGTTAACTTTTTTTATTTGTAACTTCGTAAATTCTTTAATTTTTTACTTCTTAACTTTTTTCATAGTTAAATTCTTAAATTCCTAAATTCTTAACTTTTTTCATTTTTAACTTCTTTACTTCTTAAATTCCTAAATTCTTAAAAAGTTTTATTTGAAAACATAATTATTGTTAAAAAGGTTTATTGCTAGCTAAGAAAACTTGGTTATGAATGCACGGATAACTTTACCACATTGCCTATGGGTGGACATTTTAGTGTTTTTAATTATCTATCCTATACGGTACATTTTATATCTCATAATCGCCCATGATTTTTATATTTACTATATTTAAGTCTTACCATAGATTTTCTATAGCAAATTCAGTCTTTTTTCCTCCACAAATGTCTCTTGGAGTACTTCTGAGACATGAAGTGTTGAAGTTGTTATCATTTCTTTGAATAATATTCCAAATATTAAATAAATTTGTTATAATGTATATGTACAATAAATAAAATGTAAACTATGGGTAATTATAACATAAAAGATGTATTATTCTACTTAATTTAATAAAACGTTATATTTTTAATATTATACTTATCCATTATGTACAATTTTAAGTGAGCGAGGTGATCATAATAATAAAATCATACTACATGCCTTTAAATGACAATTGAGCACAGAGACCTAAACTATTAATGCATTTTTTATAAAACTTTAACTAACAATTATTTCAAGAATATTAGAATTTGGAGGGATAATTTATGTTCAAAAAAGCTTTAGTAATGGTTTCTATTTTAGTTTTTCTTTTTTGTCCAATATCTACACTTAGTGTTTCAGCAGCCGACTTTACAAACGGCGTAGATGTATCTGGAAATACTGCAACAATATGGTTTAAGCCACTAGCAAACACTAGTTGGGTTGATGTACATTATAAAATTAATTCAGGAGCACAACAAAATATCAGAACTACCTATAATAGCGCATCTGGAAGATATGAGCAAAATTTCACAGTATCTTCTGGAGATACCGTGAGCTATTCATTCACATATAATAACGGTACTCCTGCATATGACTCTCCTTGGTATAATTATACAGTAGGCTCTCCGTCTTCTCCTACGAAAGCTGTTACGTTCTATGAAGATATTAATTATGGTGGAGCTTCTGTATCACTACAACCTGGAAATTACACCTTATCACAATTAAATACAGCAAAAATTCCAAATGATTGGATGACATCACTTAAAGTTCCAAGCGGCTGGACAGTCGAAGTATATGAAAACGATAATTTTACAGGGACAAAGTGGACATATACTTCAGATACACCATGGGTCGGTAATGATGCTAATGATAAAATGACTTCTGTTAAAATTTATTCAACTACAAATACAGGTGGTGATACTACTACTCCACCACTTAAATCCGGATTTGTTACCTTACAAGTAAAAAATAATACAAACGGACAATATTCAAATGATCAAATCTACTGGGCTATTGTAGGAAAAGACCCAGCCACTAACCAATTTGTTCATGTTGATTTAAACGGGAACCTTATTCCTATGAAGATTTCAGATAATGATGCAGCTGGTCATTTAACTAAAACTACTCCCGATGGAACATTTAACTATTCAAATTATTTCTGCAAAGCCAGTCAACAAAGCTATGCTTATATTCCAAAAATCATAGGAGCAAGAATGTACATCAGTTATGGTGAACCTTTATATATTAAAGTAAATCAAGCAGCAGATGGATTAATTGGGTATGCTGGACCAAACCTTGCAAACACTTCTGACCCTAATACAGGCATCATGTTTGAATGGGCTGAGATGGCATGGACTAATGACGGATTATGGATAAATACAACAAGAGTAGACCAATTCTGTTATCCTTATAATATACAATTAGTAGGTAATAGCGGTTACAATAAAACTTATGGAGATACTGGAACACGTGCAGATTTAATGAATGCATATAAAAATTCTGTACCTGCTGAATTTAAGTCTTTAGTTCATTCTGATAGAATCTATGCCCCTGCTTCAGGGCTTGGAACTTTTACAGCATCACAAGCTAATGCTCACTATTTTGATAGTTATATCAATGACGTATATAACTATTACGCAACCCATGAATTAACCTTTACATGTGACAGAGGAACTTATAGTGGACATGTTGTAGGCAGTGATTTTGTCTTTAATAAAAATGGTGGTGCATATAATCTTTATATACATGGAAAACCAAGTACACAAGAAGTTTTATTAGGAAATGGAATCTTTGATGGTGGAAATGATGATGAAAAAGCCATCAAAGCACAGGTTTGTGCAGCCTTTAACAGACATGTTATGCTTGATCCTGCACACTGGAATAACTCAGCCTATTTCTATAAAGATGCTCCTGCAAATTACTTTGCAAAATTCTGGCATGATCATTCTTATGAAAACAAATCATATGGCTTCTGCTATGATGATGTTTTCGACTTCAGCAGCACATTGCATGTAGCTGACCCTAAGTATGCAATAATTAATGTAGGTTGGTAATAAATTAGACCATAAGATTTGTAAAAAGATGCTGTATCAAAATTTGATGCAGCATCTTTTTTATTTTCTTAACTACTTTCATAAAACTAAAATACTTTATATTACATGCAAATTCAAAAGAATGAGCCAAGATAATCTTAGCTCATTCTTTTACATAAAACTACAACGCCCTTTATCTATTATTGAATTTGCCATAAAGCTGGCACAGCACTTGGTTCCCAACCTACTAATGAAGTGTGAGCTTGAATACATTTATAAGTACCGCCATTGTAAGTTACAATATCTCCAACCTTGTATGCATGATTTGCAACCCATGCATTGTTAGATTCAGAATCTGGTACAGTTACTGTAACTTTGTTAGAGTTAACAGAATTTGTACTATCATATAGAACCACTGTATAATCATAGCTTCCCTTAGCCTTATTAGTAATAGCATAAGAAATGCTAACTTCGCCTACACCTGAAGTTAAAGCTCCCGTAGAAGCAACTGTTGTTCCTTCGTATATCTTGTAGCTTGTTGCAGTATTATTTTTTGGCACTACAGCGGTTAAAGTATATGCTCCATTATTTACTGCACTAGCAGATAATATTGCTGGTTGTAATGTGTTATCTCCTGCTTTTGGAACTGTTACAGTTATTTGATTTGAAGTAACTGTATTGCTTCCATCACTTAATTCAGCTTTGTAACTGTATGCCCCTGGAGCTTTTGATATGGCATTATAGTTAAGCGTCTTAGCAGGTTGTCCAGCTGTTAAATTTCCTGAAGCTACTACTGTTGTTCCCTCATAAATTTTATACGAAGTTGCAGTATTATAAGCTGGAACTACTGCAGATATAGAATAGCTTCCATTAATAACTTCTGAAGAGCTTAGTACTGCTGCATTAAGTTTATTTACAGGTGGAGTTAAATTATTAAAATAACCTCTAAAATAATTCGACCAATTAAAGTTTGTATATTGATCCCAATTTATTGACCAAGTCATAAGGCCTCTTAAATTAGGATATTTATTGTTAATCTTATAACTTCCAACTGTTCCACCATTGATTAATCCATCTAAAGCACTTTGTACCTCAGCATTTGAAACATACCCATTTCCAGCAGAATTACAGCATGGAACACCAATAACTACTTGATCTTGTCTTAATGCTGGGAAGAAATAATTAGAATCATTATTTACATTAAAACCTGTTAAAAGCATATCTGCTAAAGAAGCATAGAATTCTCCACTTCCCATTGATTGAGCTTTACCATTAATGTCATTTATTGAACCTGAATTATAATATTGCACTTGAAGCCAGTTCAACTCATTCCTAAGTCCATAGATTACTGGTAAAAATGCTCCAGATCTGTTATCAACATATGAATTTAATCCACCATAGTACGTATGTCCTAGTTGTACAAAGAATGTTTCAGGTGCCATAGTTAATACGAATCTACTACCATACTTAGCCTTTAATTGTTTTAAAGCACTAATTGTATTAACTATAACAGGTGTTGTTGGATTTTTAAAATCTTTGTCCCCTGCATTTAAATATAGCGAATGTCCTTCAAAATCTACATCTAATCCATCCAATCCATACTTATCAATAATAGTACTTACAGAATTAACAAAGGTATTAACAGATGTGGAACTTGTTAATTGAACCTCACCATTTTGTCCTCCAATAGATAACAATACTTTTTTTCCTTTGCTTTGAAGATATTGAACATCACTTTTAAACTCACTCTCTGTTTCATTATATGGGGTGAACTTTATATCCCCCGAAGTAACAGAGGTTGGTTCTCCAAATGAAAGGTTAATAACATCAAAGTTTGACGAAACGTCCTTGAGTTTAATAT
The DNA here is from genome assembly GCF_022324665.1 of Clostridium sp. YIM B02500. Lineage (NCBI taxonomy): Bacteria > Bacillati > Bacillota > Clostridia > Eubacteriales > Clostridiaceae > Clostridium > Clostridium sp. YIM B02500. Next base: position 91,781 of record NZ_JAKGTE010000002.1, on the reverse strand, counting down.
CTCCTGACCCATTATTAAAATTGTGCCAGTAGCCTACTAGTACATGATTGGGAATACTACTGCTTGTTACCGCTGATGCACTATTTGAATTACCTAATACCACTCCTGTAACCATAAGGCTTGCCATAGCCATGACTGAAACTATCTTTTTAAAAAATTTCTTTTTACTCAATACTTTTCTCTCCCTCACTTTAAGATTTTATTTATTTTGCCAAAAATATCAGTAAACTGGAACCCTTTTATAAAACATTTAATTTCCCTATTAATATGCATATTGCAATTAGAGCATATGAAGGAAGCATAATGATACATAATCTACTATAATACTAGCCATTCACAGTTAAATCTAAAAAAGATGACTCCTGTAAAGTGCAGAAATCATCTTCTAGAAGCTGCATAGCCCATTTTTATAGAGATCTATTTTAAGGTTTATGCTTTCTCTTTTATATACATTTAATCTATTAATATTTATCCATTACTATACGTAACTTAAAATATTAATCTACAGTATCTTTAAATGTAACAACTTGATTTCTATAACTATCAACCTTAGCCTTTACTTGATTAGTTGTAAGTGCTGTATCCTTTTCATGGAATACCAAGTCTACATATTCTGCATTTATATTAACACCCATAAAGCAGGAACATTTGATGGTTCCCATCCTACCAATGAAGTATGAGCTTGAATGCATTTATAATTCTTACCATTATAAGAAACTATATCTCCAACTTTATATGCAGTATTAGGAGCCCAGCTTCCAGTAGTAGGATTGCTTGAAGCCTTAGTAGTGGCACTGATAGAATTACTCCAACTGCTTGTTCCATTAGCATTCTTAGCTCTAACAGCATAAGTATGTGTTGAATTTTCAGTTAAACCACTATTAACATAAGGTGATGTTACATTACTAATAATGTTATTATCAACTTTTAAATCATAACCTGTTGCACCTGATGATGCGTTCCAAGACACATTAATACTAGATTGATTGCTAGCAGCTGCAGACAATCCACTTGGAACAGCTGGTGCTGCAGGTGCTGGTGTTGGATTATTATCCCCGTGCTGATATACACGAACATAATCTACATACATTTTAGCTGGGAATGGAGTTGATCCATCAGGATTACCTGGCCAATTTCCTCCAATTGCTAGATTAAATAATATAAAGAATGGTTTATGGAATTCTTCAGTACCATTAATATTATTTGCTATGTTAGCTTCTAAATATTGTGTTCCATCTACAAACCATTTTATTGATGAAGCGTCCCATTCAATTGAATATACATGATATTGAGTTACATCGATATTAGGTGAAGCAGCGCCATACTGTGCATGAGTGTTGTTATCAGTGCTATCCCAATGTATAGTTCCATGGATTGCACTTTCATTATTTATATGTTCCATAATGTCTATTTCACCACATTTTGGCCAACTAACTTGAGAAATGTTTTCTCCTAACATCCAAAATGCAGGCCATACACCTTGTCCAGCTGGTAACTTCATTCTTGCCTCTACTTTTCCATAAGTCCAGTTTTTTAATCCTTGGCTTTTTAAGCGAGCAGAAGTATAATTCATCCCACTATAATTTTCTTTTCTTGCTTCTATAACAAGATTTCCATTTTCAATTCTTGCATTTTCAGAACGATTGGTATAATATTCAAGTTCATTATTCCCCCAACCGTCTCCGCCAGTTTCATATTTCCAATTTGATGTATTTATACTTGTTCCATTAAATTCATCACTCCATGCAAGATTCCATCCTGTATCAGCTTTAGCTGTAACTGTTGGAATAAATGATGAAACCATAAGTGAAGAAATAACTAATGACATAATTAGTTGTTTTTTTCTTTTCATAAAAATTCCCCCTATACCTCTATTTATTATTATTATTAGTAGTAGTAGTTTACTCCCCCCTTATTTACATAAATATTTTATTAAACTTTGTTACCTTTTTGCTGAACTTTTTTCATATCACCTCCTAAATTAATTACTTTTAACGTACACTATATTATACGTAAAAAGATTCTATTTAAGTGGGATAAATTATAAATTAGAACAAATTATACATTTATTGTATAATCGAATGCATGAAAGATCATTATTCTTTCTGAGACACACTTGAATAAAATTGTTATTACTATAATTACCTATACATTAGATCCATTAAAAAAATCTTGTATATATTCCTTTGAATACGTAAATTCTGTTTTAAATATCAAGCTCACTACAATTATGAATTTCCTATTTCTCTCAATGGTTCTTTTATGTACCTGAACCATTGACACTAATTCCTTTAACGGAATGGATTTATTTCGAATCAATTTTCCATATAAGTAATCATTATCACATAATTCTTTTGCAATTTTTATACACATAATAATAGAGTCCCTGTGTTTTGGAATTTCTTCTCCAATATCATATATGCTTATATTAAACTCACTCAACTTTTTTTGAAAGAATTCCATCTCATCCTGTGTTTCTATATTCTCATATTGATTAAACGAATTAGAGCTTAAATATTTTTCCTCAAAATTAATTTCATCTTCATTTTCAAAATAAGTAAATGGATATGCTTTTTCTTCTTTTTCACTTTTTCTATAATAATCTATAATTCTACTTCTTATTATCATGTCACAGTAAGCGAAAAAGTTTTTTCCTTTATTTTCATCATAATTATCTAACGCCTCATTAAAAGCTATCATTCCTATACTAAATATATCGCTGTACCTTATATCTTCATATTTTTTTGATACTTTAGACACAGACTTACCTATAAATGGTAAATAGTCTTTTATTAATTTATCTTTTAATTTAACGTCACCGTTTCTAATTCTTTCTATGTATCCATATATTGATTTGTTATCTTTAGTATCATCATAAAATAGTTTACTATCTGACAATACTTTTCCCCCCTACATAATAAATACCTCTTTATACCAATTACCATAACGACCAAAATATACCATTCTCATATACTTAACTTTGCTCTAATATATAGGTTTTATAAATAATAAAATAAAATTTATTACACTCCTCTCTTATAAATATTTATATTTTACAATATAAGTAATTATATTACATTTTATTACATTTGTATATATTGTTGTGGTTAAATTTTAATGTTTTACTAAAAAAAGTTAATTCTGTCCCACACAAAAATTACACATTTCTCGTATTGAATATAGTACAGTCATATATTCTATAAATTTCCTACAGTATTACTTTTTTACAAAGTAATAGACAGTAAATATAGGCGTGAAATATTTTATTGTTTATTACGCAAGAGAAAATTCTCTATTACTGCTTTAAGGGGGTGAACAATTTATTATTAAAATTACTTTCCAAAAAATTTTAATGATTATATGAGAGGGGTTGATGTGTTTTGAAACACGTAACATTAAAAAAATTTCTTGCTTTTTTTGTAGTCTTTCTACTTACATTCACGCAAATAACACTAATGCCTAAAGCAGCAGAAAAATCTGATAAAAAAAATGTTGTAGTTTATTTTCCTAATTGGGGTACCTACAACGCAGCTCACAGCAGCATATCTGTTGATCAATTACCTTGGGACAAGGTCACTGTAATCAATCATGCATTCTTTGAAGTAGATTCAAGCTTTAAACTCAATTCTACTGATTCTTATGCAGATTTTGATAAATCTTTCCCACATTCTGAAGGTTGGGATGCAGATAAACTTAGAGGACACATGGGTGAATATAAGTATTACAAATCTCAATATCCAAATGTAAAGGTGCTTATATCAGTAGGTGGATGGACAAGGGGTGCTAATTTCCATTCAATGACTTCAAGTTCTAGTTCTCGTGCTGTGTTCATAAACAGTGTGGTAGATTTTCTAAAAAAATATCCATTCATAGATGGAATTGATATCGATTGGGAATTCCCTGGTATTGATAGAAAAGCCGATCCAAATGACCAATTTGATAAAGGTTGCCCAGGTGGACCAGAGGACAAACAGAACTTTACTTCACTTCTTCGTGAAATACGTAAAGCTTACAATGATAATGGATTGTCTAATAAAATGCTTACAATAGCAGCACCGTCTGGATATGATAAAGCACAATATACTGAACCTAACGTTTACGCTCAATACTTAGATTTTATAAACGTTATGACTTATGATATGCACGGAGCATGGGAAACAACTACTAATCATCATGCTGCAATATATCCAAATCCTAATGATCCATCAGGAACTTCTCCTGTAGATATAAAAAATAAATATAATACTGATTCAGCAATGAAATTGTACAGGGATACTTATAATATACCTGCAAGCAAACTAAATGTTGGAACACCATTCTATTCAAGAGGATGGAAAAATGTTGTGAACAATGGTGGAAGCCTACCTGGATTATTTGCTTCTGCAAATGGTGCACCAGTAGGTACATGGGATAATGCACAATCTCCAGGTGGACAAAACCCTTATTTCAAAATGAAGGAATTGGAAAAAACATCAGGTTACGTAAAATATAGAGATCCATATGCTAAAGTTCCTTATCTATATAATGCATCACAAGGAATTATGTACACATATGAAGATGAAGAATCTCTTACAGAAAGATGTAATTACGTATTAAATAACGGTTATGGCGGAATGATTGCTTGGGAAGTTTCAGGAGATGACCCAAATGGATTTCCTTTAACATCTTTAATGGCAAACAAACTTGCTGGTGGAAGTAATCCAACTACTCCATCAAACCCAACTAACCCAAGTAATCCAACTAACCCTACTACCCCAACGGATCCAGCAAACCCAAGTAATCCTGGTACTTCTTATCCTGCATGGGATAGTAGTAAAGCTTATGTAAATGGAGATATTGTTTCTTATAACAACAACAATTACAAAGCAAAATGGTGGACTCAAGGTGATAAACCCGGTGCTTCTGATGTTTGGGAATTAATTGGAGCCGCTACACCAAGTAATCCAAAATACTAATTAAATAATAACATTTAAGTGGGAACGTATAATTTATATACATTTCAAAAATATATATAAGGAGTTGATGTATTATGAAATACATGAAATTAAAAAAGTTATTTGCTTTCGCTGTAGTATTATCGTTTGCATTACCACAAATGTCAGTATTAGCAAAGGCAGCAACAACAACAAAGGCTTCCACAGTGATTGTCTCTGCATCTGTAGCTTATGCTAATTGGGATGCCAACAAAGCTTATGTAAGTGGAGATACTGTTAATTATGAAGGTAAAAATTATAAAGCTAAATGGTGGACACAAGGTGATAAGCCTGGTTCAGCTGATGTCTGGGAATTGATTGGAACAGCACCATCTAACCCTAGCAATAATACTTATGCTGCTTGGGACAGAAGTAAGGCTTATGTATCTGGTGATATTGTTTCTTATCAGAACAGTAATTACAAAGCTAAGTGGTGGACACAAGGTGATAAGCCTGGTTCAGCTGATGTTTGGGAATTGATTGGAGCAGGACCTACAAATCCTACAAATCCGACTAACCCTACAAATCCAACTACCCCATCAGTATCAAAGCCTGCTGAAGCTCCAAATGATATATGGGGATATGCACTTAATGCTGATAACAAATTTGGTAAAAATGGAGACTTTGCTTTATTAATATGTGCTGTTATTAAAAAAGAATGTAATTATGGAGCAGGTTTAGGTGGTAGTCCATCTTCTGGAGACGGATTAATGCAAGTAGAACCAAATACTAGAAATGCTTATTCAAGTGAGTTCAGTTCAACATATGGACATGCCTACAATCATAGTAATCTTCAAGACCAAGTATATATGGGATCAATGATCATAAATGATAATATTAAGCAATTTGGTAATATATACAATGGTCTATTGCATTACAATGGAGGACCAAACTGGTATCCAGGAGCTACAGATTCATATGGCCGTCCAATTCTAGCAGATCAATATGCAAATGCAGTGTATGCGACATATAAAAGCTATGGTGGAAAAAACTAGTAAGCAAAGTAAATGGACAAGTCCATTAGAATCAAAAGTATTTTAGAATTATATATAACAACTGAGCACAGAAAATACAGTTAACTTATAAATTCAAAGAAACACCCTCTTCGAAAAAAGGGTGTTTCTTTAAGTGTGTTATTTATTAGCTAATTTTTATTATTTGTACTTTTATATATATGAAATAAACCATCGTCAATTTGATTTATTAAGTTTTCTGCTATTTCTCTTTCTTTGCATCTATAATGTGTCAATTTAGAAAATATCATCATATCATTTTCTAAATAATGCAGTATTCTAATACTTATTAAATTCAGACTTTACTACATATTTGAAACTTTAGTCGCTCTTTAAGCATCAGACTTCCTTCCTCATCCCTATACCAATAAAAGCTCTTTTTCTTATATCCTTCTAGAGTCCCACTTCCATCATCATGCCTATCTACATAGAGTAACTATTGTAACACGACTTTTAGATACTGGTTTTACAAATCATAGATTTCATCATAAATGCAATAACTTACATTACATAAACTCTTAATCAAGCCTATAACTTTTGCATCTTTCATAATTAAAGGTAAAAAGATTAATTTTCATATATATTTTACCATTTATAGAAATTATACTAAAAATAAGTTTTTATGTAACATTTAAGTTAAGTATTAACATATAAGACCGATAATTATTTGTAATAATATTAAAATTTTATATATTATTACTTAAAAATGAATTTATGGGGAATACAGGAGGAATAACATGAAAAAATTAAAATTAACAAAATTATTAGCTGGTGCATTAGTAATGACTTCATTATTAGCATTAAATCCAATAGCTGCAAGTGCAGAATGGAAACAAAATAATACAGGTTGGTGGTATACTGAAGGAAATTCATGGGCCAGAGGTTGGAGAGTAATCGATGGAAGTTTATATTATTTTAAAGCAAACGGATATATGACAAATAATATAAGCAATATGTTTTTTGACAAAGAATATGGATTAAATAGTAGTGGACAATTTGCAAATGTTACAATAAATGGTGACTGGGCTTTTTGTAACTCAACAGGTAAAATTGTGGCATATTTAGGTTCTGAAAGCATCATAACTATCCCGGACAAAATTAATGGTATTACGGTAACAGGTATAGGATCTTTTGCATTTGCCTCTTCTAAAACAGCAAGTGTAACAATCCCAAGTACAGTAACATCTATAGGAAATGGTGCATTTGCTGGTTGTACCCTTTTAACAAACGTAACGATACCAAATAGTGTAAAAACCATTTCTGACCATGCATTTGCAGATTGCAGAAGCTTAACTAACATAACAATACCAGGTAGTGTAACAAAAATGAGTAATGCTATCTTTATGAACTGCTTAAATTTAACAAATGTCACAATACAAGATGGTGTCACATTTTTAGGTTATGATACATTTGCTGATTGTATTAAATTAACAAACATAACACTGCCAAATACTTTAACAAGTATAGGTGAAGGTACATTTGGAGGCTGCATGAGTTTAAAAAGTATAACAATCCCAAATAGTGTAACAAATATAGGTAGGAATGCCTTTTACTATTGCACTAATTTGACAAGCTTAACACTTCCTGAAGGAGTGACAAGCATAGGAATGGCTGCATTCAAAAATTGTACTAACTTGAATAGCATAACAATTCCAAGTAGTGTTCAAAAAATAGAGACTCATGAGAATGGTCCTCTTAATACTGTAATAGTAGGTACTTTATTTGAAGGCTGCGCAAATATTAAAATTTATGTAAAAAATGAAACAACAAAACAGCTTCTAGTTAGTTCTGGTGTAAGCGCAAGTCAAATCATAGTAGCTGCTTAATCATAAACATAAAAAAATGCCCCTAAGTGGATCTCAAATAAGGGAGCTTATATGTCCATCCAATCCACAAGACCTCGGGCTCTTGCATATGGACTTTCAGATTCATAAGTAGACTTGCTGCATGGATTATTGAAAAATTTCGTGGATGGAATGATTGCAATGGCGAGTTACCACAAAGAATGAGTTAAATACACTCTAAACATCACTCTCTTTACCACATTACTTATGGGTGGACATTTTATAGCCATGGAAGAATCAGAATTTCTAGCTGAAGAAATTCTGGCATTCTTTAGATTTTATAGACAAAAAGAGGGCAAAGTAGAAAATCCAATTCCTACTCTGCCCTATATATTTCATTTAAATTATTATTTTTTTAAATGGGCTCCATTTGTATCAATAACTTCTTTATACCAGTAAAAGCTCTTTTTCTTATATCTTTCTAGAGTTCCACTTCCATCATCATGCCTATCTACATAGATGAATCCGTATCTCTTTTTAAGTTCAGCTGTCGATGCACTTACTAAATCTATACATCCCCATGTAGTGTATCCCATAACTTCAACACCATCTTCAATAGCTTCTCCTACTTGAACTAAGTGATCATTTAAGTAGTTTATTCTATAATCATCATTTACTGTTTTATTTCCATTTTCATCAGTTATTAATTCATCCACGGCACCTAAGCCATTTTCAACTATAAACAATGGTTTTTGATATCTGTCATAGAATAAGTTAAGCATGTATCTTAAGCCTTCTGGATCTATTTGCCATCCCCAATCTGAAGCCTTTAAATATGGATTCGGTACTCCGCCAATGAGATTTCCTTTTCCTTTAACATTCTTTTCAGGATCTGCACTTGCACATGAGCTCATATAATAACTAAACGAAACAAAATCCACTGTATTCTTTAGTATTTCTTTATCACCAGGTTCCATTTTTATTTCTATATTGTTTTCCTTAAAAAATCTATTCATATATCTTGGATATTCTCCTCTTACATGAACATCTCCAAAGAAAAGATTCTCCCTATCTGCTTCCATTGCTTTAAGTACATCACTTGGTTTTGGCGTTAATGGATAGTTTGGTACTCCAAGAATCATACAACCAATTTTGAATTTTGGATTTATTTCATGACCAATTTTTACTGCAAGTGCACTCGCTACTAGTTCATGATGCATAGCCTGATATAAATCCTGCTTGTTTAATTGTTCTTTTGGTGTCCATATTCCAGCACTCATATAAGGGAAATGAGTTGCAGAATTTATTTCATTGAAAGTCAGCCAATATTTTACTTTATCTTTATATCTGTTAAATATAGTTCTTACATAGTTTTCGAAAAATCCTATTAGCTTTCTATTTACCCAGCCATCATAATTCTTAGCAAGTGCAAGTGGCGTTTCATAGTGGGAAATTGTAACTAGTGGCTCTATTCCATACTTAGCTAACTCATCAAATACATTATCGTAAAATTGTAATCCCTTTTCATTTGGCTCTTTATCATCACCATTTGGAAATATTCTTGACCAAGCAATAGATAGTCTGAAAACTTTAAAGCCCATTTCTGCAAATAGCTTAATATCTTCTTTATATCTATGATAAAAATCAATTCCTATAAGTTTCATATTATCTTCTGTTGGTTCATCTGTTAAAGCTCCCATCACACCTTTAGGTGCTATATCCTGAGTAGATAATCCTTTTCCGTCTTCATTGTATGCACCTTCAAATTGGTTAGCAGCTGTAGCTCCTCCCCATAAAAATCCTTCTGGAAATTTAATTGACATAACTTTACCTCCTGTGTTTTATAATTTATAATATTTATATTTTCCTATAAAATGTTTATATACTCTGTATTTAATATTAAATTTTCAAAATTTATTTTAATAATAATGCTAGCAAGCATATCCAAAAATATCTTAGCTAGCATAATTTATTAATATTATTTTATCCAGTAGCTAGCATACGTAACACTCTCGCTTATTTAATAGATAGATAACGGCTGCGCACTCTTAGACATTGTGCCCCTTGAGGGTATAAGTTCACCTAAGATTTAGATGAGGATCAAACCTCATCTAAATCAAGTTTCACTTTATTACTTTTATTAACTCATCTTTTTCTTTTACATCTTTATCTATTAATGATAATACATCCTTATAATCACTTGTATTAGTAACTAGAACTGGAGTTATTACTTCGTATCCTTCTTTTTTTATTGCCTCAATATCAAATTCAACTAATAAGTCTCCTATCTTTACTTTATCTCCACTCTTAATATGAGCTGTAAAGTGCTTTCCACCTAATTTTACTGTATCTAATCCTATATGTATCAAAATTTCTGTTCCGTCTTCAGCTGTAATTCCTATAGCATGTTTTGTTTCGAATAATGCTGAAATTACTCCATTAACTGGTGAAACTGCGATACCTTTACTTGGTATTATAGCTGCACCCTTTCCCATTATTTCTTCTGAGAATGTTATATCATTTACTTGACTTAGTGAAACTGATTTTCCTTCAATTGGAGCTAAGATTATTGCTTCGCTTTTAGCTTCAGCTTTATCTAAGGCAGCTTCTTTAACTTCCATTTTGTTTTCAATTAAGATCTCTTCAATTTCCTCATTTGCTGGATCATCAAATCCAATAATCCATGTTAATGCAAATGAACCTACAATTGCAATAGCTGCTGTTATTAAAGCATTAATAAAGTTTGAGCTACCATTTGGATCAATAAACTGAACTATTGATATAAGTGCTGGTGTTGCAAAAACATAAACTTTTAAAGCTACAATTCCTGCATATAGACCTGCTATACCACTTGCTATCATACTTGCTATTAAAGGTTTTTTATATTTTATAGTTACACCGTACATTGCTGGTTCTGTTACCCCTGCAAGTAAAGCTGAAATACTTGATGCACTTGCAACTTGTTTTAAGTCTTTATTTTTAGACTTTAGTGATACTGCGAGCGCTGATGCTCCTTGTGCTAAATTAGATGGAAGCATTGCTACTAATAATAATGTTTCGTACCCTGGGTTTGCTAAAGCTGTTAATGCCATAGGTACGAATGCCCAATGCATTCCTGTCATAACTATAAGTGGCATAAACGCCGCCATTAAAGGTAATGCAATCCAATTTGCCTTATCTTGAATTGTGTACATAACTGTTGATAAACCTTTACCTACTAAGAATCCAAGTGGTCCAATAACTATTATTGCAATCGGCATAGCTATAAGTAATATTAACATTGGTTTTAAAAAGTTCTTTGTAACTGCTGGTGTAATTTTATCTACAATTTCTTCTATATATTTCATTACCCAAGCCATTAGTATTACTGGAATAACTGAATATCCATAACTTGCTGTTGTAACTGGTAATCCTAAAAATGATACAGGTGAACCTGCACCAAGTAGTTTCACAAAATCAGGATATACCATAACACCTATTACTGCTGCAAAAGTGTATGGATTAATATTAAACTTTTTAGAAGTTGAAATTACAAGTATCATTGGCAAGAAATAAAACGTTGCATCTCCAAGTGCTGATAATATGGTATAAGCCTGGCTTGTATTCGATAAAAGTCCAATAGTTGTAAGTAACACTACTAGCACTTTTACCATACCCGCACCAATTATTGCTGGCATAGTAGCTGACATACTTCCTGATACTACATCTAACACTTTTGTAATTATATTTTGTTTTTCATTTGAACCTTCAGTATTATTAGCACTATCACTAAAATTACCAAGTTTCAATACTTCTTTATAGCATTTAGAAACTTCATTTCCTATAATTATTTGGTACTGACCGCCTTTTTTCATAACGCCCATTACACCTTTTATTTTTTTAACTTGTTCATCATTTACAATACTTTCATCTTTTAGGGTGAATCTAAGTCTTGTCATACAGTGTATAACACTACTTACATTATTTACTCCACCTATTTTTTCTATTATTTCTTTTGCAACTATTGAATAATCCATAGTATAATCCTCCATTTAAAATTAAGTTATTTTTAGATTAACTTATCCATGAGCGTGTAGCCGTTAACTTCACTTAAAAGTTAGAGTATTACAGATACTAGCTACCGGATAAATTTTTTGGAATTAATTTTAATGAAGTAAAGCCTGTAACACAGTTTTTCCGCTTACAGTAACTACCTTGCATTTTTATTTATTTTGTTTATAATTTTATAAAAAATATCTAAGAATCATAAAAGAGCGCTCATTTTACACTTCTCAGGTATAGATTGCATTGCAAATTAACAGTCCGTTTTTATTCAGTTTGCTTTGTAACTCTGTTAATATGAACTGCTAAATACATCATTTCTTCATCAGTAAGCTCAGAATTAAATTCACTCTTTACGTATTTTTTAATTTTCTCTGCACATTTATATGCTTCTTTATATTTTTCTCTCATTATTTTAGAAAGGCTTGTATCCTCATCTTCAATTTCATTTCCTCTAAATATTCTTTGTGAAAAGAATTTTAAATGAGTAATAAATCTTTCATAATGAAGTGAATATTCATCCAATTCTAACTTATAATGAAATTTTACTATGTTTAAAATATTTTGAATCATATTAGTCATGCTCATAGTATCATCTATATTACTAGAATTTAATTGAGCGTTTACAATATGTAATGCTATATTAGCAGCTTCGTCTTCTGGTAAATCAACATGTAATCTTTTTTCAATTATTTGAAGGGCCTCTTTACCAATTAAAAACTCATGATTATAAAATCTTTTTATCTCCCACAATAATGCATTTTTGAATTGTAATCCTTTATTAACTCTTTCCATTGCAAAGCTTATATGATCTGTTAATAGAATATAAATATTATCATTAAGCTTCTTACCTAGAGAGTATCTTGCATAAGATACTATTTCATTGGTTGTTTGTATGACTTCTAAAGGAATATCTGATAATAATTCTATTAACTTATTTGAATAGTTTTTGTCTTCAAGAGAATAAATCTTTTCCACTTTATCTTTATCAATAATTTCTCCAGCCTTTTTCTTAAATCCAAGTCCACATCCCATAACAAGAACTTCTTTATTGTTATTATCAAAAGATTGAACCAAATTGTTATTAATTACTTTCTCTATCTTCATAAATATTCCCCTTTGACATAAGTAAATTAATTTAAAAGACACACTAGCTATTAGTAAATTGTAATTTAAAGTGCTTTATCTAAAGTAGTTTTTATTATTATGACACAAAAAAAGACCGTACCACAACAAATAATACTAATAAATATTATCTATAAAATGGTAAAGCCTGCATAACCAGTAACATTCCTTTTAATTTATGTTAAGGATATCATAAGATTCTTAGCCTGTCAATCGTTTTCCATGAATTATCAATAACTTCTATGTCTATTTTATTTTTGATTATTAGAATTCTTCTAATTTAATATTATTTCCAAAAGCATATCTAGAAGAATCAGATACGCTTTTAATTGTTTAATATAATAACCCGCTCCAATAAGTGCCGCTGACCAGCCAGTAAATCCGAAAAAATACTCATTAAATGATTCATTGAATATAGCAATTTAACCAAATAATCATATTTATCCCGCTATTTGTTCTCGCTTTAGTAATTGCCACAACTGCTCCGCCATATATGCTGCTGGGTAAGGCATTGAATTTACAATCCACCATTCCATTACACCAACAGCGGCTGAAGCAACATATTGAGCCATTATCTCCTTGCTTATATTTTCATTACTTCCTGTCATGTCAAGATGTTCTTTCATACTTTTAAGAGCCATTGTTAAAATACGTTCCCTAAAAGCAGGCATAGCTTTGTTAGTGAGCATATTTGAATAGAAAATGGCATGCTTTTCTAGATATTGAAACGTCTGAAGTAGCGAAGCTTTGGAGTCAAAATTGCTGCCCTCTCCATCTGAAATGCAACTGTCACATAATTGATTTAAATGAGTATCTATACATTTATTCATCAAATCAAATTTGTCTTCATAATGCAGATATACAGTTCCACGGTTTACATTTGCCTCTTCTGCAATTTCGTTAATGGTTATCTTTTCAAAATCTTTTTCCGACATGAGTTTGATAAAAGCACCCATAATAGCCTGTTTTGATTTTTCAATACGTCTATCCATAAAAATATCTCCTTTATGTACCTAATGTACTTCCTTGTAAACTGATTTATCTTATAACAATCAACATTTATATGTGTTTTGTTCATTAATAAACAAATCTCATTGTTTTAACTATTGAATTGAATTAACTTAATTGATAAATTTATTATATTGAACAAGTGTTGAAAAATCAATATTCGTTGAAATAATGAAAGGCGGAATTAGTTTGAAAATATTTTATTTTACTGCTACAGGAAATAGTTTATATGTTGCAAAAAAGATTGGTGGAGAATTGTATTCAATACCTCAAATGATAAAAGAAGGTAAATATGAATTTGAGGATGATGCTATAGGATTTGTATTTCCTTGTCATGGATTCGGAATGGCGAAAATAATTAGTAACTTTATAAAAAAGTCAAAATTTAAAGCTGATTACTTCTTTTCAATTATGACATATGGTGGTAATGCATTCTCTGGGTTAAGGCATATGGAGCTTGTTGCCAAGGAATCTGGAATCAAGTTCAACTATACAAATGAAATACTTATGGTTGATAATTTTCTTTCAGCCTTTAAGATGGAGGATGAGATAATAAATAAGAATCCAGAAGTTATTGATGAAAAACTGAGTGAAATAATAGCTGATATTACAAATAGACGAAATTCTCTTGTGAAAAAAGGAATCGTATCAAATACTCTATCTAAATATGGCCGTGGCTTTGCAGATAAAATCAGCAATAATTTTGCAACTAAGAGATTTATTGTTACGGATAATTGTACTAGCTGTAAGGTATGCGAAAAGGTTTGCCCTGCAAATAATATTAAAGTTAATAACAAACCTGAGTTTTCCCATAAATGCGAAGTATGTCTAGCATGTATACATCATTGTCCTCAAAATGCAATTCATTTGAAATCTGAGAAAAGCAAAGCTAGATTCATAAATCAAAATGTACAGCTTAAAGAAATAATTGCTTCTAATAATCAGGCTAATTAAGAAAGCAGAAAATATAGTTAAAGCTGGTCAGATATTTATATGATGCCTTAAGAAGTCTATTAAGGCTAACCTTAGTTTAAAATGAAAATACATTGATATGCCTAACATTGAGGTGCTTTTGAATTATCTAAGCACCCCTAGTATTGAAAAACTATTATTAGAATAATAGTATCTATGTACAATTATGTTATTCGTAAAGTCCCCAACCTCCACTGTACTGATGAGGTGACTTTCCTTTTGATTCTATAATCATAGGTTTTAAAGGAACTGGTGCTTCTTCATTTATTTCGGTAAGCTCCACATTAAATTTCCATTCATCTCCAAAATCAAATAAGTATAGAAGTCTTTCTCCTTTATAAAGATTCAAACTTGCTATAGTCGTAGTTTCTGCTACAGGTCCTTCGTGATCTGCATATTCACAGTATATTCCTTTTCTTCTGTTGCCTCCTATAAAAAATGCATATAAATGATCATTATCAAATTCAAAGGCTTCTTGAATGGCATTATGTAAATCTCCAAAAGTATGCTTATATGCTAAATTTATTTTTCTCCATACAGTCTTTGATAAACTTACTTTAAAAATATACGTTCCACATTTATTTATCTTACTTTCTTCCTCTAATGTATTTTTAACAGTGTTCCCTTTAAAGATGGTTTTAAAAACGTCAAATGCTTTTTCGTTTTTGTTAGTTGTAACTTTTAAATTATAATACTCTAGTAATACTGGAACATCTTCTCTATTCCAATACAGAATAGCCTTTGTTAGAAGTAATATACTTGTTTTAATCCCAAATTCATTTGGAGAAAAACTTTTTATCGTATCTTCATACCTTGTTTTTGCACCATTAATTAATTCCAGTTCACCAAAACTAAAGAACTTTAAATGATGAAAAAATGCAGCCCCAGTTGAATACATTACATTTGAAATATCCATTTCATCTTTTACAATTATATCTCCTTGTTTAGCACTAGCTATCTCAGCTAAAATATTGTAAAAAGCTGCTATATTATGAGTTCTATCAAATTTTATTTCAAAATCATATTTAGTCCAATAAGTTTGGAGTAAGAAAATATATTTTTCATCTTCATTTAAATTTTGAAAGCTTTCTAACTTATCTGTTTTAAAGAGTCTTACTTTTCCCTTTTCATTGTTAGCCTTTATATAAAGCTTACTTGCAAGAACTAGTGAAAACATCAAGTCTATTGCAAAATATTTATCTTGATTATAACTAGGATTTATTACATCTTTTTTATTTTCAAGGATCATGTTTAGATTATAGCAATCCTTTCTGCCTAATACTTCCTGAGTCGCTGAGAGTATAGGCTTTTCATTTTCTATAAATTCTATAAATTTTTCAAAATCGTTTATTGAACTGTTAATATTACTCATTTTTATTGATCCATCCTCAGTTTTTATATTTATTTATGATTGAATTTTATTTATCAGGTTAAACTTCACAGCTTCCATCTTTTCTAAAAAAGAACATAGTATTTGCTTAATTTCATATTTCCCAAAATCTTCTTCAATATACATATTCATAAGTTCTTTTTCTGAAATCTTAAGAAAATCTGCGACTTTTTAGAATAAATCTTTTCCACTTTGTCTTTGTCAATAATTTCTATATAAAACTTATAAAGTAGTTGTCAAATGATAACTATATTGTTATAATATATCTTAATTAATAATAATTATCAAAGGAGTTTTCATATGACTAAAAAAGATAATAGAGAATTAATTTTAAATATGGTTAACTTTTATAGTTTATTTAATGTTGAGTTTATAGATCTAATTCCAGACCTAACTAATACAGAAATAACTCCCCTTCTTTCAAAAATACTGAATTTTATTCATTTTGAAGGTACTACTACAGCATCAAGAATAAGTAAAAAATTAAACATATCTGTACCAAATACAAGCAGAAGTATTAATGCTTTATATAATCTTGGTTACTTGATAAAAAAACAAGATGAAAAAGATAAAAGAATTGTTTATTTATCACTATCAAATAAATCATTAAATCTTATTTCATCTGTTGCTGCAGCTGGAGAGGATATTTTTTCAGAACGATTTAATGTTCTTTCTAATGAAGAAATAGCTGAGTTATCTCAATCACTATTAAAAGCTCAGAACTTGATTATAAAAATGCGAGATCTATATGAAGATAAGAAAACTATGAAATAAATATTAAGGAGATGATTAAATTATGTTTTTAAAAACTATAAAATCAAAATTAATTATTCTGATAAGTATATTACTCTTAGTTGTAAGCACTGGATTTGGAATTATTTCTTATATTAATGCATCTAACGCTTTAATATCAAATATTAAAAAGACATTACCAGAAATAGCTATCCAGGCTTCTAATACTGTTCAAGCTAATTTAGATAATCAATTAAATTCACTGGAAGTTACTGCTAAGACTGCTTCATTAAGCAATGATACTCCAGATAAATTAATGACTATTTTAAAAGCTGAAGCAAAAAGAAATGGCAGTATTAAAATGGGATACGCTGATATGAATGGAAACATTATATATACTACTGGTGAACAAACTAATATAAAAGATACTACTTATTTTAAAAAATCAATGTCTGGAGAAAATTTTATTAATGATCCTGAAGTTAATGAAGACAAAACTGCAATGACAATGGTATATTCAGTACCAATAAAAAATGATGACTCTATTATAGGCGTGTTAGTATCAGTTAGAGATGGAATGGAACTTAGTGAAATGATTAAGAAGATCTCTTTTGGTGAAACTGGAAGTGCCTATATGATTAACAGTCAAAGCAATAGCATTGCTTATAAGGATTCAAGTATGCCATTAAATCAATATAATTCTATAAAAGAAGCAGAAAAAGATCCTAGCCTAAAAGGTATCGCTGATATGCAAAAGAGAATGATAGCTGGCGAAACTGGTTTGAGTTTATATACTTTTGGTGGAAAAGAATCTTATGGAGGTTTTGCTCCAATCGAAAAAGAAAAATGGTCTGTAGTTGTTATTTTAGAGAAATCTGAACTTTTATCAGAACTAGACTCTTTAAAATTCTCAATAACCCTTACATCTATATTATTTTTGATTATTGGAATCCTTGTAATTTATATTATTTCCAATAGACTATCTAAAAGAATCAGATATGCTTCTAATTCCTTAAATATATTGGCTACTGGAAATTTTACTAATAAAACAAACGAAAAATATTTACACGTTAAAGATGAAATTGGTGATATAGCTAATTCTATGAATACTATGCAAAATTCAATTGGAGAGATGATTAAAATATCTAAGGATAGTTCTCTAATAATAGATGAAAACTCAAGCAATTTATCAACTATATCTCAAAACATGGTCTTATCTTCTAATAATGTGGCCAATTCAATGCAAGAGGTAGCAAGTGGAATTAATTCTCAAGCGAATAACCTAATGGAAATCACTACAACTTTAAATATCTTCAGTAGTAAACTTGAAGATATTGTAATTAACACTAAAGATATAGATAAAAATACAATAATAATGAATGAGCTTGCAAATAATAGCAGCTCAAGCATGAAGTTATTAATGGATACAGTAAGCAGTATAAGTTTATCCTTTAAAAATTTATCTAATAAAATTATTACTTTTAGCAGCAATATAAAAGAAATAAATAACATAGTACAAATTATTAATTCAATAGCTGATCAAACTAACTTGTTAGCATTAAATGCATCTATAGAAGCTGCAAATGCTGGTGAAGCCGGAAAGGGTTTTGGAGTGGTAGCAAATGAAGTGAAGGTCTTGGCAGAGCAAACAAAGTCTTCATCTCAAAATATTAGTAAATTAGTATCTGATATATCTAATGATACTACTGTAATAAAAGATGATACAAATAGCATGACCACAGATCTTAACAATCAAGTTAGCATTATAAATGAAACTATAAACTCATTTGAAAATATAATTGATGTTATTAAAACTGTAATTCCAAAAGTTCAAACTGTAAATGTAGCAACTATAGAAATAAATAAAGAAAAGGATGATATTCTTGATAAGATTGAAAGTACATCTGCTATAGCCGAAGAAATATCTGCTTCATCTGAAGAAATATCTGCTTCTACTGACGAAATGTACAAGCTATCTAATGAAGTTGCAAAAGCTTCTGCTACCTTAAATAATATGACAAAAAAATTAATAGCTGAGCAAAATAAATTTATAGTTTAGTTACATTAATTCTTAATGTAAGATAATCCTTGAAACCTATACATTTTAAGGATAATAGAATTAAATTTGTTATGACTAATTTGCTACAATAACCTTTAACAAAAATATTTGGAGGTGTTTATTATATGATTAAACCTTTATTTTTAGCTCATGGTTCACCTATGATGGCAATTGAGCAAAGCGTGTATACTAAATTTTTAAATGACCTTGGAAGATCTATTAATCCTAAAGCTATAGTTGTGTTCACAGCCCATTGGACAACTGAAACACTTACTATTTCTGCTTCTGATCATATATATGATACTGTATATGATTTTTATGGATTTCCAGAAGAACTCTATAAAATTAAATACCCTGCACGAGGTTCTAGCACTATTGCAACAAAAATTAAAAATAAATTAATAGATTCAGGTATTGATGTAAAAACAGATCTAACAAGAGGCTTGGATCACGGGGCATGGACTCTTTTAAAGCATCTTTATCCAAAAGCTAATATACCAGTTGTTCAAGTTTCTATAAATTATACTCTATCTATTGATAAGCAGATTAAAATAGGCAATGCACTAAAAGAACTTGGTGCTGAAGATATTTTGATTCTTGGAAGTGGAAATACAGTTCATAATCTAAGATTGGTTAATTTTGATAGTAAGGCAATTGATTCTTGGTCTAAAGAATTTGATGATTGGTTAATTGACAAGATAGGAAACAAGGACATGAATGCCCTTAATAACTATAAAAAATATGCTCCTCATGCTAACTTAGCAGTTCCAACTGCAGATCATCTTGTCCCACTATTTATAGCTTTAGGCAGCAGTTCAGAATTAACCCCTAGAGTTATATTTAGAGATTATCAATTAGGAAACTTAAGCTATCTTTGCTATGAATTTTAGACAGATTTGCCTTGAACCTCAGACTTTTCAGTTTAGATTCTAGTTCTTTTGATAAGAGGAATTATGATTTCATTTGTCATAATTCCTCTTATCTGTTTTGTTTATTCAATATATTTATATTTAATACGTACATTTAATCTTAATCCACATATACATAAGGTTATCAAAACTGAAATGGATCGTCTTCAATCTAATTCTTAAAAGAATGATGTTATTATTGAAACAAAGCATGTTGTTGAAGATTTAACTGGATATAACTATTCGCCTAATATTCATTTTTAAACGCCTAGTTTACCAAATTTTATTAAAAAGAGTATATTAGATTTATTTCTTTTCTAAGTCCGCAATCAATGTTGATCCTTCAGCCTTCCACCCTAACCACTTTTGTGTAAGCACATTTGACGTTGGATTATCAGTTATTGCGAACTGTGCAAGCCATCCGAAATGCTTATCTATATCTTCTTTAGAAATACTTTTTACTGGTAAGTTCAGGCGGCTTCCAATTGCTTCAGCAATATCTCTAAAAGGTATGCTTTCTTCACCAACACCGTGCAAGCATGAACCAGCAGAGGCAGATTCCAATGCCATTCTAAATAACCTTGCCACATCTAACCTATGTATAGCTGGCCAGCGGTTAAGTCCATCGCCAACATAAGCTGAAATTCCTTTTTCACGAGCAATATATGCCAAAGCTGTAGCAAAACCTTGACGATTTTCGTCATGCACACATGGCGCAAGCCTCACAACTGAAACACGTACACCTTGATCAGCAAATGAAAGTGCAACTTCCTCCGAAGCAATACGTGGTGCTCCTACAGAATTTGGATCAGCTTCATCTTTTTCTGTTCCAATACGCCCTGACTTAAGAAGCGTAATAACTGAAGTAGTAACTAAAGGTTTATTTGATCCTTTTAAAGCTTCACATAGTGTTTTTATGGCAAGACAATCTTTTTTTCCTGCATCAGCCAAGTTTGAAAAATCATTGCTAAATCCTAAGTGAATAACACCATCAGCAGCAGATGCTCCACTTCGCAAACTATCAAGATCCTCAAGTGAACCACGATGTACCTCAGCACCTGCAGCTAAAAGTGCTTCAGCTGCCTTATCAGAACGTGCAAGTCCAACAACCTGATGTCCCGCACCAATCAATTCCTTAACAACAGCAGAACCAATGAACCCTGTTGCTCCTGTAACAAAAACACGCATTATAAATTCCTCCTAAATCCTATTAATTTAGAGTCACATCATCCTTATATAAAATTCATTAAAATAAGTAGTATTTAACTTAGTCAGATGAACTACTCTGGATTTATTATAGAATAAGTACTCAAAAAATTGTTGCCACTTCCTCTCAACTTATTGCCTGATTCTCTTGCCGTAAATATACTTCTCCTATTCAGTATCTTTTGATTCATCAGATTTTTTAAGCTGATTATATAATATATCAATATCTTTTCTTGGCGGATTTCCAAAATAACTGCTATAATCCCGACTGAATTGTGATGCACTTGCATACCCTACCAACTGACATGCAGTCGCTGCATCCATTTTCCTAGATAACATAAGATGTCTAGCTTCCTGTAAGCGCAGTATCTTTTGATATTGCAATGGACTCATAGATGTTGCCTCTTTAAAATGCTTGTGAAAAACAGAAACGCTCATATTTGAAATCATTGCTAAATCCGAAACCTTCATTGGCATTGAGAAGTTACTTAACAGCCATTGAATAGCTTTCGCAATATGCCGAACCTTAGAATCTGCAAAGCCTATTTCAGCAATTTGAATGCCAATTGAGCTGCGTAAAAGACGCACCAAGATTTCATCCTTAATAATTGGCGCAAGTAATTCTGTATCACTAGAATTTTCCAAACATTCAAAAAGTCTAGTAACTGAATTTATGATACCTTCATCTGCATCTGTTGTATATCCAACATTCCTCGTCTTAACAGATGGCAAACCATTTGGATAAACTTTTTGAACAAATTCTGCTATTTTTTCCGGTTCGAGAGTTAATCCAATTCCTAGAAAAGGCTTTTCATAACTTGCTTGTATAGTCTTTAGCGCAACAGGTACCCCAACTGGAAGCATGAGCATACATCCTTTGTCTATCTGAAAAGTTTCCTTTCCTATCCTAACAGCCTTTACTCCCTGTGCAACAATTATCACAGAAGGAGCGTAAAATGATTTTTCCCAATCTTTGCTTATTTTCGAGTAGCGCCTGGTATGCAAGCCAGGAATACTGTGACTAAAAGTACCATTCTTTGGAGAATGGTTGTATATTAATTGAATCAACCTATTTATTTCTGTTTTATTTAATGCTTGCTCTTTAATTATCAATTGTTCTTCAGAATATTTATCTAACATTACTAAATCGCCCTTCCTAAATACCAATCATCTATCTAAATTTATTTAAATATAAGTAATATTTATTATAGTAACAGATACAAGATTATATTTCATAAAAAATGAGAGCTTACTTTTACAAAAACTCTCACAAATAATAATATCTTTTGCTTAAATTCTTTCATTTTTACATTGTTAACTCTTTATTTCTTGACTTTTTCAAAGGCTCTCCATAAAATTCTTTATATTTCTTATAAAAATGACTTTTATTTAACCACCCTACTTCATAAATAATTTCATCAATAGTTAAATCTGTACTTTCAATAAGCAGTTTTGCCCTTTCTAAGCGTTCTTTGGTCTGAATTTCTTTAAAGGATTTACCTGTTTTATTTTTTATCAAATTGCTAAGGTAATTTTCGTTATAGTTAAACTCTTTTGCAAGCTTACTTAGCGTAATTGTTCTAAATTCTTCATGTATCATCCTAAGAATTTTAAATATAAGATTATTCTCCTTCTGCTGATATGTATTCTTATGGATTTCAAAAGGAACGTTTTCAATAAGTTCCATAAATAAAATCGAAATATCTAATCTTATAATCTCATTAGCAAAGTGGCTATTTGAGTAATATTTATCAATAATCTGATCTAACAAATGCTTTATGGCATCATGTTTTGAGCTTCTAAAAATGATATAAGCAGAATCTTTTTTATTTGTCATATTCTCAAGTAAAAAGTTAAAAACGTAATTGTTTTTATGCATAATGCTCTCTAAACTTTCAAAATCAATGTTTTCAACTGGAAACATCAAATTTATAAGAAGATCTGACGCTCCTGGGGCACTTACAAAATGAACAGCATTTTTAGACATTAAAAGAATATCCCCTGTATGTAATATTTCTTCATTGCCATTAATAATCTGCTTAACTGACCCTGACAGCATATAATTTAGCTCTAAAAAATTATGACTGTGCTCAGGGAAATCCGCAAAGCGTGAGTGTTTGCTTATATATACTTTACGATTTTTTAAAAAGTACTCATCCTTTATAATCATTTTACGTTCGATATTTGTATAAGTCTCTTTCTTAACTTTTGTTACTTTTCTAAAGTTTTTAATATTGTCAAGTTCGTCTAAACTCA
The DNA here is from genome assembly GCF_022324665.1 of Clostridium sp. YIM B02500. Taxonomy (NCBI): domain Bacteria; kingdom Bacillati; phylum Bacillota; class Clostridia; order Eubacteriales; family Clostridiaceae; genus Clostridium; species Clostridium sp. YIM B02500. Next base: position 68,314 of record NZ_JAKGTE010000002.1, on the reverse strand, counting down.
TATTATACAACAGTTCTTCAACATTTTTCTGCATAAATAAAACCACCTGTAATTTTGTTACCATCATTGTAACATAACGTCATTGAAAACGCTATCGTATTTTTATAGAATTTAACCAAAAGGAGGAATAATTATTATGATAAAAGTTATTGCAAGTGATTTCGAAAGCATTCAGTCAGCTATCGATTTCCTAAGTAAAAAGGATGGGAAAAAGGAACTTATAATTCCTAAAGGTGTAACAGAAACTGGACCTATAAACTTAATTTCTGACTTAACATTAAACTTAGAGGAAGGTGCTGTTCTAAAATTTATTGATGACCCAAACATTTACGAACCTATTTGGACACGCTGGGAAGGAGTTGAATGTTATGCAATGCATCCCCTTCTATATGCAGCTGAATGTGAGAATATTATAATCACAGGTTCAGGTACAATCGATGGGAACGGTAAATCCTGGTGGGAGAAATTCTCCAATATCGAAAAAGAGGACAGGCTTGAACCTAGAGAAAACTATGAATTACGCTTAGCAAAGCTTAATCCTGATTATAAAAATCGTACAGGCGGCGGTGCAAGACCTTCTACACAGTTTCTCCGTCCACCTCTCATTCAGTTTTGGAAATGTAAAAATATTAAAGCTCAGAAATTTACTCTTAAGAATTCACCGTTCTGGACTTTACATACTGTCTACAGTGAAAATATAATTATACAGAACATGATCATAAAAAATCCTGCTGATGCTATTAACACAGACGCAATTGATATTGATTCATGTAAAAATGTTATTATTGAAGATTGTCTCTTTGATGTAGGTGATGATGCAGTTACTTTAAAATCAGGTAGTGGCATAGATGGATTGAGAGTAAATATTCCAACTGAAAAAGTCAAAGTGCGTAATTGCAAGATCTTAGCCAGCCATGGAGGAATTGCTATTGGAAGTGAAACTGCAGGAGGCATTAAAGATGTTGATGTGAAAAATTGTGAATTCATTGGAACCCAACGTGGAATTCGCCTAAAAAGCAGACGTGGACGTGGAGGCACTATTGAAAATATAAATCTTGAAAATCTTAAAATGGACGGATGCTGGTGCCCTATTGTTTTAGGAATGTATTTTGCACCCGGAGTTCTTTCACATGAGGAAGAATATATTTTAAGTGTTAATAATCAGCCTGTAGTATCTACTACACCTCATATTAAAAACATTAAAATAAAAAATATAGATGCGGTAAATATCAGATCAACAGCAGCTTTTATAGTAGGTCTTCCAGAAAGCCCTATTGAGCATGTTGAAATTGATAATTTTAACTGGAACCTTGCATCTAATGAAAATCTGCTTGAAACTTGGAATAGTGAGCCTACAAAAGGTTTATTTCATGATGAAAATCGAGGGATTAAAACAATAAATGTAAAAAACTTATTAATTAACGGGGAGGAAATATAATTATGGAATCAAAAAAACAACCGTGGGTTTATACTCCTAAAAAAATCACCTTTTTTAGAAGCCTAGGTTATGGAATGAACGATTTAAATGGATCTGCATGGGGAACTTTAGTTGGATCATACTTAATGATATTTTTAACAACTTATGCAAATTTAAATGCAGGTGTAGTTGGAACAATGCTACTTATATTAAAACTTCTTGATATGGTAATATGCGGTGTCCTTGGTGGAATAAGCGACCATTTATTTTCAACTGCCATTGGACGAAAGCTTGGCCGTCGACATACTTTATTCTTATTTGGCGCAATTTTAACCGCTATATGTTTCCCACTTTTATTTACAATTCATCCTGGATCTTATGTTTGGTATTTTCTAGTTCTCTTATTTCTTGAAATCGCTCAAGATTTTGATAACATAGCTTATGAAACCCTCGCAACTGAAATGACTGCAAAAGCTGAAGAGCGTGTTAAACTTTCTTCTGTAAGAATGTTTGTTTCAGCCTTTGGAACCTTTGCCGTAACAGGTCTTCCTGCTATTCTTTTAAAAGTTTTAGGGGATAATAATGGAAGTGCTTATACTATTTCTGGTATTATATTTGGAATAGCCCTTTCTATTGGAACTTTAATAACATATTTTTCAACATGGGAATTCTCTCCTGAACACGTTGAAAATTTTGAGTCAGTAAATAGGAAAAAAGAGAAAAAAGGCTTTTTTGAAGTAATAAATGATTATCGTCAAGTATTAAAAACAAAGGCTTGCAGACGAACTTGTATTATTTACTTTATATCTTATTTTGGAAAAGACTGCTTTAATACAGCTTTCTTCTTCTATACAATGTTTCTTATTGGAATCAGCCAATCAGATGCCCAAGCTGCTTCAAGTCTGTCTATACTAGGGATGATTGTTGTACCTATTGCAACCGTTTTTATGTATAAAAAAGGACCTAGATTCCTTTGGACTTCAGCATTTTCAATACAGATTTTTGTTCTTTTGATATATCTTATATTATATTTTTCAGGAATACACTTAGATGCTAAGATCATGTTTGTCTTAATTTTTATATTATCAGCACTTTGGCAGGTTGGCCGTCAAACTGCAGAATACACCGTTTGGAATGTTATACCTTTAGTACCGGATGTAGATACAATTGTATCTACTAAGTTAAGAGCAGGAACTTTTGCAGCTGTTCAAACTTTTACACGTAAAATAACAGGTGCTATAGGTTCAGCAATGATAGGATGGATTTTAGATTTCAGTGGCTTTGACAAACATCTAAGTACACAAACTGATCCTGCTAAAATTGGAATTATGATTTCATTTGCCATCATTCCTCTTATTTGCTTTATTTATTCAATGTATTTAATACGCACCTTTAATCTTAATCCACATACACATAAAATTATCAAAGATGAAATGGACCGTCTTCAATCAGGTGGTTCAAAGAATGACGTTGCTATTGAAACAAAGCGTGTTGTTGAAGATTTAACTGGATATAAGTACGAAAAGATATGGAATGTCTCTAATTAAACTTTCAAAGAAAACGTTATAAATATTTTTTTATGGCTGAAGAAATTGCTTATCTTCAGCCTTTAATAGTTTTATAGTTAAAAATGATACAAGACTATTAGCAGACACATTATTCAATTTCCAAGGATCAATTCAGTTTATCTAACATTAATTCATGATGCATTTATCCAACTAAATTTTCCCCATCTTTAAATGCGCTTAAAGATAACTCATTAAACCTGAGATACAGGAAATGGCATTCTTATTTACCGCTAATGCTTTAATCGGTACTATTGATTGGTGGTTAAAGTCAAACTGTACTCCTGATTCAGAAAAAATGTCTTATTTGTTTAGATCTTATTTTAAGAATGGCTATGTAGGAATGTTGAATAAAAATTAATGTTGCGACTCAAATTTTGCATTTATAAAATTATGTCGTTAGTTTAATGATTGAAACATGTAAAATAATTTAAACCACTACAAAATGTAGTGGTTTAAATTTATATTTAATTTGAATAGCCTCAAATTAAGGCTATTACTCTTTAATTTTTATTAATAAATAATTAGTTTGAGAATTCTTGTGTTCCCATGTATTTGCTGTTTCCGTAGATTACACCTATACCAACCTTAGTATATTTTTCATTCATCATATTTGCTCTATGACCTGGTGAGTTCCACCATTGATTAAATAATTCAACTGGGTCAGAAGTGTTATATGCAATATTCTCTCCCGCTGTAGTATAAGTATAGCCTATTGTGTGCAACCAGTTTGTCCACTTTGTTCCGTCTGGATTTGTGTGATCAAAGAAATTATTTTGAATCATGTCGTCACTCTTATATCGTGCAACTTGCACTAATGTATTATCTATAGTTAATGGCTGAAGACCCGCTTCTTTTCTTTTTTCATTCATTAATTGAAGAATTTTATCCTCAGCAGAATTTTGCATGCTGATTGAATAATTTGTCGGCAGATTAGGTAACCCCTGTACATTTACTGATGCTGCATTTGTGCTGCTTTTTGAAACTGCATCTGTATTACCAACGTTATTTCCATTAGAAGTATTCATAAATGAATTAGTATTTAATAAATTATTTATATTTACATTATTACAATCGTTAACACTTGAATTTATTGTAGCTGCAGATACTCCTAATGATGAGAAACTCCCTATTGTTGTAGCTGCAATAACTGTAGTTACTATTCTTCTTAAACCATTCTTTCTCATTAGTTTTTCTCCTTTTATATGTTTTATTTGTCCTTATGATTTTTATTTAAACAAAAAGTGTTTTTTAAGTTTTTGTTGCTTTCGAGTAAGGACATGTCTCTATCTTATCATCTTTTCGACAATATTCAACATGAATTCTTCTCGATTTATTGATTTAAATGATATTGTCTTTAACTTGCTTTACTATGTTCTTGTATACGTCTTTATGCACCATAAGGCATATGAAAATAAATAAAAAATCCAAAGTTGCTATGATTATTTTTCATCAGGCAAGGATGACAATTGCCCTCATAGCGAGCCTATTAGCGCAATTTGCAGACGAAGCATGATGAAAAATAGGCTGGCAAATAGACTTGTTATTTTTTGAATGTGCCTAATATTATTTAATATCTCAAAGCGCCAATGATACTCCCCTATATTTTTTTAATAATAAAAAAAGAAGAAGATATGATGAGCTATATATTCTATATCTTCTTCTAAATCTATCTTCTAATATCTATTTTAATAAAGAAACCACTTGTTCACTTGTTCTAATCTTGCCTATTCTAGGGAATATATATTTACAAACATATTCATGTTCTTCTTTACTTATTGCTGTCATTGCATCTTCTACGAAAATTTGATTATAGCCATGTTGGAAAGCTTCTCTTGCTGTAGTATCAACTCCAATGTTAGTTGAAATTCCTCCTAACACAATTGTATCAATTCCTCTACGTCTTAACTGTAAATCTAAATCTGTACCATAAAATGCTCCCCATTGCCTCTTTGTAACAATATGAGCATTCTTAGCTCCTGATATTTCAGGTATAAGCTCATCCCAGCCTTCTGGATATTTCATTCCACTAGAAGCCAAATCTGTTTTTGGCTTAACCATATCTTTTCCATCTATAGTTGAAACTCTTACTAAAACTATAAATGCCCCTTTCTCACTAAACTCCTTAACTAGTTTACTAGCGTTTTGAATTACCTGATCAACTGGATTAGGTGAACCTGAAATCCCTCCAGCTGCAATTCCTTTTTGTAAATCTATAAGCACAAGAGCGCTAGTTTTAGCATTAATAAGTTCCTTTTCGTTTAATTTTAAATCTTCCATCTTTCTTTTCTCCTTTTCATTCATTTTATTTATGTTATGATTATTGATTTAAACTAAGTTTTTTATAAACTTTGAAATATACCCAAACTGCATTTATTAGTAATAATGCACTTGTAATGAAAAATACGTATTTCATTCCCAAATTTCCTGCTACTTGTCCGCCTAGAACTGCACCTCCAAATGCCCCTAAATATCCTGCCGACATGTTAAAACCAAATACTCTGCCTGTAAGAGACGCTGGAGTTATTTTCTTTAGTACGATATTTACAGATGGATTAAGTCCAGCAGATGCTATTCCTAATAAAAATCTAAGGCCCATTAACTGCCAAGTGTCTTTTACAAAAGCTTGTGGTATAAAAATTATTCCTGCACCTATAGTACATGCTAGTATTATTTTATGAGCCCCTACTTTATCTGAAAGTTTACCTAGTCTTGGTGCAGCAATTATATTTGCAAGGCCTGAAGCTGAAAATGTTAGTCCAGCTAAAAGCACAATATGACTACTATTATTGGATAACTGCTTAACATATACTGTTACAATAGGTTCAACTGAATATAATGCAACAGCTAATACAAAGAAAGTTACAAACATTGTAATAGTAAGGTTTTTTTCCGGAATTACCTTCCATACATCCTTAATGCTTAGAACCTCTTTATCTTCACGAGTAAAAGATTCTTTTACAAATAAAACAGTTGTAATAAATGAGATTAAAAGTAATGCTGCTGTTATGAAAAATACGCTTTGTAAACCAAAGACCTCATCTATGAAACCACCAATTGTTGGACCAATTAACGAACCTGCAATATTTGCTGTTGAAAGTGTACCTAAAGCATATCCTGCATTTTCTTTATCTGTCTGAGTTGCAATAAGTGCTGTGCATGCTGTGCTATACCCTGTGATTACCCCTTGAAGTAATCTTAACCCTATTAGAACATATACATTTGGTGCAAATCCCATACACCCTATAGTTATGGCCATACCAAGGCTTGCTCTAAGAATCATTGGCTTTCGTCCATATTTATCAGCGGCACTACCCCAAATTGGTGAAAAAATAGCTGAAATTACATAAGTAATTCCAAATACAATTCCTGAAATTTTTGTAATTGATGCTGTATCTTGAACTCCAAGATGCTGTATGTAGATTGGCAATACTGGAGCGATTTGACTCATCCCTATGGCGGCAACAAATATCCCAAACCAACACACTATTAAATTTTTTCTCCATATTTCCATAAGCATACTCCTTTCTATTTGTATAAATTAAGAACAAAATTACATGTAACCTCATCTGAATAGCCTTTTATATAAATTATCCTCAAATTTAACCACATTACAATTTGCTAAAGAATAAAAAAATCGCAGGCGACTGTGGTTAAGTTCCGTATTGTGCTTCGCACTCTTTTCATATGTGTAGATTTTTTTCACGCATCTGCCTTTTCGAACCATGTGAGAAAAATTTGGCAGGCGAATAAGATTTCTTTTTTATTCTTTTAAAAATACCCAAACTATCCAATCAACCTTTTTTAATTTATCCACAGATTTTACTGGAATATAAATTCCTAAAGAATAAAAAATATTAGTAATTACTAATATCTTGATAAAGTTTCTATTACTTCCCCCTTAATTTTTCTGTTCATTATCTTCAATTTGATTATAAACTATATTTTATAGTTTGTAAATTATAAAATATAGTTTATAATTATATTATATAATCCAAAATGTTTTTATAATTATATATTGCAATTAAGTTTCAACATCATGCTCTTGATTAACATTTGCTTTATTAGAGTTTTAAATGTAAATTTACTATAGCAACATATATATTTTTTTAAACATTAAACTATTTTTTTAAGATTATAGGAGTGAAAAGTGTATGCACAAAAGAAATCTAACCAGAGAAAAGATTATTCAAGTTTCTTTTTGTCTAGCAGATGAAATTGGTATTAATCAACTTAATTTTCAAAAGATCGCTGAAAAATTGGATGTAAAATATCCTTCTTTGTATAATCACTTTAATAATATGGATGAACTTAAAATTGAAATGACAGTATATATGTTAAATGAGATGAATCAGAAATTGATTCATAGGCTGATTGGCAAGAGTGGTTATGGTGCCATAAGAGAATATGCTGTTGTTTATAAAGAATTTGCCTTTGAAAATAAGACAGCTTATAAACTTTTTATCAATATTCCTAGCACTAAAAATAATGAATTGTTTAATTTGATGAGAAAAAGCACTCATATTATTCATGAAATTCTAAAGTCTTACATTGCGGATGAAATTCTTTTGGTTCATAAAAGCCGAACTTTAAGAAGTCTCTTACATGGTTTTATTTCATTATATTCCTTTGGATATTTTCAAGGTGATGTGGATTTAGAAGATACCTTTAAATCTATGATAGATGACTTTATCTCGTCACTTAACAAATAACCCTTGTGAAAGGTAAGAAAATATAATATGAGTATACTTAACAAAACAAAGTGATTAAGCCACCTCCCCCTTTGTTATAGGATTTTAAGATTCTTGTATGACCAATATGCATTAACTATTTAAATAACTTGATTTTCAAGATCCAAATTTGTATATTTTTCTTAACATAAAAAGAGAGCTTACTTTGTGTAAACTCTCTTTAGTAAAATCATATATGGCTTTTAGTTAGAATTTTTTACGCCCATCTTTTTAAACATGCGAAAATAACCTAGAAAGCCAACATATTCTGTCATTTACCTCTATTGCTGTTGTATTTTCACAACAAGATCATTTTGTACTTTTAAGGACAATCCCTTCCTTAAATCCCCCACGTTCTTCTCTTTTCTTATCTCTAGCTTTAATAAGTTCTTCTTCACTAAACCCTAGGCTGTCAGCAAGTCCAAACAAAACTTCCATAACATCAGCTAATTCTTCTAGATTCTTATCTTCTAAAAATTCATTAACTTCTTCTTTTAGTTTTGCTTCTAAAAGCTTATACTTTTCTTCTTTTGTTACTACTTCTATATCACATTCTCTTACATCAGCTTTTATTATTTCTGGAATTTTATCTCTTACTAATTTATTATATACTTTCATTAATTCTCACTCTTTTCACAATTATCCACATTCCCGTATTTTAATATTTTTATTAAAAATCGTATTATCTAAATGAACTTTTCATCTATCTCTTTATATTTGTAGTATCAAATATTACGTCACATTTATTCTCAATGTCTAGTTCTGTAAAGTAATGTTCTTCCAGTGGAATCCATTTGTTTATGAAATCCTGAAGTTTTTCTTCACCATTACGTTTTAGAATTCGTTCATGCTGCACTTTGGAATCAATAGTTATAAAAATTTTATAATTATAATAATCTCTTAGTGTAGGATGCAGACTATAACTTCCTTCAACTATAGTTAAATTCTTAGGTTCTACTTTTATAGGCTGACTTAGCTCCCCTTTATTGCATAAATATTTTCTATATATAGCAGGCTCATCGTTTTTTAGTGGCTTTAAGATTTCTTCCTCAAATCTTTCGTAGTGAACATTTCCACCAGGTTCTGCTAGTCGTTCTTTTGTTTTCATTCTTGGAGGAAGGAAGAAATCATCCATATGAAAAAGGCTGCAATCAAACTCTTCTGTAAGCATCGCTCCTAAGGAACTCTTCCCTCCGCCACATCTTCCATCAATGGCTATTACTAATTTTTTATTATCTTTTAGTAAATTCTTAATTTCATCAAATACATATTTATATTCATTATAAATATGTGGTTTACGTTCTTTATTCATTATTTCCTCCAATATTTAAAGGCTTACTTTACATAAACTCCTACTAAAAACAGTGCTTTCTTCATTACTATACATGTTCTTGTAGCTTTAATATTATTTTATTACTATAATATATTTGTTCACCATTTATGATTGATATTCCTCTAAATTTGTATCTTTTCTATAGATATTAATATATCTTATATTTTTCTAGCTTTCAATCTAATGCGCACATAATCTGCATACCATACTCCATTCTGATATAAAATAGGTTTTAAGCTTTTTACCACCTCATCAATGATTGTATTTTTTAATGAGTCATCTAAGCCTTTAAAAGGTTGTATAACAAACATTTCAATCCAATTCTTCATTCCATCTTCACCTATAAGTGCGGTTTTACGATCAAATAATGCTGCATATACTGTTTGTAGTCCATGCTTTTTAAGAATAGGAGTATATTCATCAATAGTTGGAAAATAGAATGTTCTCTTATAGTCTAATCCCCTTGCTTCAAAAGCCTTTTGCAAAGTTGAATGAATTGTTTCTGTGCATCCGTATCCACCAAATTCACATACTAAGTTTCCATTTATTTTTAATCCATTATAAACACTCTCTAGCAATCCATCTTGATTATCAATCCAATGAAAAACTGCATTAGAAAATATCGCATCAACTTGTTCATTTAAAGTAAATTTCACTGCATCATCCTGTATAAATGTTATTTCAGGATAATTTCTTCTTGCAATTTCTAGCATTTCTCCTGATGCATCCATACCAATTACATCTGCACCCATCTCCGAAATCTTTTTCGTTAATGCTCCATTACCGCATCCAAGATCTAAGACTTTCATTCCCTTCTCAATATCTAGCAAATTTAAAACATCTTCACCATATTGATGTACAAACTGAAAATCTTTTGTATACCCTTTAGCATTCCACTTAATATTCATAAAAACACCTCCATTTTAAATATACCTGACATTAAAAATAGTATATCAAAACAGATACCATAATTGAAATGCATATTAATTATACTTTATATAACTATGATTTATATAGGTAACCAAACTAAAATTTGAAGTCATGGATATAGCTCACCGAAATAAGGATTATGCTGTTGTTCCAGTTTCTAAGGAAATTTTATGATGGATGATTCTAAGATCACAAGTTGCACCAAAGATGCTAGCCTCAAAGACGAGCACTCACAGAGAAAGTTCGAAGAACGAAATATAAAATTTCGATTCTCACTTTTTGAACAAGCATACTTGGAACAACTTTTAATCTAAGAATCAGAGCCATCAAATTCCTAATGAAACATTTCATATTATGACCCTTGTGGTTACAAAAGCATAATTCTTATTTCTAATTAGAATATATTTCATAACATAAATTTAACTTATGATTAATTTATCTATATAAAATTGTTGTACTACTCGTTATTTTCAAAAATTCTCCTACTTATATAATATAAACTTTAAAAATAATTCTTCATTATAATTCTAAAAATATTGCAAAAATTTTAGTCGTAATTGTGAATTGCACATTGGAAATTATAACATTTATATATAAATTACCTAAGCAGAATTTTACATAAGGCTTTTAGGTTTTAATTTCCATCTATGATACATATATTTATTATATGAAACTGCTTTATTATTAGTTTATATAGATAAACAATTTAAAAATTCAGCTTATTAGATTAACACACCTACAAGACTGCTAAAACTTTAAGTTCATATCTCCACTAGAAATCATAAATATATTTGTGGAGAAAACATTTGAAAATAAGCTGTTAAAGGTTCTTGCTGTAGGTTGTTCCATTTTAGCTTGTCAAACTGAAAGTTGGAGCATGCTAAAGTGGATACAACCTGCTGCTTAGAACCTTCAGCGATATTTCCATAGCTTTTCGGAATCAAAATATTTATGATTTCGGGAAGTTAACACATAAATATAGGTTTTAAAGTTGGGTATCTATAACATTATTTAAAGCAGTTATAGAATTTTAATTGGAGATGTATCTAAATTATGAATAACATGCTTTTAAGTCCTGAATTTTGGTTTATTGTCGGTATTCCAATTACTTTTTTACTTGGATCATTAGCTCACTTTGCATATGATTGGAGTGGTAAATCTGTTATAGTTGGTATTCTTACTCCTGTTAACGAAAGTATCTGGGAACATTTAAAACTTTCTACCTATCCTACTTTTATTTGGTATATACTAGGCATTTTGATATTTCGAGATAAAGTTAACTTGTATATCTGGGTCATATGCTCTGTTATTTCAGTTATTACTAGCTGTATTGTTATAACTTGTTTTTTCTATACCTACACAGGTGCTCTTGGAATACAATCATTATTTCTTGACATATTTTCATTATTTTTAGGACTTTCGATAGGTCAATGTTTATCTTTGCATATTTATAAATATGCAACATTAACTATGCTTCATTTTTATTTATCTATTATAATAGGTTCTTTAATAGTAATTTGCTTTACTCTTTTTACTTTTCTTCCTCCTAAATTGCCGATTTTTATGGACCCTATTACTAAGCAGTATGGAATTCATTAAAATAAATCTGCTTTATATGGATCAGCTTAATTTTAAACTGAAACTTAATTAATAAACTTATGCCCAAACTCTGATGCTTCCATAGGTTTTCCTATTAAATACCCTTGGATGAAATCACATTTAAGCTCGTTTAAGATTCTAAGCTGTTCTTTTGTTTCAATTCCTTCTGCAACAATTTTAATATCTAAACTATGCCCCATATTTATTATGGATTTGATAATAGTTAGATTTTTATAGTTTGTTTCCAAATTCATTATAAGGGATTTATCAATTTTTATTTTATCAATAGGCAATTTATTTACATAATTAAGAGATGAATAGCCTGTTCCAAAATCATCTAATGATATTTTTATTCCCATACTCTTAAATTGTTCCAATATGTTTATAATTGTTTCAAAATCCTCCATGGCCTCATCTTCAGTAACTTCTAGGTTCAGGTATTCAGGCGGCAGAGAATATGCCTCTAATATATTTTGAACGAGTGATACAAATTCAGGTTGCTTTAATTGAGAATAAGAGGTGTTTACTGATACACTAAATTCATGCGATCCAATTTCATTCCACTTTTTGCACTGTATACAAGCATTTTCTAACATCCAATTATCGATTGGTATTATTTCTCCTACACTTTTAGCTATAGGAATAAATTCTATAGGCGGAATAATTCTATCCCCTTGCTTCCATCTTATAAGCGCTTCTGAATTTAACACTTTCATTGACTTTAAATCCATAATAGGTTGATAATAAACCATAAATTCATTATTTGATAATGCTTTATTTAATTTCATCTTCATTTCTAATTTATCAATTGCTTTATGTTCCATTTTAGGTGAATATATAGCAAAGTCATAACCACCATTTTTCTTAACTTCATACATAGCTAAATCTGCATTGTTAATCAAAGTATCTGAATCTTCTCCATGCTCTTGGAATATACTTATTCCTATACTTGCTCCAAGAATTAAAGATTCTTCATTATAAGTAATTGGCTTTTTCAATTCATTTTGTATTCTTAGAGCGATTTCTTTAATGTATATATCAGACTCTACATTTTTCAATATAATTATAAACTCATCTCCACCAATTCTGCTAATTATATCCTGTGAACCTATAGAATCTTTCAATGTAGATGCTACTTTTTTAAGAACTTTGTCACCAACTTGATGTCCAAAATTATCATTTATATTTTTAAAATCATCTAAATCTATAAAAAGAATTGCAAATTTTTTATCTTTATTTTTTAATAGTTCATTAATATTTTCTAACATCATTTTTCTATTAGGAATTTCTGTGAGAGCATCATAATATACATAATGACGTATTTTTTCTTCTGCAAGTATCTTATCTTTTATTTGATCTACAAGTTTCGAATTTTTTCTTTCCAGTTTTAAAGTATATTTCTTTTCTATTTCTGCTATTCTCTTTCTTTCTGAAATATCATGTATCAAAATTACAATACCTAGTTTATCGTCATACTCATCATATATAACTGTACTTGATAATTCACATACAATGTATCCTTCATCTTTTTGTTGTAAATTAACCTCTACATTTCTCATATAACTATTTTCTATTATAGTATTAAAATCAATATTTTTATAAGATATTAAATCGCTGAACATCTTTCCTTCTAATTCTTTAAATTTATAATCTGTTATATTTGATGACGCTTCATTACAATTTTGGATTGCAAAATTCTCATCTAAAATAAATATTGGGTTCTTAACACTATTAAAAATGTATTCTGATAAATACTTCGAAGTAGTTAACATAAACCTGTGCTTACTTATTGCATAGCAAACACCACCCAAAGCTATAGTTCCACTCAAAACTGCTGAAGGAAAGACAAGAATTCCAAACATAGGTAAAATAATATCTGTTAATACCCCTATGGTAATACTTATAAAACATGTCCATAAAATAATTTTATTTTGCTTTCTTATCCTATTCTTTTTTGAATATCTCCCTCTATTAAATAGCATTACAAGACCTGATACATAAAAAATTATAGAACATATGCTGTATGCAATTTGACCAAATAAATTTGGAGCCACATCAATCCATCCATAAGGTCTTCTAATCATAGCTGAAGATGGTTCAACTATAATATTTAGCATAAATAATAATACTGCAGGAACGTGGGCTAAAATTATTATAATCCGATTGTATTTACTTTCTTTCTCATTATTTAATACAAATGCAAAATACAGCCAATAACCAGAAAAAAAACAATAACCAAAAATTGAAACAGCCCTCCAAAAAAAGGCTATATTCATATTTTCACAAGTCAGCATCATTGCATATCCAAATGCCCAAACAGCACAACACATGCTTAAATTTAAAAATATTTGATTAGCTTTTGATTTTTTGTCCATCCTGTATCCGTAAATACCTATAAACGAATAAAAAACGCAACATAACATTAATGAAATAAATAAACTAATATAAATAAAACCACCTCCGGCATAAAATATTTTAATAGATTTTTACTTTATATAATTATTGAGAAACTATAACTTAAATTTTATACGTTTCTAATAAATAATTTCATATTTCAACATTTTCTGTCATTATATCATTTTATTCTTAATTTCATAAATATTCAAGTTCTGTAAATCTATACACAATAAAAATATTCATCTTTTTACCAATAATTTTCATTTGCATACATAAGCTTCTACTAATGATTAGACTTTTTATTAGTGCATATATAAGTTCTAAATGATACACTCGCAGCTTATAAAACTATCTAACTTGCATCATCTAGTAGTTAAGGTAGGCTTTTATGAATTATACTTTTAAGAATATATTATATTCTTAAAATAAGATTACAATACATTAGATACAATAAATATAGAGGATTCCGATTTTTATAAACTTCAGCATCCTCTATTACTAATTCCATTTCTTAAATAGTATTATTTATCTTCTCAAATATATTTCACATTTTTTATTAGTGACTTGAAAACTCTCGTGAGTTTTTCCTAAACTCTGTTGGAGTCATACCCTTTTTAGCCAAAAATTGTTTTATAAAATATGTATCATATTCAAAGCCAGTGGCACGTGCAATTTCGTTTAAGCTCATATCAGTATGAGTCAATAGACTCTCAGAAACCTTTAAGCGGTATGCTAGTAAGTAGGCCATTGCTGTGCAACCACATATATCCTGAAAATTTTTATTTAGTGACACACGATTCAAATGAGCACATCTTGTTAAATCTTCCAATGTTATTTTATCAGAATAGTTTATATGTATATATTCTAAAACCAAATTAACAGGTGATTCTTCGCTATGGTGGTTTAGCTCTTCAATCAATCCAAGTATTTGTATTAAGTATTTTTTTATTCTACACACCCAAAGCGAGTCACTTTGTGCATATACTTCTGTTCCCATAATAAAAAACCACTCATATAATTTCAAATATATTTTCTCATCTACAGCATATACCCTAGTATGAATTTTATCTTTTCCCAAAAGTAAAAGACCAGTTTTTATTTTTAGATTAGTTGACAGATATCCAGTATTTTCTGAGAAATGAGCTGTATTAAAAAAATCTGGATGGAAACAAAATGATTGCGAAGATACATCTTGTTTTTCAAGAACTTGTATTTTATCCTCCATCGATAAACAAAGAATACTTGGAGCGACAATTTTTGCAGGGCGACCATTTAGTTGTAAATTCAGGCTTCCACTCGTAATAAAAGTTATAGTTAAACGCTCCTTATAAGGAAGACTTACAAAGTTTTCATTTGCAATAAATTCTATATATACAGTTCTATTCTTGTGACGATCCATTTGTGGCATAAGCATTCCTCCATTGGGTACATTAAAATAAATAATAAATTTAAATTACCATTTATATTTTCATTAATCAATAGCAAAATCTAAGACAAATGCTAAAAAAATCCCCATATCAAAAGTCGACGGCTCCACAGTCGCCTTTGAGATTTTGTTCTTGTTCTTTTACAAATAGTATAGTTAAAAGCTTCATTTATGACATTGTATCATATTTTCTAAATGGTAGACTATTATTAAGAATTAAAGAAAGTTATGCAAAATAAGTTTATTAATAACTTACTGTTCATAACTTATATGAAAGGAGAATTATTATGTCTATTAAAAAATTCAATATCCAAGTATCTGATGAGGTACTTAATGATTTAAAATACAGATTGGATCATATACGCTGGCCTGGACAGTTAGAAAACTCAAGTTGGGAACGAGGCACTAATATAAATTATTTAAAATCACTTGTTTCATATTGGAAGGATGAGTTTGACTGGCGTGCACAAGAAAAAGAATTAAACCGTTTTTCTCATTTTCGCTGTAATGTGGATGGGATAGATATTCACTTTATACACGAAAAAGGTAAAGGACCTAACCCTACCCCAATTATACTTACTCATGGATGGCCTGACAGTTTCATACGCTATCAAAAGATCATCACACTCCTTACTGACCCTGCAAGTTATGGTGGTGATCCTAATGATTCTTTTGATGTAATTATCCCTTCACTACCTGGTTTTGGTTTTTCTAGTGCTTCAAAACATAGTGGTATGAATAATTATCGTGTTTCTGAGCTTTGGGCAAAGCTAATGACTGAAAAACTTGGCTACAGTAAGTTTGCTGCTGCAGGTGGAGATATGGGTTCAGGTGTTACAAGATACTTAGCATTAAACCATCCAGAACTTCTAATAGGAATCCATCTAACTGATATTGGAATTATCAGAGATCTTATGATATCAGATGATACAGAGCCCTCAAAAGATGAATTGAATTATAAGAAAATTGCTTCAGAATGGATTTCAAATGAGGGAGGTTATATGTCTATTCAATCTACAAAACCTCAAACCATTGCCTATGGACTTTCTGACTCACCTGTGGGCCTAGCTGCATGGATCATAGAAAAATTTCTCAGTTGGAGTGATTTTAATGGGGATTTTAATAAAATCTTTACAAAAGATGAACTTCTCACTAATATAATGATCTATTGGGTCACAAATACCATAGGCTCATCAGCAAATGCATATTATGAAAATACACATTCATTGCCACCAATGGGACACATAGATGTACCAACAGGCATGGCTTTATTCCCAGCTGATGTATTGCTACCACCAAAAGAATGGGCTATGCGCAATCTAAATATCACCCGCTGGACTACAATGCCTAAAGGAGGACATTTTACGGCTATGGAAGATCCTGAACATTTTGCTGAAGAAATTCGTACATTCTTTAGAACTTATAGATAAGCCTAAACTTATTTAATTTTTCTATTGCTAAACCTCCCCTTATTCAATGATCACAAATGCTAATAAAATAGCTACTATTTTAAATATTAACATCGTGAATAGTAGCTATTTTATATACTTAACCTTATTTTTTCCAAAACTTCAGTAATTTAATACTTATCTTATCCGTCTTTATTGGCCTCTCCTCTAACCTAGTATTAACTAAAGAATAAACCACTGGAACAACTACGAATGTAAGGAAAGTAGCTGATGCAAGTCCAAATATTATGGTTACAGACATAGGTCCAAATAACGCACTTTTTGAAAATGCAAGTGGTATAAGACCTGTAATAGTTGCTACAGAACTTAGTATTATCGGCCTGAATCTTCGACTTACAGCATGCAAGCATGCTTCATCTATAGAAAGACCTTCTTTTCTTCCTTCAATTATATATTCCACAAGCAGAATACCATTTCTTATAACTACTCCAATTAAACTTATTATTCCCATTACAGCAGTTAAAGATAGCTGCATCTTAAATATGAGAAGCCCCGCTGTTACTCCTATTAATGATAGTGGAAGTGCACACATTATTATAAGTGGCTGTACAAAAGATTTAAATTGAACAAATAAAATCACATAAATTATTAGTATACACATAGCTGCAGCTATACCCAGACTTGTAAAATTCAAATCTATTTGATGTTTCTCACCATCATAAATAACATTTACGCCATCTATATCCATCTTATTTATTTCCGGACTTAATGCATTTTCTACGGTAACAGCATTATAACCAGTTTTTATATCGCTATATACTGTTACAGTTTTATCTTTCTTATAATGTTTTATTTGGTCTATCTGTGAATCAAGTTTTATAGTTGCTACTTCTGATAACAATACCTTGTTTTTTGCAAGGCTGGATTTCACTTGTAAGTTTTTTAAGTCTTCAACTGATGTAGCATTACTTTTAACTAGTATATCGTAATCACTTCCATTTTTTCTGTATACAGAAGCAGCATATCCTCTTATAGCAATGCTTATCTGCTTTTCTATATCAGATTTTAATAAACCATGCTGTACTGCCTTAGTACTATCTATATCTACTTCATATTGATAAGTCTTTTTTGCTGCATCATCTCTTACATTTGTAGTTCCTGGAATACCATTTAATTTTTCTTGTATTTGATCTGAAGCCGCATAAAGCTTATCTAAATCATCTCCTGTAAGTCTTATACGAATAGGTGCACCTGTTGGCATTGCTTGTTCCAAGAGTTTTACTGTTGCAGTACCTCCAGATATTTTACTATCTATTTGACTTTGTAAATACTCAGCTAATTCTTGTCTTGTACTGAACTTTTTGGTTTTATTTAGGTCTATATTCATCATAATTTGAGCTTTATCTTTTGCCGGTGCAAGAGGAGGTATAGTAATATAAAATTTAGGCACAGCACCACCTATGGCTGAAGTATAACTTGTAACATCTTCATCTGATTTTACTATATCTTCAACTTGTTTTACTAAATCACTCGTGCTGTCAATATTGTCCACCTTTTCATTAGCAACATCTATATAAAGAATGTCTTTATCTGCATAAGGAAAGAACTTCGTTCCTATTGAATTTAACAAACCTATGGATACTGCAAATAAACATAAACATATTATAATAATCTTTATTTTATTCTTAAGTCCGTAAGTTAAAAGTTTATGGAAAAACCTTTTGACTATACTTTCCTTCTCAACTTTTTTACTTTTTCTAAAAAATACAGATGCCATAGCAGGAGTTACAAACAGCGCTGATAAGTAAGAACATGCAATACATATCATTACTACCTGAGGCAAAGTTCTTAAAAATTCTCCTGCTCCACCAGGTATATTTAAAAGTGGTGAAAAAGCACCAATAATAATCAATGTCGATGTAAATACGGGCACAAATAATTTTTTAATACCATGAAAAGCAGCTTCATCTCCAGACATACCTTCATCAACACCTACCTGCACAACATCGCCTATTACAATGGCATCATCTACTAATATTCCAAGAGCTATAATAAGTGCTGTGGTAGACATTTCCTGGACTTTAATACCAAGAGCATTCATAGCAATAAATGACATAGCTATAGATATCGGAATTACTGCTGATACTACCATTGCATTTCTAAATCCCATTCCTATTAAAACGGTTATAACTACCAGAATTACACCATCTCTAAGGTTCTCCATAAAGAAAGAAACTGATTCATCTACCGCCTTAGGCTGAAAAGTAACTTGATCTATTTTTAAATCTGGTGGCAATTGTTTTTTTATCTCATCTAACTTTTTTGTTATATCCTTACCTATTAAAACTATATTTTTATTATCTTGAAAGTAACCGACAATTAATACGGAATTTTCTCCATTAGTAGTAAATTTATAATTTGAATCATCATCATACCCCATATAAACCTTTGCTATATCTTTAATCCTAATAGTTTGTCCAGTGTCAGTTGAAACATTTACCACTGTATCTTCTATCTCCTTAAGAGATGTAAAACTTCCAGGTGTCTCAACTTTTATTTTTCCTTCTTTTAAATTTAAAGACCCTGATGGAATATCTATATTTTGAGCTTTTAATACTCCACATATGTCTTCAAAAGAAATTGAATATTTGTTTATCTTATTTAAATCAACCTCCACTTTTACCTGATTATCTTGTTTACCCTTTATATCAAATCTTGAAATACCATTAACATTGCTTAGCTGCTTCTTTATATCATCTGCATAATTTCCCAATTGTTCATATGAATAATTATCTCCTGATACACTTAAAATCATACCAGCAGTCTCTGTAAGTTTCGTATTTATCTCACTATCTTGACATCCATCTGGGAGATCTGATTTTAAATCTTTTACCTTATCTCTCATATCACGCCATGCTTTCTCTTTATCAGCATCATTAGTTAAGAAAACAACAACTATTGAAGCATTATTTACAGAGTAAGACTCACAATAATCATAACCATCTATTTCTTCAACTTTTTCTTCAACTTTTTTTGAAACTAAACTTTCTATATCACTAGGAGAACCTCCCGGATAAATTGTTGTAATCATTGCTGCTGGAGATGAAACATCTGGCATTTCCTGCTTAGGAACAATATAATAGCAATAACATCCACTTAAAATAGCCATAGTTATTAGAAATATTACTATTTTTTTATTTTTTATAGCCGCTTTAATCAATCCCATAATTCATCCCCCTTTATTCTGCTGAAACCTGATATCCAGCTTTTATATTTTTCATCCCTTCAGTAATAAGGTTTTCTCCAACTTCTAATCCCTCTATGCATACTTCATTTTCATTTGTATCTCCTAAAGTTACATTTTTCCTAACAGCACGTCCATCTTCCACTGTATAAACATAATCTTGTCCATCATTCAAAATGCTGGTAATTGGAATCCATACACCACTCTTTTCTCCATTATCAATATAAACTTTCACAGATTGGCCTACGTAATATTTATCATTATCTATTGGATTTAAAATTTTGATTTCTGCGCTGTAAGTTCCACTTTGTTTATCAGGTGCTTGAACTATATTCATAATTTCTCCATCAGTAGTAGTGTCATCTATTTTAACTTCTGCTTTTGTTCCTACCTGTATTTTCTTTACATCATCATCAGATATTCCTGCAGTAACCACTTGATTGTCACTTCTAACTAAAATCACTGGATACCCAGCATCCTGCATTTCTCCTTCTTTGCAAAGAACATCTACTATATAACCATCTTCATCTGCTACAAGAGATGCATCTTGAACTAAATTAACCTTTGAATCATAATTAGCTTTTGCAGCATTTACCTGTGCCAATGCTGCTTGCTTATCCTCTTCCCTTGTTCCATTTTGAAGCTGTGTCAATGTTTCCTTTGCTGCATTTAACTGACTTTCACTACCATCTAATTTAATTTTAAGATCGTTAACCTGCTGCTCAGTAGCAGCCTTTATTTGAAATAATCTAACAGTTTTATCATATAAGTCCTTGCAGTAATTATACTCATCCTGAGCGTTTTTCAGTGCTATTTCAGCTTTGTTTATATCTTCAGCTTGTGCCCCATATACTGCTTTGTCATACTGAGCTTGCGCTGCATCCATTTGAGCTTTTGCTGCGTTTTCCGCCAAGTTTAAATCACTTTTATCTAAATCAACAAGGTTGTCTCCTTTTTTCACCTGTTGACCTTTTACAACATATATTTTTGAAATTTTAGCTGGACTTTTGAAGGAAAGCTTTCTTACTTCACTTCCTCCTGTTATACCCTCATATTCTAAATCACTTGAATGGCTTTGATTTTGAAGTTCTACTGTTTTTACTGGATAAGTTTTTGCATCTACTTTTTTATCATTTTTACTGCATCCACTTAATATTGTAAAATTTAAAATTACCAAACAAATAGCTATTATCTTCTTATTCATATATCCTCCTTATATTCACCATATCGTACATGAAACATGATATTTATTGAGTTCATTTTCCTGAATAATTTTTATTTATTGAAAAAATTTATTAGTTGCTTAATATCCATGGCTTTTGAATACTATCTCTCAAGTTATTATGAATATAAACAAGTTTTCTTAAAGAAGTATCCAATTCTTCACTTGCTACAACTTGTTTTTCATAATCATTTTGAAGCATTAAGCCCATATCTACTTGAGCTTTTGCAAATCTAAGTTTAGTATTTGTTGAATTAACCTGTTCCTTTAAGTTATCTATTTTATTTTCAATCTCAAGAAGCGTTGAATAATTTTGTTTTAATATATTTTTAAGATTCTTTTTTGTATCATCTAACTTAACTTTTGATTCATCGTAACTGTATTTACCATCTAGGTAAGCTTCATAATTCTTAAGATCTGCATAATACTTTAATTCTTTTTGTTCATATGCTATTAACGACAAAGCAAGCCCACCAGAATCTAATGTAGAATTACCATTCGCATCAGTTGTAACATAATCGGATTGTTTAGGTGCTATTGGTATCTCTTTATTCATAATGTCTTTTATTCCTTCATCCTTCAAATCTTTCAGATAGTCCTTAGTTAAATCTAATATTTTATCATCATATTCAAAATAGCTGTTAAGCTTATCATCTATATACTCCTCAACTGAACCATCTATTTTAAATTTTTCATAATCCATATCATAATCAAGTATGTAAGTATTCTTTAAATCTAAATCAGTTAACACTTTGAAATAATCTTTAGCATCACTTAAGGCATTTTCCTTTGCTGTTATGTCATCTTGTAGTGATTTTAATTCAACCTCAGCATCAGTAACTTGGTTTTCGGTTGCCATTCCGAGCGACAGCTTTCCTTTTAAATAAGTTAAATCATTTTTCTTCAATTCCAAGTTTCTTTTTGATTTATCTATATCAATTTGCTTTAGAACCATATCATTGTATTTATTGGTGATATCACTCGATATTTGATCCTCCATGAAATCCCTTGATTGTTTTGTCTGCTTTTCCTGCAATTCAAGTTTATCGTAAGGATAATCATATACATCACTGGAGTAATTATCTCCTGCTAAGGATTTATTAAAATCAGTGCTTTTTTCTTGAAGATCCTCTTTATTTCGATAATAGGTTATTTGTTTCGATTTTAAAGCAAATTTATCACTATTACTTATTGCCGCATTTATTGCATCAGTTAGTTTTAAAACTCTCTTATCTACATCATCATGTATACCTTGTCCAACACTTACGTTTCCCCCCCTATTAGTATGATTTTGCGCTTGTTTTGAGATATTTTCACTTTCGGTAGATGTAGATTCTGTTGCAAATACTGGTGCAGTGCTACTATTTATAATACTTACTAAAATTCCAACAGCAATCAGATTTTTTATATTTCGTCTCATTAATATCCACCTCTTCATTATTAAAATATTTAAATATAGTTTTATATTCTACACATGTATACAAACTTTACAGGTGTACAACAAATACTATATACTGTTGTATGAGGGTTATCAAGAAACAATAACCTTAAACTATATAGTTAATCTGCACAATTACATATGTGTAGATTATTTCCTTAGGAGGAACTTATGACCAATAATAAAACTCTTGATTTAAGAATAAGAAGGACACATAAATTATTATTTGATGCTTTAACACTTTTACTTTCTGAAAAAAGCTTCGATAATATCACCATTACTGATATCTGTGAGAAGGCAATGGTCCATAGAACTACCTTTTATAAACATTTTGAAGATAAATATCATTTGCTTGATTCTTTAATTAGTCAATTAGTCCAAAACTTTGAAGAAAAAAGCACTGAACAGACTCCAGTTGATAATCCAAGGCAATACTATGTAAATTTATTTAGACTTCTATTAGAACATATGCAAGAAAATATAAAGATGTATTCAGTCGGCCTATTAAATAATGGTTCCACAATAAAAGTACTTCAAAAAATAGTAGTCGGACGTACAAAATCTAGATTGGAAAGTGACGAAGCTAATGGATTAATATTTTTAATCCCTGCACCAATTCTTTCAGAATTTTATTCTTCTTCAATGGTTAGTTTAGCTATTTGGTGGCTTGAAAACAATATGCCTCTAAGTATTGATGAAATGGTTAAATATGGGGATATGTTGATTGACAAATTAGATACAACTGATAAATAGACAGGAATTCTATCTGCTAAAACAAAATCTTATTTCTTAAATGAAACTTCATCTATTGTGCAAGGCTAAAAAGCTCAAGTTAATTTAATCTTTAAACCTATATGTTTACCCATTTGGGTCTTCAATTATAAGAACATCAATTTAAATTCTAGGAGGTTTTAGTTATGGAATATATTTTACTTAAATTTGAAATTACTAAATAGCTAAAATTCCAAAGCAAAAAATAAGCTGCTTCTTTATCTTATTCCTTTTACCCTTCATTAATAAAAGCGTTCTAGTCTATTAAAAGTGCTTAACACCTTATAGAACTAGAACGCTAATTAGTAACTTATGCTATTATTCTATATTTCCGTACTTATCTTTTGCAAGCTCAATAAATTCTTTTAGTGCTTGAGATACATACCGATTTTTTTGGTATCCAATACCTAATGTGCCATGAGTTTTGTTGTACTTCAGATGATAAAGATTAACTCCAGTAATTGTACTCTTATCGAATATTAGATCCTTATTATTCATTAGAGTTTTTGGATAAAAAGTAATTCCCATCCCTTTAACTGAAAGCGCCAATACTGTTTCAATGCTTTCTGTCTCCAATATAATATTAGGTTTTATTTCTTTTTCATTAAACATTTCATCTGCAATAATTCTAACTCTATTTTTAGTATTAACCATTAGAAATGGGCAATCTTTTAGTAGTATAATGTCCATATCTTTTTCAAGTTTTTGTTTTACTTCCTTATAATTGTTAGGAAAATATTTTACTAATATATTATCTGGAACAACCATAAGAACTTCTTCATTACAAAGCGGAACCATCTCTACATTCTCAACATTAAAAGGTAACATTCCTATTATTAAATCTACGTCACCTTTTAATAACGCAGCATCTAGTTCCTTTGAGTTTCCTTCAAGTAAATGTAGATTAATATTAGGAAACTTTTCATTA
This sequence comes from Clostridium sp. YIM B02500, assembly GCF_022324665.1. NCBI lineage: Bacteria > Bacillati > Bacillota > Clostridia > Eubacteriales > Clostridiaceae > Clostridium > Clostridium sp. YIM B02500. Next base: position 43,905 of record NZ_JAKGTE010000002.1, on the reverse strand, counting down.
TAATAAGGAAGAATTTCTGGCAAAAAGGCTCGTCCTCTTGTATGTGAAGCTCCAATAAACAGATCTCCACGTTTGAAATCTTTAATATCTGCCAATTCTTTTACTGACTGCTCTTTTAAATCCAAAATTCTTGCGGCATTTTTCACTAAACTTTTCCCCGCTGGTGTCAATGTTAATGGCACTGTCCGATTAAATAATTCAACTCCCAAATCATTCTCCAATTTTGAAATATGAGAACTTAATGACTGTTGAGAAATAAACAATTTTTTTGCCGCTTTTGTAAAATTCAGCTCTTCCGCTGCTATTAAAAAATACTCTAAATTAAGAAAATTCATCATAACGTAACACTACTCTACCTTGTATTTAATATAAATATATTTCATATATTGCATCTATTTATCATCAAACGTCTTTACTTTCCTATGATACTATCTTCAAACTATATTAGTTAATCTTCTAAAATATTATATTCTTTTAAAGCTCTTTAGGAATTAGTACGCTTAATAACGCTTCTATTTTATCATATACTTCTTTTTCCTTGCAATCCAGTGTTTCCCTATAAATTTATTTAATTTAGTATTCTCCGGTAGAGATTTAAATTTATAAATAAATTTCTGTTTTAACAATTGTTCTTTCGTTCTCTAGCACATCGTTTTAGATATCATCTCTAAGTCATATTTTTTGCTTAAAGATTCTTATATACTTCTGCTAAATGCTTTGTTAACTTTGTATTTTCTTTATAATCAACCTGACAATCAATAATTACTGGCACATCTTGCTTAAAGGCTTCCTCTAAAATTGGTATTAAGTCTTCTGATTTTTCTACTCTATATCCTTTTGCATACATACTTTCCGCCATTTTAACAAAGTCTGGATTTGTGAATTCTACATAGCAGCTCTTACCGTACTGATCCTCTTGTTTCCATTTTATTAACCCATAATTTTTATCGTTAAAAATTAAAACTACAATTGGAGTACCTATACGCAGTGCTGTTTCTATTTCCTGATTATTCATCATAAAGCCGCCATCACCAACAATTGCTAAAACTTTCTTACTAGGATTTATTAATTTTGCTGCAATTGCACCTGGAACTCCTATTCCCATTGTTGCAAAACCATTAGAAATTATACAGGTGTTTGGCTCATAACAGTTATAGTGCCTTGCTATCCACATCTTATGCGCCCCAACATCTGAAACCACAATATCATGGGGTCCCATAACTTTTCTCACATCACTTAAAATTTTCTGAGGTTTCATTGGAAAACTTTCATCATCTGCATAGATTTGATGTTCATTAACCATTTTTTCTTTGATTTTTAGTGCATCAACTGGCTCTTCTTTTCTAGATGTTCTTCTCATTATATTATATAAAGCATCTGAAATATCACCAACTACTTCAACTATTGGCTGATAAAGCTTATTGATGTGTGATGGTCTTGTATCAACATGAACAATTTTAGTATCTCCATTTACATTCCATTTTGCTGGTGCATATTCTACAATATCATAGCCAATTGTAACTACTAAATCAGCATCCTCAATAACTTTATTTACATAATCTTTCTGTGGAATTCCTATTGTCCACATTGAATACAAATTATCAAAAGGAATTATTCCTTTTGCCATCATAGTATTTATTACTGGAATCTTTAAATTACTTGCGAATTCTGTAACTGCTTTTGCAGCATTATTCCGAATCGCTCCACTTCCAGCTAAGATAACTGGATTTCTTGCTTTAAATATCTCACTTGCAGCTTCTTCTATTGATGCTAAGGCTGCATATTCTTTTGGTGGAATTTTCTTTTCTAATGGTTTTTCACAAATACTTACAGGCATCTTTGAAATATTTACAGGTAAGTCTATATGACAGGCTCCAGGTTTTTCGCTTTCAGCATATTTGAAAGCAATTCTTACAATTTCATTTACTGTATCTGGTCTAACAATTTGCTTACTTCTCTTAGTAATTGGTTCAAACATTTTACAAAGATCTAAAAATTGATGCGATGTTATATGCATTCTTTCAGTTCCAACCTGTCCAGTAATTGCAACTACAGGGGCACCATCGCTATGTGCATCTGCTACTCCTGTTACTAAATTGGTTGCCCCTGGACCAAGTGTTGATAAGCATACTCCTGCTTTACCTGTTAACCGTCCATATAAATCAGCCATAAATGCAGCCCCTTGTTCATGACGAGTCGTAATAAACTTAATACTTGACCCTTCAATAGCATTCATTACTTCTAAGTTTTCTTCTCCTGGAATTCCAAAAATATATTCTACTCCTTCTGCTTCCAAGCATTTAACTAACAGCTGTGCTGTATTTAATTGAACCTTTTCATTTTTTTCTGTCCCCATAATAAACATCCTCTAATCTATATATTTTAGTATTATGCTTAATGCATTAATATTTTCTCAAACATCATACTTCAATTAAAAATATTTTTCCAACAACTTTTTTCCTATTTAATTACAATAAAATGGTTGTGATAAAATGAGGAAAATCAAATAATTTATTTAACAGCTGTTTTGTTGTAGTTGTACAATAAAAAATTTGTTTGAATAATATTTAGAATAATGATAAAATTGTTTTGGTAAATATGTTTAATCTTAAATAAATTCTTGAAAAAATTTATTTTTTATGTAAGATTATAATCAAATAGCAAGACAATGGAGTCATTTATTAAAGTGGCTCCTTTTTTATATTTATTCTTTTTAACTTACAGATGTTAATAAAAAACTTAATATAAGAATTATTTTAAGGGGGAATAGCTTATTAATCCCTCCAGATGGCAATCCAATTATTCTTTTAGCCGATAGGCGACAGCTTGGGGATATCCGAAGATCGCTCATGTTGAATCTGTGGATATACAAAAAATAGTTCAGCTGAAACCTAACGCTAAAATTACATTTAAGAAAATCACATTAAAGAAAGATGAAAAACTATATTTAAATAGAAAAAGGCAGATTACTTTGCCATCAGCATCGTAATCTACCTTTAATTTATTTTACTTTAATTAGATTAATCCATTCTTTTGTAGAAAATCTACAGCAACATCTTTAGGATCTTTTTTTAATTCATCTACTTCATAGTTTAATTCGCTCATTACATCATTATTAAGTAAATCTCCTACTTCCTCTACAAGCGGTTGTATTTCAGGATATTTCTTTAATGTCTCAGCTCGTACAACTGGAACCGCATAATATGGAGGGAAGAAGTTTTTATCATCTTTTAAAACACTTAAATCATATTTTTTTAATAATCCATCTGTTGAAAATGCATCTATAACATCACTTTCTTTATTCATTAATGCCGCATACCTAGGACTACCATCTATGCCTACAGTATTCTTAAAATTCAAATTATATTTTTTAGCTAAACCTACTAATCCATCTTCTCTATTAAGAAATTCTAAGGTTGTAGTTGCAGTAATGTCACTTGAAACTTTAGATAGGTCACTTATTGTTTTAAGATTATATTTTTTAGCAGTTTCTTTCGTTACGGCAAGTGTATAGGTATTATTAAATCCCATTTGTTTTAACACTTCTATATTATACTTATCTTTAAAATCTTTTTTTACTGTATTATAAACTTCTTCTACATCTGATATTGGTTTATACTTTAATTCATCTCCATAGGCTGTACCCGTATAATCTACAGACATATCAACATCTCCATTTTGCATAGCTGAAAATATAACCTGAGTACCACCTAATGCAAATTTACGATTAACTGAAATATCTGTTTTTCTTTCGATAAGCTCTGATAATATATTTCCTAAAATCTCTTGTTCAGTAAAGTCCTTGCTTCCAATTGTAATAACTTTTTTATTAGAAATCTTTTTAGATAATCCACTTACTGCAAAAATCCCAATAAGTACACATGCAGTGGCTGCTAATATACACTTTTGTATTTTTCTAGCTCTTATTTTTGCTTCTTTGGATTTATTATTAGCTTTTTGTAAACTGATTGGCGTAACAAGTTTTTCTACAATACTAAATAATCCATCTACCAATAAGGCTAATATACATGCTGGGATTGCTCCTGCTAAAATTTGATAATTGTTAACAGTTCTTATACCAGAAAAGACTAAATATCCTAGACCACCGCCACCAATGAAGGCTGCCATGGTCATAAGTCCTACAGCTGTAACTGCTGAAATTCTTATTCCTGACATTATTACAGGCAGCGCTAATGGAATTTGAACCTTAACTAAAACTTGAAATTTAGTAAGTCCTATTCCCTTAGAAGCCTCTAGCATATCTGGATTAATATTATCAATTCCTGTTGTTGTATTTTTTATTATTGGCAATAATGAGTATAGTACCACCATTACAATTGCTGGTGGTGTACCTATCCCTAAAAACGGTATTGCAAATCCTAGTAACGCCATACTTGGAATTGCTTGTACAACACTAGCTATTCCTAAGATTGGCTTATTTAGTTTTTTCACATAGCTTGTAAGAATTCCTAGTGGCATACCAATTATTATAGCTATCCCAACTGATAATGCTGTAAGCTTAATGTGTTCAAGCAGTAATGTAATTATCTGATCTCTTGATGTAAATATATAATTTAAAAATTCGTTCATACTAATTCACCTCTTCCATATCTAAGAACTGACTGCTTAGAGTTGTTACCAAGCTACTTTTGGTAATTATACCTTTTAAAACTCCAAGGTCATCAAGAACAGGCACTTGTCCTATTTTATGTTCCTTTACAAGTTCAAGAATATCTATAATTGAATCATCAGGCTGTACGTTTATAAATTTATTATTCATTATCTCTTCAACAGGAATATTTCTATCAGTTTTATTTTGAATCTGCTTTGCTGTAATAATTCCTAAAAGATAACTTTCTCTATCTATAACCATTAAACTATCAACTTTTGAACTTCTCATTTTTTCAATACATCTTAAAAGTGATGCATTTTTAAAACAAACAACAGGATGGTCAATCATTATATCCTTAGCTCTTATAAATTCTGGTGAAGACCATATTCTATTCTTTCCTATAAATTCACTTACAAAATCGTTTATAGGATTTTTAAGTATATTTTCAGGCGTATCATATTGCACAATCTCACCTTTATTCATTATACAAATCTTATCTGCTATTTTTATTGCTTCATCCATATCATGAGTTACAAAAACAATAGTTCTTTTTAATTTACTTTGTAAATCAATTAACTCTTCTTGAAGCTGAACTCTAGTGATTGGGTCCAAAGCACTAAAAGGCTCGTCCATTAAAATTATTTCTGGATTAGTAGCAAAGGCTCTTGCAACTCCTACTCTCTGCTGCTGCCCACCACTAAGTTCTGTTGGATATCTATCTAAAAAGTCATTGCTATTTAATCCAACCATATCCATAAGTTCAAGAGTTCTTTTTTCTATACTTGCTTTGTTTAACTTTTCAACTTTAGGAATCATCTCAATATTTTCTCTAATTGTAAGATGCGGAAACAATCCTGTCTGCTGTATTACATATCCAATATTTCGTCTAAGTTTTATCACATCTTTTGATGCAATGTCTTCTCCATTAATAAAAATCTTACCTGACGTTGGCTTAATTAACCTATTTATCATTTTTAAGGTTGTGGTCTTTCCACATCCACTTGATCCTATAATAGCAACAAGCTCTCCTCTATTTATCTTTAGTGTAATATCCTTGAGTATTGTTTTGTTTTTAAAATCTTTGCGAATATTTTTAAATTCTATCAAAAATTCCACTCCCTTTCTGTTAACAACTTTATATCTACACACAAGTTGTTACTTTTTATAGTTTTAGTAACAACTTAATTGTAATATAAGGTTGTTACTTTTGTCAAATTTGAACTTTTTTGCTTTTTGTGTTATAGAGCTTCACGTTGAAAATCTGAGATACTACAAAGAGCGAAATTAGATAAATATTGATAAACTCTTGAATCATAACATTCAATAAGCATTGGAAGTGAGCTGTTATATATTTAATTTTGATTTGGATTAAGATTTTTCACGCTAAAATTATAACGGGTAATATATTAACCATTTTTATAATCTAAATGGTTAATATATTACCCGTTACAAATTAATTCAGAGATATATTATGGATATAAGAATTTATTTACTCTCTCATAGCAGCTTTCATCACCGACAAAATAAAAAATATCATTATCACGTAACACAGCATATGGTCCTGGCGACATTTCTAGGCATCCATTTCTTTTGATACATACAATTGTTGCAGAGGTATTATGCCAAAAATTAATTTCAGCTACATTTTTATCTATGTATGGAGTTTCCTTAGTTATACGTATTTCAAATGGTATGAATGGATTTATAGACTTAAATCTATCAGTTCTATCTAACAAATCAATTATTTGTTCTCTTAATAGATCATTTTCTTTTTTCTGCTCTTCTAATTTATCTAATATATCATTTCTTAAATCATTAACCGTCTTAACATCATTATACTGCTTGATAAATTTCATAGCATTTTCAGTTGATTTTATTATTACACCACTGCCCTTATTGGCATCTACAATATCCACATCTGCAAGTATTGCTATAGCTCTTCTAGCCGTTTCTGCTGAAACTCCATATTGACTTGCAAGTACAGAACGCGCATATATTTTTTCACCAACTTGATAATGTCCACTTGCTATTTTCGAAGCAATATCTGTGGCAATCTGCTGATAAACAGGACTAACTATTCTTATTTTTTTTTCCATCTTTTCTTCTATCCTCTTATTAAAATTAGATTTAAATACCTTTGAAAATATTACGGAATACTTTCAAAGGTATTTTATCATATATTTTTATTTTCTGCTATTCTTCTTAATTTATCATAACCTAACTTCATATAATTTATAAAATACTGAGAATCAAAACCTTATAAATTAAAGCCTATATAAATAACAAAAAATTTTCAAAACTACAATATTAAGTTTTATTTAAAAGTCCTAAATTCATACCCTTGGCTCTTTAAATAATCTATTATTCCTGGTAATGCTTTAGCTGTTTCTTCTTTACCATATGTGTCATGCATTAATAGTACTACTTTTGTCTTGTTTCCAACAGTCTTCTTAACCTCTTCTGTTAATTGATCTGCATTTTTATGAGGACCTTCTGCATCTTTTGATAATGCATTCCAATCTACATAATGATAATCTTTTTCCTTCATTATTTTATCTACTTCTCCAGTATTTTTCCAAGACATATGTCCCCCTGGAAATCTAATAGCCCTTGTAGAAAAATCTTCTCCTAACACTTTCTTTAAAGACTCATTAGTTTTATTAATCTCCGACATGAAGTTATTTGTGTTGACACTTCCATTAGGATATAAGTACTTGTAATTATGTGAATACGAATGATTTCCTATAGCATGTCCTTCTTCAACTTCCTGCTTTAACAAATTTTTATTAGCTTCACTTTGATCTATTGCTTTTCCAAGAACAAAAAAAGTTGCTTTTACATTTTCGTCCTTAAGAGTCTTTAATATTGATGGAGTATTAGTTTCAGATGGTCCGTCATCAAAAGATAAGTAAACGACTTTTTTACCATCAGTATCTTCAATTTTCTGCCCTTTTGCTTGTTGAGTTAAAAATTTCTCTACAGATGCAACATCATCAACATTAGAATCACTTTGTACTTCAGCGTTTGTATCATCTTCTTTGGTTTTATTAGCTTCATCATCTTGCTTTGACACAACAGCCTCATTAGATGCAAGTGCTTGTACATTTTTATCCTTTGAAAAAAATTTATCATCTATTATAGATGTAGCCAAACCTCCTAATGCCACAATTATAATAGTTAAAATTAATATTCTCTTTCTTCGTATGCGAACATTTCTGTTATATCTGCTATATCTGTAATTGTTTCTCATTTCCTTATCCCCTCGTATTTCTTAGTATATTTATTGCAAAAATAATTCTTCATCATAATTCTAAAAATATCACAAAAATTTTAGCTGTAATTATAAGCTATGAACTGTGCATTGTGAATTGCAACATATATAATATCTTTCCATAATTATCATTTAACTACTAAAAATTATACCTCATTATATGAGAAAATTGTATCATATAACAATAATCGCCAAAATATTTTTTATTTCGTGCAAAAACCAACACTTCAATAACTCATATCAATATTTTAATTTAAAATACTTAATTATTTGTAACAAAAATATTACAATTTATTAACTTGGTTATTTGCCGTAATATATTGCAAGAATTTTAACAGTAATTGTGAAATATGTATTGTAAATTTCACCATATAGATATTCAAAACAAAGCTTAGACTTGTGCAATAACTTACCGAGAGGAAAGGTACTCTGTTGTTTCGGTTACTGAGAATATGCTGAGGCTTTCTAACATCATAAGTTGCACCATTTCAGCATGTTCCCGAGCAAGCTCGTGACAAGCAAAACAGGAACAAATTTGCATCTAATTTCTAGTATAATTCACAAAGATTAAAGTGTAGGGATATCTATATATTACTAAAATAAGAAAAAAAGCTGGAATAAACTATTATTTTTTAGATTATTCCAACCATAAATGAGTAATATACTTTTGTGGAATGTTTCATTGGTAATTTTGATGGATGTGATTCTTTGGCTATAAGTTGTTCCAAATGTGCTAGTTCATAGCTTGTTCTTTGAGGCTAGCACTTTGGGTGCAACTTTATAGCCTTAGAATCACCCATCAGAATTACCTAGAAACTGGAACAAAAGTATGTTATTCATTTCGGTGAGTATACGCATAAGTATAGATTGTAGTTGGGTTATTTATAATTCAAAGTACCGCTACTACTATTAGTTACTGCTAAGTACCCAAGGTTTTTCAATACTATTTTTCAATATATTGTAAGTATTGATAAGATTCATTAGTGAATTATCTAAATCCTTACTCTTTAAAAGTTCAGCTTTAAAGTCATTTTCAGTTATTATTCCTAAATCTACTTTTGCTTTTAGAGACCTAAGCTTTGTATTATTAGATATAATCTGTTCATTTAATCTCTTTATTTGATTTTCCAAGTCACACAATGTTGAATAATTCTCTTTTAAGACATTTTTAAGACTTTTCTTTGAATCATCTAATTTAACCTTAGCTTCCGCTAAACTGTATCTACCTTCTAAATAGGACTGATAATTATTAAATGCATTTAAGTATTGCTGCACATAGCTAACAATGGCTAAACAATATTCCTGAGTATTAAAAGTTTTGTTGCCATCGCCATCAATCTCGTAATAATCATTTTTATTAATCTTCACTACTTTATTTTCATAGTAACTAAGTTTATTCATATCCTCTTCTCGTAGCTCATGCATATAATCATCAGTAAGTTTAATAATTTCATCATTATACTTTAAATAACTATCTATTTTATCATCTAAATATTCATCTAGCGAGACATCTATTTTTAATGTTTTATAACTAATACTTGAGTCCAATGTATAATCTGATAAATTTAGATTTGTTAATACTCCTAAATAATCTAAATTATTTTTTAATGAGTTTTCTTTAGCCTTTATCTCATCTTGTGCCTTATTCAATTCAATCTGCTTGTCCTCTAACTGATTAGGAATCGCAAGCCCTACTGAAACTTTCATTTTTAAAGCATCTAAATCATTATTTTTGATTTCTAAACCTGTTTTCAATTTGTCTATATCAATCTTTTTTAAGATGATTGCATTATACCTCTTTGTAACATCATTTGTTATTTGATCATGCAAAAAAGCTTCAGACTGAGCCGTTTGTTTCTTTTGAAGTTTAAGCTTATCAGATGGAAAGTCATCTACTGTATCATTGCCGGTCTTTAAATTGTTATCATCCGAGAAATCATCTTTTTCATCCTGAAGGTCCAACTTATCATCATACAGTTTCAATTCTTTTTCTTTCAAAGCTAACTTATCACTATTATCAACAGCACATTTTATAAGCTCATCTAAAGTGATTACTTTCTTTGTTTTAGTAGTTTGTTCATCTAAAGTATTTGTATTTTCACCTGATGTACTTGAATTTAATACAATAGAATTACTTTTATCTGTCACCGCTTTCGTATTTTCAGCTGCAAAAGTAGGAATAATCGCTCCATTAATCATGCTAACTGTAATCCCAGCCGCAATTACTTTATTTATCTTCTTATTCATTATTATTCACCCACTTAATTAATAATTTGATTTGTTACTCTTTCATATTTCTTGTACTCAATTTTTTCATGTCTATAGCTTGCCCAGAAGCACTCATTAATGAGTTAAATATTTAGAATTAGAAATATCCCAAACAATGAAATTTGATACACATAAGTTTACTTCTCATTGAATAAAACTATAGGGTTCCATATTCATAACAATACATATCCACTGGTTCAATTTCCTGAATAACAACGATATTACAATTTCATAAGTTTGAATATCATTGACGAACTCCATATATAGATACACTATTTAAGAATTTGATTTATTAGATGAACATATTTACAAAGTTGCTAAAACTTTAAGTTTATATCTTCACTAGAAATCATAAATATATTTGTGAAGAAAACATTTGAAAATGAGCTGTTAAGGGATCTTAGCTGTAGGTTGTTCCATTTTAGCTTGTCACACTGAAAGTTGGAGCATGCTAAAGTGGATACAACCTGCTGCTTAGAACCTTCAGCGATATTTTCATAGCTTTTTGTCTACTTTGTACCAAGAAGCATAAATAACTGGAAGTACAAACAAGGTTAAGATAGTTGCAACAAATAGTCCTCCACTCATTGCCACTGCCATAGGACCCCAAAAAGTATTTTTAATTAATGGTAACATCCCTAAAATTGCAGCTACAGCAGTTAAGATAATTGGCCTAAATCTTAAGATAGTTGAATCTATAATGGCTTCACGGATAGATTCTCCAGTCTTAATATGATTTGCAATTTGATCAACCAAGATGACAGAATTTCTTATGATTATACCCATTAGTGCTAAAATACCTAACACTACGACAAACCCCATTGGACTGTTAAGCATAAGTAAAGCTAATGTTACCCCAATTATTCCAAGTGGTGCTGTAAGTAAGGTCATTATCATCTTTGGTACGTTTTGGAGTTGAAGCATCAAAAGAATTACCATTAAAACTATCATAATAGGAACAACATCTCTAACCTGAGCTAATCCTTTATTACTTCTTTCAAGAGCTCCACCCATATCTATGCTGTATCCTGAAGGGAGGGTCTTTCGTAAATCTTCAAGCTGATTGTATATATTTGTTTCTGCATCATTTCCTGTTATGCCTGGTAATACTTCTGCTTGAACTGTTATAGTGGGTTTCAAATCTCTTCTTACTATATAGCCATCTTCAGCATCATAATTTATTTTAGCAATTTGATCCATTGGTATAAAACCGCCGCTTGGTATTGGAATATTTATATTCTTTATATAACCAAGATCATTAATATTAACTGAATCCATTTTAACTACTATATCTACGGTCTTATCATCTTGTCTAAATTGAGATACTGTAGTGCCGGATAATTGTCCTTGCAAGAATAGTGAAATTTGTTGACTGTCTAAACCAAGTGCCCTAGCTTTATCCTGGTCCACTTCAATATTAATTTCTTTTGTTTTTTCAAACCAGTCGAAATTAATATTGTATAATTTCTGATTAGATGCCATGGCATCTCGTACTTTTCCTGCAATTTCACGTACTTTGTCGTTATCATAACCTGTAACACGAAACATGACAGGATAATTACTAGGAGGACCATTTTGGATAACCTTTATATGACTTTGAATATTTTCAAACCCGCTATCAAGCAATTGCTGAACATTCTTATTTACCCTTTCTCTTGATGCAATATCTTTCGTCAATATAACAAACTGTGCGAAATTGCTATTCTGCGATGCAGGCTCTAAAGATAAAACAAATCGTGGAGCACCTCTTCCAACATAATAAGAATAATTAACGATGTCTTTATTTCCTTTTAAAGCTTCTGATAGACGATCTGCAGCTTCTTGAGTTGCACTAATTGATGAACCTTGTGGTAAAGTCATATCTACTAAAAGTTCAGGCCTTGTTGCCGCTGGGAAGAACTCTTTTTGAACATAATGTGAAAGTGCATAACCAGAAGTACAAAACAATATTACTGTTGTTGTTATTACTAATCTTCTATGATTTAAGCACCAATTTAAAACGCCACGAAATTTATTATAAAACTTGCTGTCATATACATCAGATTTTTTATTTTCATTATTTTTAATCTTTATTAAGTCAAAACCTAATACTGGAACAAAGCAAACTGAAACAACCCATGAGAAAAGTAATGATATAGTAACTACAGTAACCACGCTTCCAGTGTATTCAGATGCACTTCCCTTGGAAAAGCCTATTGGTGTAAATGCAGAACAAGTGATCAATGTACCTGTAAGCATAGGAAAAGCTGTTGATGTAAATGCGAAACAACCTGCTCTAAACCTATCCCATCCTTCCTCAAGTTTAACTGACATCATTTCAATTGCTATAATTGCATCATCAACCAATAGTCCCAGTGCAATTATTAAAGCTCCAAGTGATACTTTGTGAAGCGGGATCCCTAAAAAGTACATTCCAACAAACACTCCTGCAATAACCAGTGGAATCGATATTGCAACTACTAATCCTGTCCTGAAACCTAAGCTTACAAAACTTACTACCATTACAATAACAAGCGCTAAAACAAAAGTTTCTAAGAAATCATTAATAGAATCTGTAACAGCCTCAGGCTGATTAGCTACCTGATCTATATTTAAGCCAAGAGGTAAATCGTTTTTAATCTCATCTAGTGTTTTATCTAAATTTTTACCTAAGTTTAAAACATTTCCTCCCTTTTCCATGGAAACTGCAATTCCTATTGATTCCTTTCCATTAAAAAACATTTTAGGATCTGGCGGATCAGAATAACCTCGTGTAATACTTGCTATATCTCCTAAACGAAATGTTTGATTACCTGCTTTAATTGGTAGGTTTGAGATATTGTCAACATTATCAAACATTCCACTTACTCTAAGATAAACATTATCTGTTGATGTCTGAATCATTCCAGATGGTATAACAGAATTCTGTGTCTGTAGAGCACTGCTGATTGTATTCGGACTAATACCAAGCTGCGCCATTTTAGTATTTTCTATCTGAATAGATATTTTTTCTGTTTGAACACCTATTAAGTCAACTTTTTTAACATCTTTTACATTTAATAAAGTCCTACGAATATTTTCAGCTTTTTCTCTCATTTCTTCATAAGTATAGCCATCAGATGTTAATGCATAAACACAACCATACACATCATCATATCTATCATTGAAATTAGGGCCAACTATATTAGATGGCAAACTACCTTTCATATCATTAATATCATTACGAACTTCAACCCAAGTGTCTCTAATTTTATCTGAAACCACGTCATCTTTTAAATCAATGAAAATAGCTGATCTTCCAGGAAAAGAATAACTTTTTATATAGTCCTTATTAGGTATATCTTGAAGTCTTCTCTCTATTTTATCTGTAACCTGCTCCTCAACCTGACTTGCAGTTGAACCTGGCCAAACGACAGTTATGTACATCTCACGAATAGTAAATTCAGGATCTTCATTTCTTCCAAGTTTAGGATAAACAAAAATCCCAGACACAATTATTGTAATAGCTAAAAAATAAACCAGTTGTTTTCTATTAAGACACCACTCTGTCAGATTGAAACCCTTCATTAATTATCACTCCCTACTCTTACGTCCTGACCTTCGCGTAGTTTGGTAATGCCAGCTGTCACCACTACATCTCCTTCGCTTAAGCCATCACTTACTGTAACCTGATCACTACCAAAATCCTTTACTGTAATATTTTTCAGGGTGACTGCATTATCTTTAACAACCCAAACAGCTGGAGATGAATCTGGCTGATATACTGCTCCAAGCGGTATCCATATTTGACTTGATGAGTTATTTTCATTAATAGACACACTAGAAGACATTCCTATTTTTATGCTAGGAGGTGGATCTATAAGATTTATTCTAACTCTGTAAGTACGTGATGCATCATTAGCTACTGGAGAAATTTCTCCTAAAGAGCCTTTCAATTTAACATCTGATAAAGCCGAAAAGCTCATATTGATTTCTTTAGCACTTTTTAATTGATCAATTCTATTTTCAGGAACATTAATTTCTACTTCTAATTGATTATTCTGAACTAGTGTTATAATCTTCTGCCCAGGTGTGACAACTTGTCCTTCTTCAGCGTCAACACTGCTAATTACTCCAGATTTATCAGCACATAATTTACAATAATCCAGTTGATTCAAACTTTGAGTATGCAATGCATTGGCCTGTTCTAATGCATCCTTTGCTGTTTCATCAGCATTTACATAATTATCATATTCTGCCTGAGATATAAATTTAGATTGATAAAGTGGCTCATATCGTTTCAAATTATCTTCAGCCAGTTTATATTTGGCTTCTGCTAGTGAAACTGCCGCTTCAGAATTTTTTACTGCTTGTTCAATATCTCTAGAATCAAGTTCCATTAGAACTGCTCCTTGTTCTACATTATCTCCAACTGACACATTTTTTTTAATAATCTTTCCTCCTACTTGGAATGCCAGTTGACTTTTATAATGAGGTTGGACTACTCCTGAATAAACATATTCTGAATCCTTATTGGATGTTGAGATCGTTAGAGTTTTTACCATAGGAGGTGGCAAAACTGTTTCCTCTTTCTTTGAATTTGTTTTCACTACCTTAAAAACAAAAAAACAAATAGCCACTATTCCAATAACCAGTAAAAACTTTTTTATCATCTTAATTTTCATTGTAAAGCACCCCTTTTAAATTTTCTTGATTGCATCTTCAATCTTTCAATCAAATTACATCTTTAATCACACAACATGGTGTTGTATAATTAAATTATAACTGATATGAAACTTTCATCAATCAACAAAATATACCCAAGTGTTGGAAAAAAGGAGATAATATGAATAAACAACCTGAAATTACCGAACAAACAAAAAGAAATATTATAGAGGCGTTTTGGAAGATTTTAAAAAAGAAAAGATTAGATAAGATAACAGTAAAAGAAATAGCCGATGTAGCCGGCTATAATCGAAGTACATTCTATGCTTATTTCACAAGTGTAAGTGATATACTTGAACAAGAAGAAAATATTTTACTTCATTATATACATGATAATGCAAGCAAAATATTGTTTCCTCACTTAATTAAAGGTTTAAGACCTAAAGCTTCTGATCTATATTTCTTTGCTAAAAGTGAACATTTGAAAATTTTGCTCAGTGAAAATGGCGATCCTAAGTTTAAAGGAAAACTAAAAAAGACAATTATTCCAATTGCCTTTAATGCATTTAACTTACCTAAGGATAATATTTACGCTGAATATCTTTGTGAATTTTGTTTTTCTGCAGTAATATCAACCATAATCCATTGGTATGACAATCAAGAAATAAGAATAGATGAATTATTCGATATACTTTGGACAATGGTTACAAAGGGCGTACTATTTGAATATAAAAAATTAATATAACGCAGACATACTTAGCTAAAACATTATACTTAATAAACTATGCATAATTTCTTCTACTTCTAAAGAAACTATGCACAGTTTTCACTTTACATTGATCATTCCTATTCTTAAACATAGAGTGTTAAAATTGTAGCCAAAATTAAAACTCTTCAATAATATTAAAGCATTTTTTTATATCACGCTCTCCTTTTGCTATCACATCACTTAGCAGCCAGGTATTTTCCTCTGCTTTTTGAAACTTCCAATATTGTTCAAACTCCTTAACTTTATTGTTTCCAAAGAGAATCTCTCCATCTGTTTCATCTACAACATAATCCTTTGCATTATATTTAATGACGAACCAGACTATATCTTTATAGCTATCATGATGATGAATAATTCCAACTGGCTCTGCTTCTATAAATTCACGTTCTTCAATTATCCTTCCAATATTCTCAAAAGAGTATCTTTTACATTGTGATTGCAGCCCATCATAAAACTCGGTACTCATATATTTTTGGCACATTTCAAAATTCATGCGTTCCAATGACTCAATTACCTTAGAAAATGCTTCTTTTACAGTGCTTCTAAGAAAAGCATAAGAAATATTTTTAGGATCTTTCTTTATTGTATTTATAAATTCATTTGTTTTCTTCTTTTTCTTATTCATCTCGTTATTGTATATAAGATTATTAATGCAATAATCATCCAGCTTTAAAATATGAATAATAATTATTACAAAACTTAAACCAACTAAAAAAGCAGATTTTATTGGAAATTCTCCCCCATTATGATACCACTTAATAATATCAGGCAATCCTAACTTATTTAAAAGTGCTATTAACGTAATCATCACAATAAGAATTTTAGTCTTAAAAAAGAATAGATCCGTCATAGCTTCTCTATCATATCTATTACGCTTATCAGTAGCCATATTTAAATAATACAAAGTCTCAGAGTCATTTAACATCTGAACTATCTTCTTAACATATTTACTGCGCTTATTTGGCTCTTTAAATATTTCCCACATATTATTCCCCCTGAATATATATAAGTTTATAAATTCCAAAATACTATCTTCATTAAGGAACTTCTTATTAAAATAAAATTCATTTTTTATTAGCTTCTAAAAATGCTGCTTCAGCTGTTTTTTATCCTCAAAATATAATAAATTCATATAGTTTTGTTATTGGGGACAACCCAATATAAATACTAGACAAAGCTCATCCATTTTTTCTTCCAAATTCACATTTGTGTAAGCACATTATCGTATTCTCAATTACACTATTTTCATATAATAATTATAATATTAATTCCAATATTATGTATATAGCTAAACAAATATAGGGTATATTCATTTAAAATCTATTATTTCTTATAGCCTCAATATACTACATTCCATAAAGTAATGTGGTTCTTGTTTAATATAAATTATTATATTGTTAAATTTCTTTATTTGTAACTTTTTAATTTTTTTCATTGTTAAAAAGTTTTATTGGAAAAAGAAAATATCCTACATTATCAAGTTACATATAAAGATACTTGTAACTCGTAAACTTAAATGTTATAATTCATATATAAGTTACACATTTTATATTTTGTAACTCACAACTTTTAACTATGATAACATATTCAACTTGAAAGGTGGAATTTAACATGCGTATTTTTGTTACAGGTGCTACAGGATTTATAGGGTCTAAAATCGTTAAAGAGTTACTTGATGCAGGACATAATGTAATAGGACTTGCTAGGTCAGATGCATCAGCTACATCACTTACTGCTATTGGAGCTACAGCTCATCGTGGCTCTTTGGAGGATCTTGACAGCCTTCGCAGTGGGGCTTCTTCAGCAGACGGAGTAATTCATGCAGCCTTTGATCATGATAATTTTATTACTAATTTTGCAGCTTGCTGCGAGACTGATCGTAATGCTATTGAAGCACTAGGCTCTGCACTTGCAGGAACTAATAAGCCATTAGTAATTACATTTGGAACTGCAGGCATCAAGATTGGTGATGTCGTAACTGAAAATGATAAAGCTAGCAATAGTTTAACTGCAGGAACTAGAGCGGCTTCAGAAGCACTGGCACTTTCGCTAGCATCTAAAGGCGTGCGTGTGTCAGTAGTTCGTCCTGCACCAATAGTATATGGTGATGGTGAAAAATATGGCTTGGTTACTATACTTATTGAAATAGCTCGCAGTAAAGGCTTCTCTGCTTATGTAGGCGATGGCTTTAACCGCTGGCCAGCTGTTAACAGACTTGATGCTGCAAAACTTTATAGACTAGCACTAGAAAAAGCATTAACCGGATCAATATTTCATGCAGTAGCTAACGAAGGTGTACCTATGCGCGAAATTGCAGAAGCTATCGGCCGTCGTCTTAGTGTACCAACCAAATCAATATCTCTAGAAGAGGCAACTAACCATTTTGGAGCTCTAGGACAGCTTATTGCTGCAGATATTCCAGCATCCAATGCTTTAACTCAAGAAAGACTTGGATGGAAGCCAGAACATTTAGGACTAATTAAGGACATTGATAGAGCTTAGTTCTTTATATATTTTTTAAATATCCTCTCAATTAGAGATAAAATAAAGAGCCAAGTAAAAACAATAGTTAAAATTGTTTTTTGCTTGGCTCTTAAATAATTTATTCCATTTTAATCCAATTCTTATTCAAATACAGCCGCTACATCATTTAAGCATTTTGTAATTTCTATATGTTGTGGACAATGTCCTTCACATTGCTTACATCCTATGCAATCAGAAGCCTTTCCATGCTCTTGAGTTAAATTATTATAGTAGACCTGTGAAATCCCAGGGCCAAATTGTTTATAGTTATTATATAGAGAGAAATATTTTGGTATTTGAATATTCTTTGGACATCCATCTACACAATACTGACATGCAGTACATGGAACTGCAATGCTACTATTAATAATATCTGTAGCTTTTTTAATAATTTCTTTTTCTTCATCATTTAAAGGCACAAAATCCTGCATATAACTTGTATTATCAAGAAGTTGTTCCATATTTGACATTCCACTTAATACCATCATTATTCCTTCATGACTTGCTACAAATCTTATTGCCCATGATGGCACAGACATATCTTTATGGTATTCTTTAAACAATTTTTCTGCTTCTTCTGGTACATTTGCAAGAGTCCCGCCTTTAATTGGTTCCATAACAACAACTTGCTTATTATGTTTTCTTGCAACTTCATAGCATTTTCTAGATTGAATACTTTCATTGTCCCAATCAATATAATTAATTTGTAATTGAACAAAATCTACTTCTGGATGAGCAGTTAAGATTTCATCTAATAAATCTGCATTATCATGAAAAGAAAATCCCATATTTTTTACTCTTCCTTCTTCTTTCTTTTTTTGAACAAATGCAAAGCTATCGAACTTTTGAGCATTTTTATAATTTGATACACCTAAGTTGTGAAGGAGATAATAATCAAAATAATCCACACCGCATTTTTCTAATTGCTCGTCAAAAATTCTTTCTTGATCTCCCTCTTTTTTCAAAAACATAGTTGGTAGTTTTGATGCTACTGTAAAACTATCTCTCTTATGACGTTTTACTAAAGATTCTCTCAAAGCGATTTCACTCTTAAATGCATGATACATATACGCTGTATCAAAATAAGTAAAGCCCCTTTCCAAAAAAGTATCTACCATTTTATTTAACATTTCAAAATCGATACTTTCTTGATTTTCTTGATCTTTTAGCGGAAGACGCATAAATCCAAATCCTAATTTTTTCTTTTCCATCTCTTCGTTTCTCCTTAACTCTTTTAAAATAGTAAATTAAATTGTAATTTTCATGCCCTCATTCATAAATTGAATTAAATATTTAAGTAATTCTTATTACAAACTAAATTCTACTACTTTGAGTGGACTCTAAGTCAAGTATTTTTTCACTCTCCCCCTAAAATGAAAAAGTAACTTCTTGATTGCAATACTAAGTTCATTTTACGCGAAGTTGGCGTTGAATTTTACGGACTTTCAAGAATCAAAGCCTACTTATTTACTTAACGTTTTATTTAGAATTATATTCCTTCACGCTTATTAAGTATTATTCACCCCAACTATTTTTGCATATCTTATATATTTCATATATTTCTTCATCAGTATACTTTTCAAAAACATGTTGATTCCAATCCCATCTACTATTTTGCACTCTATAATTTCCACAACAACTTATTTTAGGATGCTCCATTACATTTAAATTTGGGTCCGTTCCTTTAACTAAAGAAATTAAATCTTTTTTATCTAAATCAAGCTTCAAATCCATATCTCCTTTGATTTCATTACTTAATTATATTCCTAATAAATTATTATATTCACTTATCTTTTAGTATCATTTTTTATACTATGTTACAGAAAAGTGCGCTCTTATATAAACTGGTTGATTATGTTATAAATATATTATAGAAATATCAATTTAACTTTCTCCGCAAGGAATAAAATAAAATATATGAATTAAGGGGGACCTTTAAAATGACAAGACAATCTTTATTAATAAAACGTTATGATAAGTTAAGCACAAAGGTAATTGAGGCTTTGAAAAAGCGTCATTTTGATGCTTTTTATTGCAAGACTAAGGACGAAGCAGTTCAGCAAATTTTGGATTTGATTCCAGAAAACCATGTTGTGTCTTGGGGTGGCTCTGAAACCTTAACTGAAATTGGCATAAAAGAACTTGTAAAAGAAAAATGCTATCAAGTTATAGATAGAGATACTGGAAAGAGTCCTGAAGAACGAACAGAACTTATGAGAAAAGCACTTTTATGTGATACATTTTTAATGAGCAGCAATGCTATAAGCGAAGACGGTCAGCTATTTAATATCGATGGAAATGGGAATCGTGTAGCAGCCATGATTTTTGGACCTAAAAGCGTCATAGTTGTAGCTGGAATGAATAAAGTTGTGAAAACTCTTGATGATGCAATTCAAAGAGCTAGAACAATTGCTGCACCATCAAATATGCAGCATTTTCAAGATATGAAGACTCCATGCTATATAAATGGCAGCTGTGGAGACTGTCTAAGCCCAGATTGTATTTGTTCGCAAATGGTAACAACAAGAACTAGCAGGCCCGCAAAAAAGATAAAGGTTATACTAATTGGAGAAGACCTTGGCTTTTAAGCGAACGTATGTAAGTCGAGTTTCCTTTTAAAATTTCTCTAGAGATCAATAAATATGTTTGCTTGGAATGGCTATAAAAATATCGCTGAAGATAGTGAACTCACGGTTGTGGTCACTTAAACATGCTCCCGCCTTGGGTGTGACAAGTCAAAGTGTAACAACCATAAGCTAAATATCTTTAGCAGCTCATTTTTAAATTCCATTCTCCATATTATGACCCTTGTGGCTACAAAAATATTTATTCGTTACGATATAGATAATTGTTTTGTTAAAGAAATTATTAACTATGTTACAATTTTTTATGCATACGGAAATCGATAATGTTTTCCAATTATTCTGTGGTCGTACTTCGAACTATATGTATATTTTAGTCTGTATTTTAAATTAGTGTTGAAAGTTTACAGTTAGCTTATCTATATAAAGGCATAAAAAATAACAAGTTCCCTACAATTGTAGAAAACTTGTTATCTTTATATAGTTTATTTAAATAGGTTTAATTCACAATCTGAAAATAGTAAATCAGTATGCAGGTGATTTATTATTTTCTCATGTGCCTAATGTGAGGGCATTTTAATTAGTCTTTTTCATATAGTTTATTTAAATAGGTTTAATTCACAATCTGAAAATAATAAATCAGTATGCAGGTTGATTTATTATTTTCTCATGTGCCTAATGTGAGGGCATTTTAACTAGTTTTTTATGATATTATCTAAGCATCCATCCTGAAAGCACCATCATTTGAACTTCTGATGTTCCTTCATAGATTTCTGTTATCTTAGCATCACGCATCATTCTTTCAATTGGATAATCACTTGTGTATCCATAACCACCAAATAATTGTAAACAACGATTTGTTACATCTGTAGCATTTCTAGCAGCAAATAATTTTGCCATAGCAGCTAAATGTGTGAATTTTTGATGATCATCTTTTGCACATGCAGCTTGATATACTAAAAGTTTTGCAGCTTCTGTATTTGCACGCATTTGAGCAAGTTCAAATTGTGTATTTTGGAATTGAGCAATAGATTTTCCAAATTGAACACGTTCTTTAACATATTTTACAGTTTCTTCTATTGCACCTTCTGCAATACCAAGAGCTTGTGCAGCGATACCAATACGGCCTCCATCAAGAGTTGCCATTGCAATACCAAATCCTTTTCCTTCTTCTCCTAAAAGATTTTCCTTTGGAACTATACAGTTATCAAAGAATAATTCACATGTAGAAGATGCACGAATTCCCATCTTTAATTCATGGCTTCCAACTGAAAATCCTGGGAAGTCTTTTTCAACGATAAATGCTGAAATACCTTTTGTTCCTTTACTCTTATCTGTCATAGCAAATACAATATATGTGTCTGCATATCCTGCATTAGTAATGAAGATTTTGCTTCCATTTAATATATAATTGTCTCCATCTAATACTGCTGTTGTCTTTTGCATTGAAGCATCAGTTCCAGCTACTGGTTCAGTTAATCCAAAGGCACCTAATTTTTCACCTGAAGCAAGTGGTTTTAAATATTTTTCTTTTTGAGCATCTGTACCAAATGTGTAAATTGGTGTTGCACAAAGGCTTGTATGTGCTGAAACTATAACACCTGTTGTTCCACAACATTTAGATAATTCTTCTACACATTGTATATAACTTAATGTGTCCATTCCAGCTCCGCCGTATTCTTCAGGAAATGGAATTCCAAGCAAGCCCATTTCAGCCATTTTTGCTACATTTTCTTCTGGAAATCGCATACTTTCATCGATTTCTTTTGCAATTGGTTTTACCTCATTTTCTGCAAATTCACGATACATTTCTAGTAATTGTTGGTGATTTTCATCTTGTTTAAAATCCATTTTAATTTCCTACCTTTCTTTTTTTCATCTTTTCCTTTTTTATTTCATGGGATGTTAATATATATATAAATTTTTTAATTATGAGCTTAATTTTCTATCGGACAACATACCTTACCTGGATTCATAATAGAATTTGGATCGAATACTTCCTTAATACCTTTCATTAATTCCATATTTATTTCTCCAACGCTATCAGCTAAATAAGCCATCTTTCCACTACCAATTCCATGTTCGCCTGAAACAAGTCCACCGCATTTGATTGCTTCTTCGTAAATAATCTTAAAGAATTTGTCAACTCTTGTCTTGAATTCTTCTTCTTCTAAATCGTTACTACATTGGTATATGTGAAGATTTCCATCTCCTGCATGTCCAAAACTCTTAATAGTTAATCCACACTCTTCACCAGTTTTATTTACAAAAGCAAGATAAGGAGCGATTTTATTTACTGGAACTACAACATCACATTCATCTAATAATTTTGTTTCTGCCATAATAGCTTCTAAGAAACTTGAACGCGCTGCCCATGCATCCTTTATTTTTGCAGGTGTATCAGCTACAAGAACATCAATTGCTCCTGCTTCTAATACTATTTCACTTGCTTGCTCAATAAGATTATTTAATTCATCTTCATTACCTGCATCTATAGTAACGAGTAAATAAGCATTTGCAGTAACTCCATCAATTACTTGTGGGAATACACTCTTTCCAATATATCTTTCACTAGATAAAACAATTTCTCTTTCCATGAATTCTATCGCTTGTGGATTCATGTGTTCCATTCTAAATTTTGGAACAGTAGAAATACAATCATCTAAATTTTCAAAAGGAATAATTAAACTTGCTACTACCTTTGGCGCTGGCATTACTTTCAATGTTAGTTCTGTAATAATTCCAAGTGTACCTTCTGAACCAATCATTAGATTTAAAAGGCTATAACCTGAGCTTGTTTTTGATACTGTAGCACCAAATTTAGTAATTTCTCCTGTTGGAAGAACAACTGTCATTGCACGTACATAATCACGTGTCGCACCGTATTTAACGGCTCTCATTCCACCAGCATTTGTTGCAACATTTCCACCGAGGCATGCAAATTTTTCACCTGGATCTGGAGCATATAATAATCCTTGTTTTAAACAATCCTCTGCAAGGTCATTTAATAGAACTCCAGCTTCTACATTAACAACAAAGTTTTCTAAATCATAAGAAATTATTTTGTTCATTTTTGTAATATCGATTAAAACTCCTCCAAGTAGTGGAACTGCTCCACCTGTAAGTCCTGTTCCTGCTCCTCTTGGAGTTACTGGTATTTTATTTTCATTACATATTTTTACCACTGCAGCAACTTCTTCTGTAGAATGTGCCATAAACACAACTTGTGGAGCTACTTTTCCGTAGATAGGCATTTCATCGTGACTATAGTCATCGTTTATATCAGCTCCTGTTAAAATATGCCCTGGTGCTGCCTCCTGTAATTTTGAGATTATCTCCTCTGTCAATTGATTATACTCAGCCATAATATTCATTCCTTTCTAAGATATTAGATGTAAAATTCACTTTATCTTTCTTTAGCAAATTACTACGCCGAACTAATTCAGTTTACATTTTATACCCTAAGGGTATAAAATGTAGGCTTTTGAATAAAGTTCCTTAATTTTCTAAAAACTACTGAATTTTCCTGGTAAACTTTAAACGGTCACCTGTAATATATATCAACTGCCTTAAAGTGTTCCAACAAAACATACTATTCCAGCTATAACTACATAACACACAAAGTATTTAAATACGCTTTTTAAAATTTTACTTTCCGAACCTGATTGATTAATTGCACTTGCACCAATTGCAATACTTTGAGGGCAAATCATCTTTCCTATACCTGCTCCAAGAGTATTTGCTGCTGCCATCCATGCACCAGAAAGTCCAAGATTTTGTGCGGTTTGTACTTGTAATCCTCCAAATAAAACACTGGTTGATGTACCTGATCCAGTTACAAATCCTCCAATTGCTCCAATTAATGGAGAAATTAATGGGTATGCTCCTCCAGTTACTACAACTAAAAGACTTGCAATATCTGAAATCATTCCACTATACCCCATTACCTTTGCTGTTGACATAACTGCACAAATTGTAACGATTGTTTTCCAGTTTGCTTTTAATGTGCTACGCAGTACATCAAGTATTGTTGATATTTTTGCGCCTTGAACGAGACCGCCAATGACTGCTGCAACAAGAATGATAACACCTGGTGTATTAATCCAGCTGAAAGTTAGAGTATTTCCACCTTTACCAGCATATACGCTTGTACTAGTTTTAAATACTGCAATTGCATCATGAACTGGTGCACATAATGTTGATGTAGCCATTAACATTACGAATATTAAGATAAATGGACACCATGCTTGTACTGCTTTACCAAATGATAAAGCTGTTTCTTCTTTTTTCTTGTTAATTTGAATGCAATACTCGTCTTGAGGCTTTTTATTAAAGATTTTTGCTGCTACAACCGTACATACCATACAACAGATAGATCCTACTATATCTGGAAGTTCTGCTCCAACTGCTGTTGCTGTAATATAAGCAGGTACTGTAAATGATAATGCAGCGACTAATGTAACAAGAAATGCCCCCTTCAATGCCTTTATCCCTCCACCTACGATGCATACCATAATAAATGGACTTATAAAACAAAGAATTCCTTCAATTATTACTGTATTTACTGCCAATGTGTTTGATCCAACTCCGGTTACTGCTGAAAGTGTCACGAGTGGTATTCCTACTGAACCAAATGCTGTTGGTGTACTGTTAGCAACCAAACATGCTAGAACTGCTGAAAATGGATTTAATCCAACACCAGCAAGCATAGATGCTGGAATAGCAACTGCTGTTCCAAACCCAGCCATTCCTTCCATGAAATTACCGAATCCCCATCCAATAATTAATGTTAAAACCCTTTTATCCATAGAAACTCCGGCCAACATTTCCTTTATGAAATCCATTGCACCTGTACGTAAAATTAAATTATACGTAAACAAAGCTGCAACGATAACTAAACAGATTGGCCACAATGCGTTGAGTACTCCTTCAAATACTCCTGTCACAGTATAAACCACATTTAATTTCCAGAAAAAAATAGCTAAAAACATTGTAAGAACAAGTGCAATAGAGCAAGCTTTATAACCTGGCATTTTTAATCCACTGAGTGCAACTATAAGCCAAATGATAGGTAATATCGCCATTAAGAATTTAAAAAACAACATTCTTTTATCCTCCTCATACAATTTTTAAATGGTATAACCTTTTAAAAATTGTTATTACTATTTTGGTCTTAATTACATAGCTTCCCACTTGTTGATTCAATACTATTTTTACATATATTCGGATTTAGTTGTTTTTTATATGCTGCGTCTCTTATTCAATTATGTTTTTTAATAATTCTCCAAGTATACAAGTGTGAAATTTATACATAATTTCATTTTCTTGTGAATTGAGATTTATTTTTTTGGTTATCCCACCAACTTTTTGGTGGGATAACCATTTATCTTATCTGGAAAAAGTATTTATTCTGCTTTTGCTTTTTTCATTTCTTCAATCATAATTGGAAGGATTTCATTTACATTTCCAACAATTGCTACGTTAGCAACTTCAAAGATTGGAGCTTCTTCATCTTTATTAATTGCCACAATATAATTGGAACCTGTCATTCCTGATGTATGCTGTGTTGCTCCAGAAATACCGCATGCAATATAAAGTTTTGGTGCTACGATTTTTCCTGATTGTCCAACTTGGTGTGCACGAGAAATCCAACCGTCTTCAATTGCTGGTCTTGTTGCGCCTACTACGCCTCCAAGTACACGTGCTAATTCTTCAACTAGTTTGAAGTTTTCTGCACTTCCCATTCCACGTCCACCAGAAACAATAACTTCAGCTTCTTCCAAATTAACAGATTCAGAAATTTCTTTTACTGTATTAATAATTTTTGCCTTAATAGCATCAGCTGGAATTTCTATTTTCTTTCCTGTAACGTCTGCATTTGAAGTGGCTTCTGGCTTAGGGAAACTTCCATTTCTAACTGTTACTACAGCTGTTCCCTCTACTTCAATATGTTCTAAGATTGTACCGCCATAAGCTGGTCTAGTATATATAACTTTATCATCAGCTTTACTCATTCCTATTACGTCACTTACGCATCCCAAATTCATACGACCTGCAATACGTGGTGCAACATCTTTAGCAAGTGTTGTATTAGCTAATAAAACAATATCTGGATTTTCTTCCTTAACAGTTTCTGATAATAATTCTGTCAAAGTATCACAATCTGTAGCTGTATCAGTAAAAATAACTGGAATTCCAAATGCTGCTATTGTATCTGCAATAGCTTTATTTCCCACTACAAGAGCTGTTCCTTCTGCATCTAATGCTTTTGCTGCGTTAATAAGTTCAATACTTCCACCTAATGCCTTTTCTCCATCTGTTTCAATGAATAATAATGCTTTCATACTTTCGTTTCCTCCTTAATTAGATTGCCTTATCTTTTTTCATTTGCTCCATAACAGCACTTACTGCTAAAGTAGCATCCTTCTCTTGAATCTTGATACCAGCCTCTTTCTTAGGAGGTGCAACATATTCTATGCAACGTACTTTTGCTTGTTTTGCCTCTCCAATTTCTGCTGCTGAATAAGTTGGGATTACTGCCTTACGGCTTGCCATCTTACTTTTTATAGTAGGATAACGTGGATCATAATCTGGCTTGCTTACTGTTACTACAGCTGGACATTCTAGTGAAACTAAATTATATCCTTCTTCAGTTTCTTGATGAATTTCCATAGAATTATCTTTTAAATCGATTTCAATAGCGCTGCTGACATAGCCTGTCTTTAATTTTTCTGCGAGCATAGCTCCAACTTGACCAGTAATTTCATCTGTAGATTCTTTTCCACAAAGAATCAAATCAAATTTTTCACCTTTATCTGCTTCAATCTTATGAATAGCATCTGCCAAAACATCAGCTGTCCCCATAGCATCTAAATCTGCATATAAGTCATCTTTTACAAAAAATGCTTCTTTAGCTCCTACAGCAAGGCAATTTTTTAATGTGTTTAAAGAATCATCTGCTCCAACTGTTAATACACTAACTTTTCCTCCATGAGCCTCAGTAAAACGAACCGCTAGCTCTAATGCATATGTATCAAATGCATTTGCAACCAAACTGACTCCATTTAATTTAGGTTTTTTCTTTTCATTATCCAAATGGATTTCAATTGAATCATCTGGAACCTGCTTTACACATAACAGAATCTGCATACTTTCCCTCTCCTTTATCCTTTTAAATTGCTAAATTGTTTTTTGATAAAACCATTCTGTATCTTGGTGGTAAAAATCACCATCAAATAAATACTATCGCTAATTTATTTTCTGTATACGATATCGTAAATTGGTCTTACCAATTCACAAGTAAATTCTAACACACAGTGCCATATATTTCAATCCCTAATATAAAAATTTTTTTAAGAATATATTTTAGGTTATATTGACTTAGGCTGATGATAAATTTACTATTATTGATTAGCTATATTTATTGCTAAAACTAAGATTGCTGCGCATTCATCTCATTACTAAATGATAATTTGCATAAATAAATTTTAGAAGATCAAATTGATTTAAAAGATTTTACTAAACGAAAAGCAGGCAGAATATTTCTTAAGATCTCGCCGTTCCATAAGAAATTACAAAACTGAACCTGTATCAAAGGAAAAATTAGCAAAATTAATTGATATTGCAAGATTAGCTCCTACTGCAAGTAATAGTCAAGGCATATCCTTTATTGTAGTTCAAAATAAGCAATTACTTGAACAAGCTTTAGAAATAACTGTCCAAATTATAGAAAATTCACCTTTAAGATATTTAGTAGAAGAAGCTATAAAAAGTTATAGAGAAGATGGCTATGATTCAGTCTTCCGTGGTGCTCCAAATTTAATAATTGCAACATCAGATAAGAATTTTTCAAACGGTCGTAATAATGCTATTTCCTGTTTAACTTATCTTGAATTATTCGCCCCTTCCCTAGGACTTGGATCATGCTGGGCTGGAATTTTTGAGCATTGCATAGCCATTGAAGACTCACCACTGCTTAAATTATTCAATATTCCTAAAGATAAAAAAGTCGTAGGTGCCGTTATGGTTGGATATCCAAAGTATAGTTATAATAGATTAGTTGATAGAAACCCATTAGATGCTACTTTTATAGAATAATTAATAATTACACTGAAAAAAGCTATCCTGTAAAAGATAGCTTTTTTCTTTCTATTAAAATTTCAGAACTATATATAAATGCGTACTAAACATTTTCTCCATTTTTCTTTTTTGCTTTAAGTATGTTGTAAATAATACCAAGGACTATAAACCATACAGGTGTTACAAATAAAGCAACACGAGTTTCATTATTAAGTGCCAATACAACTAAAATAAAAGCAAAAAATGCTAGAATTATATAGTTTATTATTGGATAAAGTGGCATTTTGAATTTGCTCTTTGCAGCAAGTTCAGGATTAGTTTTGCGATACCTCATGTGGCAAATAACTATGACTGCCCAAATATAGATAAAACAAAATGTTGATATACTTGTTATAAGCACAAATACTCCTTCAGGCATAACAAAATTTAGAATAACTGAAATCAAAATAACAATTGCTGAAAACATTGTAGCATTTGAAGGTACTTGACTAGAAGTCAGCTTTTTCATTGATTCAGGTGCATTTTCTTCTTTAGCAAGTGAATAAACCATACGGCTTGTACTGAAGATAGCACTATTACAAGCAGATGCTGCTGATGTTAATACAACAAAGTTTACAATACTTGCTGCTGCTGCAATTCCTACTGCTGCAAACACCTGAACAAATGGACTTTTATCCGGATTAATTGAATTCCAAGGATATATGCTCATGATAACAATAAGTGCCCCTATGTAGAATATAATGATTCTAATTGGAATATTGTTAATAGCTTTTGGAATAACATGCTCTGGTCTTTCAGTTTCTCCAGCTGTAAGGCCAACTAATTCAATTCCAGCAAAAGCAAACACTACCATTTGGAATGAAAGAATAAAACCATTTATTCCATTTGGAAATAACCCGCCGTGGCTCCAAAGATTTGCAAAGCTAGATGCACCAGCATCTGTTGAAAATCCTGTAATAATCATAAATATACCAATTACAATTAGTGCTAAGATTGCAACAACTTTAATTAAAGCAAACCAAAATTCCATTTCACCAAATAATTTTACTGCTGTAAGATTCATAATTAGTAAAATTACAAGAACAATAAGACTTGGAAGCCATTGAGGTATATTAGGAAGCCAGTATTGTATGTATAACCCGGCAGCAGTCAAATCAGCCATTCCAACTGAAATCCAACAAAACCAATATGTCCATCCAGTAATAAATGCCGCTCCGTTCCCTAAATAATCATATACAAAGTCTACAAATGAATGGTAATTTAAATTAGATAGTAATAATTCCCCGAGAGCACGCATAACAAAGAAGCATATTATTCCTGTTATTATGTAAGCAAATAAGATAGATGGACCAGCTAAGTGAATTGATCTTCCTGAACCAAGGAATAGTCCTGTTCCAATTGCACCCCCTATAGCAAGTAACTGAACATGCCGATTTTTTAGCCCTCTCGATAAATTCTGATTTTCTGATGTTGACTTATCCATTTTTTTCCTCCATATTCACTAAAGCATCTATATAAATGCTTTTTTATAAGTATTTTATAATCATGCGAATTTTTGTAGCTATTATTTCCCCAATATATTCCTCTAAAAATTTAATTTTCACTGTTAAATACTAATACATTTTTGACAAAGTTGCAATGATTTCTTGCTTTTTATAGCAAATTTATATAAATATAAATATTATTTTGTCATAATACTTTCATTATAGCCTTTATCACAGAAAAAAACACATATTTTCCACAAAATTAAATTTATCAAAATCTATCGTAAACTTATGTTAGAAATCAATTAGAAATCATATTATTTTTATCAAGCCCATTTTCTACAAGAATCGCATATAAAGTACCATCTGCCTTCATCTCTTTTATTTTTTCATTTAATGCATTTAATAAAGCTTTATCATTTTTTCTAACTGCTATAGCTATATTCCCACTTAATTCAGGTGTATAATCCTTTAATATTCTTAAAGGTATATTTTTATTTTTTAGCAGAGAATATTTCACTATAACAGAGTCTACTAACCCTGCATCTATCTTTCTTTTATATATAGCATCCAATAATTCAGTTGAATTTTCAAAGATTGTTATATCTTTTATTATTTTATCATTTTTCCACCTTTCACCCATGCTCTCATATACTGTACCCTTTTCTACTCCCACTACTGCGTTTTTTAGATCGCTTTTAAAATTTATATTTGAAAAGGTTGGAACTACAACAGCTTCTGTGGCTTTATATATTGGCTGTGTAAAGGCTACTATCTTTTCACGTTCCGGAGTTATAAATATTCCACCTGACGCGATATCCATACTGTCATCAGTATTTAATTTATCTAATAAATTTACAAATGGTGAGTTGCTAGTTTCAATTTTACTAATTCCAAGTCTGCTTCCAATTTCGGTTATTATATCAGCCTCAGTTCCCTCTAACTTTTTTGTACTTGGATCTATATAAAAATATGAAACATCATTTTGTGGTGAAACAACAGTTATCTCTCCTTTTTCTTTTATCAACTGTAATCTATCCTTTTGTTCTGATACGTTAGTTACTATTGCTCTAATATCATATCTTCCAGCACTACCTTCAAAAATCATTACAAAAAAATTTATAATAGTAATTAAGATTAATATTTTTTTCGATAATTTCTTCATGTTGCCCTCCTTTAGATGTCATTTAAATTTATAAAATACTATTGAGTCATATCCTACAAGTTGTATCAAATAAAATGAAACCTCTATGTTTAATGTACTATTATTATTTTGTTATAAAATAGCAAATTTTAAACATAGAATTCAATTTTTAAACAAAAATAAGAGTTTACTTAACATAAACTCTTATTACTTATCTTTCTCATTAAATAATTGAAACTTCTGCTTCATCCTTAAGGAATAATGGTATTATTTCTAATGGCGCACTATAGTCTATTACTTGTCCGCCATTAAATATCTTCCCTGAATTTACATCTTTCCAATTTGCACCTTTTGGCAGATATACTTTTCTTGACCTATGTCCTTTATGAAGTACTGGTGCAACAAGAACATCTGTCCCAAACATATACTCATCTGTAATATCCCAACAAATCTCATCTTCTGAGAAATCATAAAATAACGGTCTTATAACTGGAGTTCCTTTTTCATGTGCTTCCTCCATGATTTTAGTAATATAAGGTTTCATCCTTTCCCGGATAAACATATATTTCTTAAATATTTCATATGCTTCGTCTCCATAACTCCATACTTCATTAGCTGCACCGCTTGCACATAGTCCACCACCGCTAGCTCCAAGTGGCTTTGAATGTGGTTCACGATCACCATGTAACCTAAATACAGGACAGAATGCTCCATATTCAAACCATCTGATTATGCATTCTCTAAAGTCTGGATCATCTGGATTTCCACCATGGAATCCTCCTATATCAGTTGTCCACCATGGTATACCTGCAATTCCCATGTTAAGACCAGCTGCAAATTGATTTCTTAAAGATTCAAAACTAGAATCAATGTCCCCTGACCATACAAGTGCTCCATAACGTTGGCTTCCTGCCCATGCACATCTAAGAAGATTAATTATATTTTCCTGACCTTCTTTCTTCATGCCATCAAAAAACGTTTTTGCGTACATAGCTGGATATATATTACCTATTTGTACATTTGGACCTAAGTGATACCTATAATTCTCGAAGTCATAAACCGAGTATTCTGGTTCAGCTTCATCAAGCCAAAATATTTTTATGCCTTTATCATAGTAGTTTTTCTTAGCAGTTTTCCATACAAACTCACGCGCTTCTGGATTTGTTGGATCATAGAAAACAGTATCTCCCAAAAAGTCCATAGTTGTTCTAATTCCCCTATCAACTCTTACTAAATAACCTTTTTTAAGCATCTTATCATAATTTTCACTTGTCTTATCTACTGTTGGCCAAATAGAAACCATTAACTCAATGCCCATTTCCTTAAGTTCTTTAATCATAGCATCAGGATTAGGCCAATAATCTAAATCAAATTTCCATTCTCCCTGTTTTGGCCAATGAAAAAAGTCAACCACTATAACTGAAATTGGAAGGTTTCTTTTTTTATATTCACGTGCAATGCTTAATAACTCTTCTTGGGTTTGATATCTCAATTTGCATTGCCAAAAACCCATAGCATAATCCGGCATCATTGGCACTGTTCCAGTTGCCTTTGCATAAGATTCCTCTATTTCTGCTGGCGTATCACCTGCTGTTATAAAATAATCTAATTGCTTAGTAGAATTCGCTACCCACTCTGTAATATTTTTTCCGAAAGTAACTTTTCCAATGGCTGGGTTATTCCAGAGCATTCCATACCCTAAACTTGATAATACAAATGGAACACTAGCTTGGGAATTTCTATGCGCAAGTTCAAGTACACAATTTTTCAGATCTAAATTTGGCTGTTGATATTGTCCCATGCCAAATAACTTTTCCTTTGGATTTGATTCAAATCTCATGGTTAAAGTATAATCCCCACCAAGAATAGGCTTAAATTCACGTGCTTCTATCTCTAAAGCACTGCAAAATCTATTAACATTTTTCCTATTTCTTACATACTCTTCTAAAAGAACATCATCTTTATCATTATAAAATGTGATTTTTCCTTCCTTATCAATCCTTGCATGAATTTTTCCATTCTCTATATCTGCTTCATTATTTTCAATTTTAATCTTAATTTCGCAACTTTCTTGTGGCAATAAAGCCCAATCATTATTCATAAATTCTGCTTGCTTAGTGCTACGTATACGTAAACTATTTTTTCCCCAAGGCTCAATTCGTAACGTTTCACAATCGTATTTACGAATCAATACATTTCCATAAGCTTCAAAAACACTATCATCTAAATTAAATTTCTTATTCGATTCCATAATATGAACTCTCCAATCTTTGAATAATTAAATTCATGCTTAGCCTTTAACAGCACCATTTGTTAATCCTCCAATTATATATTTTTGAAGGAATATGAATATTAAAACAACAGGTAAAACTAAAAGTACTCCATAAGCCATTATAGAATTCCACTGTATTCCATACTTACCCATAAAGTTATATATACTAGCTGTCATAGTTCTCTTTTCAGGGCTGGTTAAAAATGTTAGTGAATACGCTAAATCGCCCCAAGCATATAAGAAGGAAAAGGCTCCTGTCATTATAAGTCCTGGATAAGATATTGGAAGCATTATTTTTGTAAATGCTGTAAATGTATTGCATCCATCAATCTTTGCTGAATCTTCAAGTTCTTTTGGTAAAGCAAGAAAATAAGTTCTAAGAATAAGAACTACAAATGGAACAGATATTGTTGCATCTGATAATATTGGAGCCCAAAGAGTATCTAGTAGATGTAAATTTTTATAAACTAAAAACATTGGTGTAAGTAATAATGCTACTGGGAGCATCTGAGTTACTAGGAAGATCAATATAAATACCTTTTTCCCTCTCATCCTGAATCTTGCCAAACCATATGCAGCTGGAATAGCTAATACACATGCTAAGATCATTGAAGCTAATGCAACCTTACAGCTATTAGCTAGTGTTACTATTATGCTGCTCTTTCCTGTAAATTGGTCTGTATAACTACTTAATGTAAAATCTTTAGGTATAAAAGTTGGAGGTGATGCAAAGATTTCGGCATTAGTTTTAAATGAACTTACTATAATCCAATATATTGGAAAAAGCATAATACAAGCTACGCAAATTGATACACAGCATAATATTATATTTTTTTGTTTATCCTTAAGAACAACCTTCTTCATTACCCAATCACCTCATCTTCCTTTATCAATTTGAGGTATCCTAAACTTACGCAGAATAAAATAGCAAACAATACATTGGCGACAGTAGCACCTTTACTAAATGAAAATTGCGTAAATGAAAGTTTATATGCAAAAGTTGACATTAGTTCAGTACTATTAACTGGACCTCCATTTGTCATAACAAATACTAAATCAAAAACTTTAAATGTATAAATAAATCCAAGAACTAATACAGATAAAATCGCTGGTCTTAATGATGGCAGAGTTATTTTAAAGAATCTCTGAATTACATTAGCCCCATCAACTTTAGCTGCCTCATATAAATCATACGGAATATTACTTAACCCAGTTGTTAATAACAACATATTAAATGGAATTCCAACCCATGAGTTTGTTAATATAACTGAAAACATTGAGGTTTTACTGTCTATAATCCAGCCTATTGGCTGTGATATCAGATGAAATTTCATAAGTAATTCGTTTATTATACCTCCGCTTGTACTATACATAAATTTGAACAATAATGCGGTTACTGTCATCGGTACAAGATAACTAACTACCATAAGTCCTCTAAGAGGTTCTGAAAGCTTAAATTTTAAACTGAAAAGCAAAGCTAGTCCAAGTCCTATAATGAATTGAATTGATATACTTCCAATAGTGAAAACTAAAGTATTCCAAATACTTATTGGCATTGCCGGATCTTTAAATACTTCAATATAGTTTTCTATACCAACAAATGGTTTAACAGGCTGACTAAAAGTCGTTACATTTACATCATGAAGACTTAAAATAAAATTATATATAATCGGATATCCCACAAAAGCCAGCATAAATATTAGTGCTGGGAGCACAAATATGTACCCTTTTCTTTCTTCCTTAATAAATTCACCGCTATATTTATTTTTCAAAATTATTTTCACCTACCTTGTTTCAATTTAAAGGTCTCCTTCACTAAATTTTAGGCACCTTTAGATTTTTTATAGATTTCCAATATAAAGAATTTGACTTACACTTAGAATATATTGATATACCAGAAAAATATTTATGATTTCTAGTGAAGATATGAACTTAAAGTTTTAGCACCTCTACACATATATTCATCTAACAAATCTAATTCTTAAATCGCTTATCTATATATAGATACCCCAACTATAAGTGAGATTTACACTATGAAATATATCCCAACTAGAAATAAGAATTATGCTTTTGTGAAATGTTTCATTAGGAATTTGATGGCTCTGATTCTTAGATTGAAAGTTGTTCCAAGTATGCTAGTTCAAAGCTCGCCTTTGAGGCTAGCATCTTGGGCGCAACTTGTAATCTTAGAATCATCCATCATAATTTCCTTAGAAACTGGAACAACATCATAATTCTCATTTCGGCGAGATATATGCACAAGTTTAGGTCTTAGTTGGGTATCTATAAATTTATTTTAATACTGCATCAACCTTAACCTGTGCATCTTTTGCTGCTTGCTCTGGTGTCTTTGCATTTGTAAAACTTTCCTGCATTGCAGTAGACATTGCATCTGATATTTCAGGCCATTTTGGATGTGGGCCTCTTGGCATAGCGTATTGCAATTCATCTAGGAATACGCTCATAACTTGGTCTTTAGTAATTTTATCATCACTTTCTGCAACATCTTTTCTAGATGGAATGTAACCAAAATCAGCACAATATTCAGTCATATTATCTTTTTGCTGAGTGTATTTAATAAAATCCCAAGCTTCAGCTTCATGATGGCCTTTAATTATACCCCAGTTTTCTCCACCTAAATCCGATGCAAATACTTTATCTTTAGGAATTTTTACAACTCCCCAATTTAGGTTTGGTGCATCCTTCTTAACTGTATCTATAATCCATGGACCATCTGTAATCATGGCTGCTTTATTAGTTACAAATTGTTTTTCTAAATCATTTTGTGTCCAGTTTATAACTTCTTTACTCATTGATCCATTTTTTATAAGATCAGTGAGATATTGAAGTGAACTTATTCCCGCCTCACTTCCAATTTCATTAAATTTAGCTCCTGTTGAAATAAGCCATGGAAGATATTGAAATGTTCCTTCCTCATTCTTTGGTGCAGCTATAGCTAAACCATAGGTATCTCCTTTAGTCAATTTCTTAGCTGCAGTCTTTAATTCATCAAAAGTTGTAGGCGGCTCAACTCCTGCTGCACTTAACATGTCCTTATTATAAAACAAAGCTAAATCATTGCTTCCAAGTGGGATTCCATAGTATTTTCCATCTAACTGACATGATGAAATCGGACCTTGGTAAAATTGATCTTTACCATCATAGGAATTCATCTTATCTGTAATATCTGCAAATAATCCCATCGCCGAAAATGAAGCCATATCTGGATTATCAACTAAACCTATGTCAGGTAGTTTGTCAGCAACAAGTCCTATTGTAAACTGCTTAGTAAGTTCAGCTCTTGGTACAAATTCCACTTGAACTTCTACCTTATCTTGAGATTTATTATATTTATCAGCAAGATTTTGCATTGCATTTTGTTGTTGCTGCCCATCAAAATAGTGCCACACTGTAATCGTTGTCTTTCCTGACGGATCTGCTTTAGTTTGAGTTGTGCCCCCACCACTGCTTCCACATCCAATAAATATAGTCGCCGACATTGCAATAGCCGTCAAACAAGCCAGTAACTTTTTAGTTTTTTTCATATTATTTACCTCCTAAATTTTTATGAATAATAACGTTTTCTATAACTTAATATTACATCTTCTAAATTACTTCTAATATTCTATTATCATGAAAAAAGTGTAAAATCATGATATTAATTTTACACTTTGTATTTAAGACTATAAAATAACAAACATTCGGACTTATTATCGCTTATCATTTCTTAATAAAATTTCATATATTCCTTTGGGGACATTCCTGTTGATTCTTTAAAAACTTTGCAAAAGTACTTGGAATCACTATAGCCGACCTTCTCTGCAATTTCATAAATTTTTAGTTTATTACTTCCTAATAATTCCTTTGCTTTATGAATTCTAAATTCTTTTAAATAATCTGAAAAACTTTTTCCAAGTTCCTTTGTAAATAACCTGCTTAAATATTCTGGAGTTATATTCATTCCACTTGCTATTTCCTCAAGAGAAATTTTATCACTATAATACTCTTTTATATAATTTATAGCTTTTCTTACAATCAATGAATTTACTTTAGTCTCGTCATCATTTCTTTCACACATCTTACGAACTACATAATTTAGCCGCTTTTCTAAATCATCAAATGTAAAACTATTTTTAATTGAATCTAAAACTCCTTCATTATTAAACTCAGTATAAAGATTGCTATTACAGCTTTTAGCCACAGTTAAAATTGAAAAAATATACTTGCTGCTAACATCGATTATCTCGCATGGGTCGTAGATGTTTTCTTTCAAATATGATATAAATTTTTTATTAATATCAGCCAACTTTTTCTGATCATTGTTTTTTATGGCTTTTAACACTTCCTTTTCAAGCTCTCTTGGATAATTACAATGATTTATTTTTAATTTAGATATTAGTTCTTCATAAATCACTTCATTATTTCCAAATGAAATATGCCATCTAGACAATCTTTGTAGCTTTTTAAATGAACTTTTAATTTCAGATAGTTCGTTTAGATTAATAATACTAATAGTAGTATTTAAGAATCCCTTCTGCCTAAGTGAAAATAATATCTTATGCTTTAGCATTTTTATAAATTCTACGTAAGGTGTTTTAGTAATTACTAAAATAGGCAAATAATTGTACTCTTTTAAGATAGAGTAATAGAAATTTACAATATTATAATTCTTCATAGCTTCATAAATCTCTTTTATTATAAGTTCGACCTTATCTTCGTATTTATCTCTAAGATGCAAATTAACAACATATATATTTTCATTTTGCTTTACTTTACTTTCAATTATTTTGTAAAAATGCTCTAAATTTTGTCCTTTATTTAGTAGTACTTGTCCCAATATTTCTTCCTTAAGTATACCTTCTTCTAGAAGTGCATCTTTTTCCTTACTTAAATTAAGCTTTTTTTCAATATCCTCCATGGTATTTTTTAAAGCAGTATAAGTTATAGGTTTCAATAAGTACTCTTTCACTCCAAGTTTTATTCCTTTTTGTGCATACTTAAAGTCTGAATATCCACTAAGTATAATAATATATGGATCTTGACCACAATCCTTAATCTTTTGGAGCATATCTAATCCATTTATTTTCGGCATTTCAATATCTGTAAAAATAAGATCTGGTTTATGCTCTTTAGCTAAAAGGAACCCTTGCTCTCCATCCGAAGCTTTTCCACAAACGATGTAGCTTTCATTAATCTTTCCTAATAAGTTCCCCAGTCCTTCTCTGGCATTAATCTCATCTTCTACAATTAAAATTTTCATAAATATCCCCCTTAAAATATCAATGAAATAATCAAAGTTATTGTAGTTCCTTGCCATTTAACACTTTCAATATTAAACTTAGCATCTTCACCATAATAAATCTTTATCCTGTCATATACATTTTTTATGCCTATATTTTCATCTTCATCTTTTCCTGATTTTATATTATTAATTATCTCTTCAAGCTTTCTATCTTCAATACCCAATCCATTATCTTTTACTATGATTTTTACATAGTTATTTTTAAATATATTTATGCTAACTTTTAATACTCTTTCACTATCATATCCTTTAAATCCATGGATAATTGAATTTTCAATTAAGGGCTGTAATATTAACTTATGAATTCTAGCCCCTAAGACATTTTCATCTACATCTAAATCCAATACGAAGCTATTATTAAATCTAAGCTGCTGCAAATATACATATTTCTTCAACCATTCAACTTCATCATAAATAGTCACTTCCTTATTAATATCGCCTATGCTATATCTTAGTATTTGAGCAAAGTTTCCAATAGTATCACTCACTTCATAATTTTCATTTTTAATCGCCATCCAGTTTATGCAATCTAAAGTATTATACAAAAAGTGAGGATTAATTTGAGCAACAATTGCCTTTATCTCAGCTTCTCGTCTTTTATTTGATAACTCAACAATAAAATTACTTTGATCTTTTATATCTCTTATCAAGATATTTATTGTAGATAACATTTCATTAAATTCGTCTCCTATAAATGACATTTCATCTTCTGTGCTTAGCTTTATTTTTACATTGAAGTTTCCTTTTTTAGCTTCCTTCATTCCACTGACAATGATTTTAACTGACTCATACAATTTATTTGAGAATATTATAATAACTAATGTTAAGATTATAAGTATCAATCCTAAAAATACGAAAGTTAAATTTCTTAATAACTTAACTTCATAAAATAAATTATCTTTATCAACAACATTAATTACTTTCCAGCCAACACTATCTATGGGAATACTGCTAACTGATATATTTCTATTCTTAAAGCTTGGCATTGAATATATTAATTGATTTAGTGTTTCCATATTATCCGTATCATTAATCTCACTGCTAGAATAATCTTTTACATATGTTCCAATAAACTTCTTATCTTCAAATGATATAACTCTCCCCTCATTATCAACTATTACAGAGCACATATTAAGCTTGTCTTCCTCAAAATCCTCCTTATCCATCTGAACATTGCAAACATCAAATAGAATTTGTTCATCAAAACTCATAATAATTATCCCGATTTCATTTTTAGTTCTGATATCTCTAACTTTTAGTCCTATGTGAAACATATACTCAGATTTTCCATGAATAAAGCTATTACAAGTTGTAGGTAATATTACAGGAATATTACTATTTAAGATTTCAGAATAAATTTTACTTTTATCAGAATTGCTGTATTCTTCCCATATTCTATTATTAATCCCTTGATTACCTTTATCATAATATACATTTCTTCCATTGTTTCCAACAAAGGTTATAGCCCTAATTTGATTTCTTGAATACGAATAAGATCCAAAGGCATCTCTGATTTTATTGATCGAAGCTGCCTTTTCAAATTCATCTCCGTCATTAAACATTTTCTCTAATTCCAAACAATCATTATCTGCTGCAATCCTATATAAAATATCCTTATAATAATTCATATCAGTTTCTATGTTAGTTTTTATGTAAAATAAATTTCTATCCGTAAGATTTGTAATCTTCTTTTCCAGGTAATGTTGTGACAGCTTATATAAAAACACTTGACTAATAACCATTGGTATAATTGAAATAATTATAAATATGCTTAACAATTTTGCTTTTATACTATAACGTTTCCAATTTAAAAAATATCTAATTGTATTCGTACTATTGTAAAAAAATTTCATTATTTATAATTTCACCACTCTTTAAACACATGAAAATAAATAACGAGTCCAAAGTTGATGAAAATAGACTGCAAATGAGCTTTTTATTTATTTGATTGTGCCTTATTATTTTAACTTAATACATACATTATATTCCATTATTTTACTATCAAGCAACCGTACAACTTAAAATTCTTCTCACAAGAAGTTAAGAATATACAAAGGTAACAATGTAACTTTTTATATTCTTAACTTTTTTCCTTTTTTAATTTTAAAGAATGTTTATTGGTATCAATTTAACTTTTTTACTTCTTTCAAACGTATATTTTTTTAGCTATATATAAGTTATAGAAAGCTTAATTCATGAAGACTTATCATAATCTATCAGATTAAATACTACTGTAGAAAAGGTGGTATTAAAAGAAGAACAAAAGCAAAACTGCTAGCTACTTAACAAAAATTTCGTAACTAGCATTCTTATTTAGCTTATTAAAGATAATCATTTAACTTTTGGTGGGTTTACATCATCAAAACTTCCAATAACAAAATATGAAGCCTGAGCCTGCACAAGGAGCTTCTCATGCTCATCAAATATTTTGCATGCACACCTCATTATATTTTCACCATCACTTACAACCTCACCCACTGCCATAATTGTGCTTCCTGCATTTACGTTTTTTATATAGCTAATACTTAAATCTGTAGTTACTATACGTTTCCCTAGAGTTGTGCAAGAAACTCCCATTACAACATCTGCAATTGAAGCCAAGGTTCCTCCGTGTATGTATCCATATATATTACAATGCCTATCTATAATTTTCATTTCGTATATAACTTTTCCCTCTATGACTTCAACAATTTGAGGATCAAGAAAATTTTCAAGTATAGATTTATTATAATTTTCCTCTAAATAACTTTTTAACCAAACAAGATGTTCTTTTGACATAATAACTCCTCCTTCACTTTCACGCATTGCTTAAAATATCTTTCTTAATAACCTGTAAAGCAATTACTAGTTTTACGCAAATATATATTATTTTCACTCAATCTTTTATTACGTATATGATTATAAATATCCCACTAAGACCTTGATTCATGCATATAGCTCGCCGAGATACGGATTATGCTTTCGTTCCAGTTTCTAAGCAAACATTTCATATTATGACCCTTGTGGTTATAAAAGCATAATTCTTATTTCTAGTTAGTATATCTTTCATAGCATAAATCTGACTTATGATTAGTTTATCTATATTATAGCAAACAAATTAAATATATCCTAACTTAGAACCAATCCCTAGAATTGAAATACAATGTTCTTCATATTATTTAGCTTACACAAAAATCCAAGTTGAATATAATTTGGATTATTATTGATTTTTATAGAAATATTATATAAAATGAATTAGTAGAGTAATTGATAACAATATTCAATTAATAATCAAGAGGTGAATGATTTGAATATAAGAAGAAACAAGCTACTTTTTATATATAGTTTAATAACATTAATTAATTATACTTTCAATACTAAGGCTTTTGCTGCAGTAAAAAACAGTATAAGTGAAGACGCTCCTTTATACACTTTCATAAATTTTGCTAGTTATATTTATAATAATTACAAAACTTTCATATTCATTATTTTAGGTATTATTTGTATATCATTATTAGATGCCTTTTACTGTCTTGTTGTTAAAGCAAGAGAACAGTCAAAATATCTAAAAGACTTAGATTTAGAACGCGAAAGATATTTTATAGTTGTTGAACAATTAAATGATATTATCTTTGATTTTGATATAACTGAGAAAAAAATCTTAAGTTCATCTAAATTTGAAGAAACTTTTGGATGGACATTAAATATTCAAGATTATAATAAAAGTTTTTTAAATGAATTGAAAATACATCCTGATGATAAGATATTAATTAATAAAATTACCGATGACATGAAAGCTTTAAACAAACAGTCCATTATAAAACAAATACGACTAATGAAGAGCAATGGGGACTATCTTTGGTGTGAGCTAAAACTAAACTATATACAAAGAGATAATAAGATTGTCAGAGTAATAGGTAAAATTACTGATATAGATCATATTGTAAAAGAACATTCTATACTAAAGCTAAGATCTGAATATGACCAGCTAACACAGGTATATAATAAATCTACATTCTATGAAAAAGTTAAAAATTATATTATAGATAATAAAAATGATAACTGTATGCTTATTTTTATAGATTTAGATAATTTTAAAGCTATAAATGATAATTTAGGACATATGGTTGGTGATGAAGTTCTAAAGGATACCGCAAATAAAATTTCTGACGTCTTTAACGGTACAGACGTTATTATTTCCCGATTTGGCGGAGATGAATTTTGTGTATTTAAACCAAGTCACTCTATTTCATTTATAAAAGATAAAATTAACATTTTATGCAATAACCTCAATGCTACATATATTGGCAACAACACTGAAATAACTGTATCTGCAAGTATCGGTGTTTCCTTTTACCCTAAACATGGAGATACTTTGGAATCCTTAATTCATAAATCAGATATAGCATTATACAGTTCTAAAGAAAATGGAAAAAATCAATTTACCATATACAACAAAAAGCTTGAAATTGAATGTTAA
Source organism: Clostridium sp. YIM B02500 (assembly GCF_022324665.1). NCBI lineage: Bacteria > Bacillati > Bacillota > Clostridia > Eubacteriales > Clostridiaceae > Clostridium > Clostridium sp. YIM B02500. The sequence continues at coordinate 517 of NZ_JAKGTE010000002.1, read as the reverse complement.
GTTAAAACAAAATTAAGAAATCATCGAAATTATTATCGAGGATTTCTTAATTTTTAGTTTGAAATATCGAATAAATATATATTAATTAGTTGATGAAGATCCAAATATAATAAATGTATTATATTTCAAATCATATATTGACTAATAGTGTGCCCCCATCATTCCAATAGGGCATCAAAATAGTTTGACCATTCAGTATTCCATCCAACTAATAGCCGCTTTTTTATGTTGCTCCAAAGTGCTTTCTGCGCTATCATTCTGCATTATAATATAATTAATTACAATACCATTCTTAATAAATTTCTAGAAAACAAAAAATAAGCTCTAGATAAACTAGAACTTATTTTTCAACTTGGTGACTCCTAGGGGAATTGAACCCCTGTTACCACCGTGAAAGGGTGGTGTCTTAACCGCTTGACCAAGGAGCCATATTAAGTTTTATTTAAATGGAGCTGGCAATAGGAATCGAACCTACAACCTGCTGATTACAAGTCAGCTGCTCTACCGTTGAGCCATG
>NZ_JAKGTE010000029.1:0-72556 GCF_022324665.1 Clostridium sp. YIM B02500 | reverse complement strand
GCCTGTACTCCCTTCATTTGATAATTTATTATATCATTCTAATGAAGTTTACACAGACTATTTTACACTCTCATTTTTTTTACTGAGTATAATACTTTTCTCATTCTTTTATTTTTTCTTAATTTCACAAAAACGGTGGTTAATACCACTGTGTATGCAAAAGCCATAGCACACATCACATACATCATTTTGTGTTCATTAGAGTTTGTATAAATTAGCAGAATATAGCTATTCAGTCCAATAACACCAACATACAGTATATCCCACAGAATTAATACCTTTTTTAAAATTACAAATCTATCAGTAAACCTTACTATTGACTCTTGTAATTTTACAATCCAATTCATATTTATATCACTCCAATCCAACTACTTTTATTCTTCACAGCAAATAAAGATAAGTATGCCGCCACAATTGAATATTTAGAAAAAATATATTTTATTAGCTAACGTTCTTTTACTTAAATGAAGGATTTTATAATTGAAATGCTACATAAGGATTGCCATTTCAATAGTAAGCTTAATAATTCTATTATACATCTATTTGATTAATAAATAGCGCTAGTTCAGTTCTGTTAGTTAGCTCTAACTTCTCAAATATTTTTGTTAAATAGTTCTTAACGGTACCTTCAGTTAGAAATAGTATACGGCAAATATCTTTATTACTCTTACCTTGAGCAACTAGCTTGGCAACATCTCTCTCTCTTTGGGTAAGTGTTTTTAATTTACTTTCTTGTTCATTTGATTGGATTGGAGTTTGCTCAGTAGTACACATTGAATTAAAAGCTGCAACTATTTTTTTTGTTACTTCAGGATTAAGAAGTATATTTCCATTGTAGGCTGTTTTTATTGCTTTGATTATTTCATCAGAACCAGCATCTTTTAATATATATCCATCTGCACCGTTTCTAATTCCATCAAATATGTACTCATCTTCATTAAAAGTAGTTAATATTATTACTTTTATATTTGTATATTTTTCTTTAATGATTTTAGTAGATTTAACTCCATCCATTACTGGCATTCTGACATCCATAAGAATTACATCTGGGAGTATGCCGTTATCTAGAATTTCAAGTAAATGGCGACCGTTCTCGGCTTCTTCTATAACATTTACTTCATCATCTAAGCTTAGGATCATTTTAATTCCTTCGCGTATTATTTTTTGGTCATCGACTAAAATAACATTTATCATATCTTATATTTACCTCATTTCATTTATATGTTTATATGGGAATAGATGCTCTTATGCCAAAGCCTAAATTATTATGGCTAAAATAATAGGTGCTACCGCCTAAAGAATTTATTCTATTGTCAATTCCTTTTAATCCATTTGATTTAAGAATATTATTACATCCTACTCCGTTATCTGTAATAATAAGTTCTACGTTTTTATTGGATGTTTTTATTTTTATATCTATTTCTGTTGAATTTCCATGCTTTAGACTATTAGTTACGGATTCCTGTATGGTTTTATATAATGAAGTTTTAATAATTCCACTCAAATTATTAATGCTCTCGTCTTTTATGTAAGAAATTTTTAAATTGCTAACTAAGTAAAAATTTCTTATTAGTTTCTCTATTGAACTGTTTAAATCCATAATTTCACTTTCGGAGTTAAGTAAAGTAACGACTTTTCTAAGATTATTAATACTACCTTTTGCTATCTTTTCAGACTGTGATAATACTTCCTCAACTTTTTGTGGTTTTGTAGTACAAATTTTTTTGGCAAACTCTAGATGCATGGTGAGAGCCATTAGTGAATGGCCTAATGAATCATGAAGTTCTTGCGCTACCCGTGTCCTTTCATTTGAAATGGTAACTTCTTCTATTCTAGAAGCATATTCTTGAAGTTTTATGTTAGCTAATTTTAATTTTTCATTTAGATGTTTTATTTCGTCCTTTTCTATTGCAAGTATTTTGTGGTTGTATAACATTCCAGATGTACCAAAGTAAGATAATAAATTAATACCTAAGTTTAAGTATATATTTCCATGGCTAGAATAAATTTCACCGTTTGATATAGTGATTAAAAAATATATTAACCAGTGTGTAGGTAAAAAAAACTTTAATAGTTTTTTTTCTAACTGAAAAATTTCAAACAATAAACTATACATACAAATAGTGCTTCTAATTCCGGGTATAGAATGTTGTAAGACTGCTGTAGCTAAAATACTAGTTAGCATAGATATTAAGTTATATTTACTTTGATTTTTTAATTTAAAAGTTCTTATATAATCATTAATTATTACTATAGAAGTAATACCAAATAGTAAAAGCATAATGAAAATAGAACTATAATATTTGAAATAAATACTAATAAATATTGATAATAACAAAATTAACTTTGAAATTATAATACTCTTTCTGAAATTTTCCATTTAATTAACAACACCTACTTTGCTATAAGTATTCTTTTTATATTATAGCATTATTCTTATATAAAAATATGTTACTAAAGTAATATACATTTTGGTGGCTAAAGTAACTATTATTAAAAGTAGTTTATCAATAAAATTTAACTATGAATAATTTTCCACAATATATGAGGTGACTAATTATGAAAGAATCCCAATTAAATAAATTAGTAAAATTAACAATAGCAGCATCAATATTATATATAAGAAACTAGGGGGATGAGAATGAAGAACGTAAAAAAAATAGTTATATACGCAGTAGTTGTTGCCGTTGTAGTAGGCGGAATTTTTGTAGTTAAATCTAAGTTGTCAGCAAGTAAAAAAGTTAAAGCTACTCAAGTTTCTGTAAACAAAACAGCTGTGGAAGTGCAGACAGTTAAAACAGTAGAAAAAAATACAGGTGATACATATAAAGCTAGTATAGAAGCAATTCAACAAGGTACAGTGACAAGCAAGATAGCAGCAAATATCGTTTCGGTATCGGTTGAAAATGGACAATATGTAAATGCAGGAGATACAATAGCAACGTTAGACGATCAAGATATACAAAATAGTATAAAGACTGCACAGGCTCAAATAACAGTATATGAAAAACAAGTTGAAGCAGCAGAGCAATCACTAAATTCATCACAGATAGCCTTGCAAAAATATAAAATCAATGTTGATGATGCTCAGCGTAATTATGACAGGCAAAAACAGCTTTTTGATAGTAAAGCTATATCGCAGACAGATCTTGAAGCAGCAGAAAAAACTTTAAACTCAGCGAAGGCTGACTACGATTCTGGAAATGCAAGTATTCAATCAGCACAGGCAACTATTGAAACCAATAAAGCAAATTTGGAAGTACAAAAGGTAACTTTAGCTAAAAATCAAAGTGATTTAGCTAATACAGTAATTAAATCACCAATAAGCGGTGTAATAAGCGGTAAAAGTATGAATGTAGGGCAAATAGCATCGTCAGGAACAGCTCTTGCAACAATAAATGATATATCCTCTGTATATGCAACAATACAGGTTCCACAAGAAAAAATAGGTGGTATACAGATAGGACAATCAGCTACAGTAACCGTTGATGGAAATGATAAAACCTATGATGGAACTGTTCAAAGTATAGATTTATCTGCTGATGCCACAACTAGAGTATTTAATTGTAAGATAAAAATAGATAATAGTGATAAATCATTATATCCAGGGGTTTATGGAAAAGCGGAGCTTTTAACATCAAACACAACTGAAATAATAACTGTTCCCATTACAGCTTTGGTTGGAAGTGAAGGTGATTATTCAGTTTTCATAAATAATAATGGAAAAGCTACAAAACAAAAAGTTACAGTTGGACAAACTGATGAAAATAATGTAGAAATTACAGAAGGCATGAAAGAGGGAGATCAAGTAATATGGACCAATACTGCAACTCTCCACGATGGCGATGAAATAGAGGTTGTTTCAAGTGAAAATAACTCCGAAGAAGAAACTACAGATAAAAATGGTAATAATGCAGAAGCAGCATATAAATAGGAGGGATACAAATGAAAATAGCAAATATAAGTATTAAAAGACCAGCATTTATAACAGTTGTAATGATAGCCCTCACTATTGTAGGTTATATGAGCTATAAAGAGCTTACACTTAACGATATGCCAAATGTTGAGATGCCCAATATTACAGTTATGGTTACAGAGCCAGGAGCAACTCCTGAAGAAATTGAATCTAAAGTTACAAAAAAGATAGAAGATGCAGTTGGAAAAATTTCAGGAATAGATACAGTGAAGTCTAATATAAGTGAAGGAGCATCTCAAACAACAATAGCATTTGATTTGAGTAAAGATGCTGATGTAGCAGCACAGGAAGTTAGAGATAAGGTTTCATCTGTTAGAGGGGATTTGCCAACAGATATAAATGATCCGGTTATAGCTAAGTTTGATTCATCAGCTTCATCAATTTTATCTGTTGCAGTTTATGGTTCAGATGATACTAAAAAAATGTCAGATTTTATAGATAATGTGCTCACTAAGAAATTGTATAACGTATCTGGAATTGGGTCGGTAGATGTATCTGGTGAGGATACAAGAGAAATTCATATAAAACTTGATAACAATAAGTTATTGACTTATGGTTTATCACCAAGTGATGTGTTAAATGGTATAAAAAAAGATAATGTAGATCAATCAACTGGAAAAGTTATTGATGGAAATAGCGAAATTTCTATTACAACAAATAGTAGAATAAAAAAAATAGAGGACTTTAAAAATATTTTAATAACAAAAAAGAATGATACAGAAATAAGATTAAAAGATATTGCAAAAGTTGAAGATGGATTTCAAGATAAAACTAGTATTGCATACTTTCAAGGTAACCAGGCAATTGGTATTGATATAGTTAAGCAATCTGGTGCGAATACTGTTGAAGTAGCAAAAGAAATTAAGAAAGTACTTGATGAGGTTAAGTCATCTTTACCAGAAGGTGTAAAGATGGATATTGTTAGTGATAATTCAACATCAATAGAAGATAGTGTAAATGAAGTTATGAATACTATCGTTGAAGGATGTATATTAGCAGTTATTATAGTATTCTTGTTCTTAAATGAGTGGGAAAGTACACTTATAAGTGCAACATCACTTCCAATTTCAGTAATTAGTACCTTCTCATGTATGAAGATTATGAATTTTACGTTAAATTCAATGTCATTAATGGCTTTATCACTGGCCGTAGGACTTTTAATTGATGATGCTATAGTTGTTATAGAAAATATTGTAAGGCATCTTCATATGGGGAAAACGCCTGTGCAGGCAGCAAAAGAAGCAACATCAGAAATTGGATTTGCAGTAATAGCAACAACTTCAGCTGTTGTATCAGTATTTTTCCCTATGGCAATGGTAAAAGGAATAATAGGAAAATACGTAATTGAATTTGCACTTACAGTTGTGTTTAGTATGATTGTTTCATTGTTCGTATCATTTACCCTTGTTCCTATGATGTCTTCAAAGATGTTAAAGCAAGAAAGAAAAGAAAGTAGTACATTTATTGGTAAGTTTTTTAAGTTGTTTAATGAAAAATTTGATGTTTTTGCAGAGAAGTATTCACATTTATTAGCATATACTTTGCATAAAAGAGCATTGGTTTTAATTATTGCAGGAATCATGTTTGTTGGAAGTATTGGATTGGCTACATTGTTAGGATTTGAAAATATGCCGGTAACTGACAATGGTCAGGTTGGTGTTAGTGCTAACTTTGATTCAGGAATTACATTAGATGCTGCATCTCAAAAAACTAAGCAGCTTGAAGCTGTTATTAGTAAATATCCAGAAGTAAAGTTTATGTATTCTACAGTAAAAAAATCTGGGACATCAGTTAAAATTCAGTTAGTTGATAAAAAGGAACGTAAGGAAAGTTCTCAGGCAATAGCAGATAAACTTAGAGCAGATTTAAAAGGCATTTCAGGAACTCAAATTACAGTAAGTGCTGGAAGTGGAGGAGGAAAGGATGTAGCTTACAACCTTGTAGGAGATGACAGGGATGCACTTCAGGCTTTTGCAGATAAAATGGCAGGAGAAATGGCTAAAGATCCTAATGCAAGGGATGTTGGTACAAACAGTAAATCTGGTACACCACAAGTAAGGATTGACGTTGATCGTGATAAAGCAGCAGATTTAGGTGTTAATAGTTCAGATGTTGCAAGCATGCTGTCAACATTATATAACGGTTCAAGTGCGACTAAGTATGATGGCGGAAAAGATAGATATGATGTAAAAGTATCTATAGATGATAGTGAACGTAAGAATCTTAGTGATCTTGATAATATCTATGTTTTAGGTAATAAGAATCAACAAATTCCTTTAAGTCAAGTTACTAAGAAAGTTATAGAAACAACATCTTCCTCATTGCATAGATATAATAAACAACCACAGATTGAACTTTCTGCTAATGTTAGTGGAATAGTTTCAGGTACTTTTGAAAGTAAGTATAAGGAAAAGATTCAAAGCGAGCTTCCAGAGGGAATTACAATATCTGTTGGGGGCACAAGTGGACAGATGGCAGAAGGTCTAAATAGTATGATACAAGCTATATTCATAGCAATATTATTCTTGTATTTCGTTATGGTAGCACAATTTGAAAGCTTTATTGATCCGATATCCATAATGTTTGCACTGCCACTTGCCCTTATTGGAGCAGTACTTGGGTTATTTGTTTTCGGAAGTACAATAAGTATGATATGTATGATAGGTGTTATTATGCTTATGGGACTTGTTGCTAAGAACGGAATATTGCTTATAGACGCTGCAAAGGAAAAGATAGCAGAAGGTATTCCGAGAAACGAAGCTATAAGACAGGCAGGACTTGTAAGATTACGTCCAATAGTAATGACTTCTTTAGCTATGATATTCGGTATGATTCCAGCAGCCTTAGCATCAGGAGCGGGCTCAGAGTCTCGTGCACCTATGGCACAGGCAATAATTGGAGGTTTAATTACATCATCAATTCTAACATTATTTGTAGTACCGATTGTATATACAATTCTTGATGACTTTAAACGAAAGTTTGGAAAAGCAAAACGTAAAAAGTCACTAGAGGCTAATGAAGTAGAAACAAATTTAAATTCATAAAGATTAGTAATTTTTAAAAGAGCTATTGCAAAACTTACAAAGTTGGCTTTGCAGCAGCTCTTTTTAGATATAAAGAAATGTAAATTTCGAACAATCCATATTGAGTATATAATTAAATTATGATACAAAATAAATCGTAATTTAAAGATTATAATGAGCATAATAAAGAGAAGCGGTTAAAAATTAATTTAGAATTTAAGCTGACTGTAGTTTTAAATATAAATTTTATATAAAAGTTAATTGCTTGAAAAAGTAAGTTTAATAGGGGGACTTAAAAATTGGAAGTGTGAAAACATATTGATTATATTAATTAAGTTATAAAATAACTTAAATGGATAGTTAGAGCCTTATTTCAAAATATTTACGTATTCTATCTATTAATGTATACTTGTATTGAGTACATATTAGATAATATTTTGTTATGAGGGAGTGATAATATGAGTAAATATAGAAGTTCGTACTGTAAAATTTTCATCAACACTGATGAAGAAAAAGAAGTTATATTGAATTTAATTGAAAAAATAACAATGGGTAGTAAAAAAAGATGGACAATCATCTCAGATTTAATGAAAATAGAATTGATAAACAATGAAGATTTTAGTGAAGAAAAAAGTGTTAAAGAAGAAGACGGTTTTCTATACTCAAAATATTATCTTGGTATTGAGCCTGGAGAAGGTATAAAGGAAGAACAGTATATTACAGGAGTAATAATCTTGCTGGAAAATCTAAGATCGTCAGGATACAAGGTAGTTGCTTCCTGTGATTTTCAAAGTGAACTTTCCAAATAAATATATATGTAAATTAATTTAATTAGTTCTTTTAGTAAAATTGAAAGAGATAGCAGACATATCAGGTTAATGATAATAATGCTATCTCTTTATTTATTGAAAATAGGAAATCGTATTTTAATTATTGACACAATTTTTGAAAAACATACATTGTAAAAGCCTATTTTATGATAGCAATCTTAATTAAAGTTTGAGTTTTTTTGAATGGAAGACTATAAATAAAACTAGCTTATTGTAGCATGTCCGATGTTTTTAGGTAAAAATATTACTTCAATTACTGGGTATAGCATCAATAGACCAAGAAAGGCAAAGCCCAATTTATATGCGATAGTAATTGAAAAGAAAATTTGTAGTAAATTAACAACAACTGTAATAATTGATATCCCCATCCCTTGAGCTAATGTTGAAACTACAGCATTCAAAGTGTTTGCACTATTCCGATCTTGAGGGGCTATTTCAGAAAAGCTTAGTCCATTGTAAGCAGTTAAGGCTAATGAACGTCCTACACCTGAAACTAGTGCAAGAAACATTATCCAAGCAGGAAAAGTATTAATTTGAATGAATGCTAAACCAATTGATGTAACAAACACCATTCCAAATGATGATAATAGTGCACCGCGATAGCCCAATTTACGAATAATTATATTTGTAAAAGGTTTAATTCCAATGTTTCCAACAAAAATAAATAGCACATAACTACCTGCTTTTACTGCTGACCATTGAAAGACTGTTTGTAAAAAAATTGTTAATATGTACGGTAATGCTCCAACACATAGCCATAGAACAGATCCACTTGTTTGGAATATTCTAAAAGAAGTTATTTTTAGTGAATCAAGTGAAAATAGTGGATTATCTGATTTTTTTAAGTGCCTGAAAACTATAAATCCAAGTATTATTCCTAAAATTACTAATCCTAGTGCACTAAGCCAATAATCTTTTCCGTGAGTTGCTATTTCTGCTCCAACTAAAATTATGCCAGATGAAAGTGCAATTTCTATAAATCCTATAAGATCAAATGAAGTTTTATTTTTTACTTTATCAGTATCAATTAATTTTGCTCCTATTAATGCTGTAATTAAACCTATTGGTACATTAATTAAAAAAATCCATTGCCAGTTCCAGTAGGTAACAATAAATCCACCAACTAAAGGTGCTATTGCTGGTGCGATGAGTGCAGGCCAAATTAAGTAACTAATCATTTTTAATAGCTGTGAAGCTGGTGTTTTTTCTAACACAATCAGCCTTGCGGTAGGTGTCATCAATGCACCAGAAATTCCTTGTATAATTCTCATTATCAAAAGGAAAGAGAAATTAGGCGCTAGTGCACTACTTAAAGAGCTAATGGTAAAGAGGATGACAGCAATGATCCAAATTTTCTTTTTCCCAAATTGATTAGCCATCCATCCACTTAGGGGAATAAAAATCGCAACTGTGATCAAATACACACTAACGAGTAAAGCAATTGTTGATGACCCCGTATGAAAATATTGGGCCATTTTAGGTAGTGCAGTTGTTACGATTGTTCCATCTAAAATCTCCATAAAGAGACTAGCAGCCATTAATAAAGCCACTTTTATTTCTTTTGTCATTTTTATCACCATTCTTTCTTCAGTTCATGTTTAAATTCTTTAATCCAATCAATTGCAACATTTGCCTGCTGTAGTCGTAATTCAAACCTTTTACTTGCATACCAGTGGTCTTTTGAATCTTCTTCAGCTAATTTTTTTAGTGCAAATTGCGTATCTTCAATTATATCTCTTTGTTCTTGATCGAATTGATCCAATAGTTGCATTTGTTCGTCTATTGTAAGATGCTGCATTACATCAAGTTTAATTAAATATATATCAGCAGTATGGGCTCCACTTGGAATAGGCATTTTCATTAGCTCAAAAAAACGTTCTTTTCCTTTTTCCGTAATTGCAGCCATTTTCTTATTTTTTCCGTGTGATTCTACGTTAGTTATTTCTAAAAAACCATCATTCTCTAATTTTTCGAGCAATGGATAAATTACTCCATAGCTGACTTTACGATGACGTCCTAAAGAAGCTTGTAAGGCATTACGTAGATCATAACCACTTTGTGGTTCTTCCATTAATTCACCTAAAATAAAAAGTTCATTCATTATTTTTATTTCCTCCAATATATCTTTTAGATATATCCAATATATATCTAAAAGATATATATTGCAAGTTATTTGTACAAAAAACTTTTGAAATCAGAAAAAATTATTGAAAAAATGAAATTTTGGAGTTGTTTAGTAGGATATTAATACTATTTAAGCAATAGATAATGTGTTTTTGTTATTCAATACAAGGTAATGATAATCATTGTCGAATACAATTTGCAGTGATATACTTAAAATAAATAAATTTACATTAATTAAAGGAAGGTGTTTTTATGGCAACATATATATTAAGTGGGATAATACTTTTGATTATAGTTTTTTCAGTTAGGAGCTTTATAGAAAAATTAAGATTTGGATGCTGTGGGGGAACTATAGAAAAGAGTACAAAGAGAAAGAAGATAAACAAAAAGGAGTTATCAGAGTATCAGATATCAAAGACTATATATATTGAAGGTATGACATGTGGAAATTGTGCTAATCATGTTGAAAATGCCCTTAACAGTTTGGACAATGTATATGCAAAGGTTGATTTAAAGAAGAACTTAGCAAATGTCAGAATGAAAATAGATATGAGTGAAGAAATACTAAAAGGTTCAATAAATAAGGCAGGATACAGTGTAAAATACATAGATTGCAATTAATATGAAGTTTGCAACAAGATAAGGGGACAAGTTAATATTTAATATAGAACACTTACAGAAATGTAGGTGCTTTTTTGATATAAAAACTTGAAATGAGATAGGTACAATATGGTAGATGAATTTATTTGAAGCACTAGTTCTCGTAAAATGATTTGATAAATAAAATTACAATATAGAAATAATTGCGTCTTATAGAACAATAAACGTAACTGATGATACATACTATTTTTTAGTATTATGATATTATATTTTCCAAAAGATAGGATAGGAGAATTTTTATGACAAGATATGAAAAGCAGAGAAATTTTTTGAAATCTAATTTTGACGAATTCAAAAATATAAAAACTGATAAAATGAAAGGTATACCTCAGCCAGATAGTATAAAATCTTATGATTCGCAATCTAGAATTGTTGCTTTACCAAGGGTAAGTGAAGAAACTGTAACGAATTCTAATATTTATAGGTGTATAGGTGATAGAAGAAGTACAAGGTTTTATTCTGAAAAGTCTATGAATCTTGAAGAATTGTCATATTTATTATGGGCTACTCAAGGAATTACTGAAACTAATAAAGCAGGTCTAACTTTAAGAACAGTTCCTTGTAGTGGGGCAACGCATTCTTTTGAAACATATTTATTTATTATGAATGTTGATGGGATACAAAAAGGTATTTATAGATATCTACCAGTGGAGCATAAACTTTTATTCATGTTTGAATTAGATGAAATTGACAATAAAATAGATGAAATTACTTTGGATCAGCCTTTTGTACCTAACTTTGCAAAGAAAGCAGCTGTGTTATTTGCTTGGAGTACGACGCCTTATCGTTCAGAATGGAAGTTTGATATTACGGCACATAAAAAGATTTTAATAGATGTTGGTCATGTATGCCAAAATCTTTATTTAGCCAGTGAATCAATCAAAGCAGGTGCATGTGCTATAGGAATTTATGATCAAAAGATGATAGACACTCTTTTGAGGTTAGATGGAGATGAAGAATTTATTATATATCTTGCAGCTGTTGGAAAAAAGTAAGAATAAAAAGTTAAACCAGTGGGACATAAACATATCTCACTGGTTCTGTTTTAATTAGGTTTTTATATGTTTTCTGTGATTTTACTAATTCCTACTCTTGCGATAAATTCATTAAAAGTCTCATTCTCTAACTTACTTTTTTCAAAGAAAGTTATTATTTTCTCAAGAACTATATGAACCTCAGTAGATTTTACACGGTAGTTTAGATTTTCTGCAAACTGCCCGCCATTGTTTAGTGTACCACCAAGCCATATGGTAAAGGCTTCCTCACAGCTATCGTCAGTTTTTATTAATGCACCTTGGAGGCTGATATCAGCTATATGTTTTTGTCCACAAGAATTAGGACAACCTGTAAAATGGATACGTAACGGTGTATCTAGTTTGATTTTAGAATCAAGATATTCGATAACTTCTTTAGCACGTTTTTTTGTTTCAACAATGGCTAAATTACAGAATTCTTTACCTGTACAAGAAACTGTGTATCCTGTAAAAATACTTGGATTTGGAGAAAGTTGTTTAAATACATCTTTTTTTAATAGCGAAGGTATCTCTTCATCACTTATGCCTGTAATAATTAAATTTTGTGATAGTGTAGTTCTAATTTTTCTATCTCCGTATTTTTCTGAAATATGGGCAAGTTCTAAAAGTTGATCACAAGTGATTTCTCCAAGTGGTAAACTAACACCAATATAGCTTTTGCCATCTTCATTTTGGGAATGTACTCCAAAATAATAAGATGCATTCCATGAAGCTAATTTATCATCACCTGAGCTTGGCATATCCCCAGTAAATTCTAATAATTTATTCTTGAATTTTTCTGCTCCCCAGTCAGCTACTAAAAATTTTAAGCGGGCACGAGTACGTTTTTCCCTATATCCATAATCTCTAAAAATAGTACACACACCTTCAGCAACCTTTAGTACATCTTCTGGTTTAACAAATATCTCTAGTTTTTGTGCTAAATGAGGGCTTGCTGAAAGTCCTCCTCCAACCCATACGTGGAAACCAATTACGTCCTGATTATCAATTTTTTTTGTTGCTGGAGTAAAGGCAAGATCATTAATTTGTGCATGAGCTGCATTATGTATACTAGCTGATATTGATATTTTAAATTTTCTTGGTAGATTAGAAAAATCCTTGTTTAATAAGAAGAAATTATTAACTTGTTCTACAAGTTCAGTTGTATCCATAAGTTCATCTTTATCAATTCCAGCAAGAGGATTTCCAACTATCGTTCTAGGGCAATCGCCACAAGCCTCAAAAGGACTTAGGCCACAAGCTTCTAATCTTTCATAAATAGAAGGTAAATCTTCTACCTGAACCCAGTGAAACTGTATAGCTCCTCTTGTAGAGACGTTTGCAATTCCACGTCCATAATCCTTAGCAATCCCTGCTAAAACTTTTGCTTGCTCTGAAGTAATTATTCCAGAATTAATACGAACTCTCATCATAAAGTATCCCTCTCTTGGCTTTTGTTCGTAAACGCCAGCCCATTTAAATCTATTCATATCTTTAGGCGTTATTGAATCATAACCTTCCTTCGAGTATTTGTCAATTATAGTTTCAATTACATCTAAGCCATCCTTTTCAAGTTTTATAATTTCTACGTCATTTAGTCTTTGATTTTTAGCCCAAATAGCTTCGTAAGACATATAGCTCCCTCCTTATATTATTGCTCATTTTTAATATATCTGTATCCTTTGTTCATTCCATCCCCAAAATATAAAAGGTTATCAAATTTTGAAATCTTTAATCTATTTTCATCATCTAAATATTCCTTTGAAATAAGCCTGCCCTTTATAATTCCAAGAATATTAGTAATACCTGCATAGGCATCTTTTTCGATAACATCAGTTAAAGTACATTCCATAGTAATTGGGCATTCTTCAATGATTGGTGCGTTTACAATTTTAGATTTAGAATAAGTTAATTTGGTAGAGTCAAACTTTTGAACTTCATGACCAGATTTAGTTCCACAAAAGCTAATTTCTTTCCTAAGTGAACTGTCAGGGATATTAATTACAAAATCACGAACTTCTTTAATTTGATTAATTGCATATCCTTTGCTACCAAAGCCAAGAACTACCATATCCTTAAGGCTATAGGAAGATGAAAGAGTAGTTACATTTGGAAGACCATTTTTATCAAAAAAACTTATAAGAATTACAGGAAATCCGTAATACATTTTTTCATAGTTAACATTTATTTTTTCCATTTCTATATTCCTCCTAAAAACTTTGTTTTATATAACTTTATAACATAAATGATAATAGTGCCGTGATATAAATCACTTAACTATTAACTAGAGAGACTGTTTTATAACTTTGAATATCTATAGCAACATTAAGATTAGCATATAATTGAACAAGAACAGTGCTAACTTCAAGAGAGGATTTTTTTGAAGTATAAGCTGAAACAGTTGCAAGAAAACTTACAACAACTAAATTAGAATATCTTACAACCTATAGATTTACAATTACTGAAAATTTAGCGAAATATGATTTAAATCACATTCTTTTTGAATATTTTAGCTTAAAATTGTATTAAGAAACAGATTTGACGATTGTTACTATAAGTTTCTATCTAGCTAATGGCATGAACGAAGAAGCAGGATATAAAAATAATACAATATATAATTTAAGAAAAATTTATATATTTGAAAGAATTTAGGAGTGAGCTGAATGAATCTATTTAGAAATAAGAAAATTAAAGATTTAGAAAATAAGCAATCAATTGACGGTGAAGAAACTATAATAAAGGCAAAAAAATTGCACGATGATACTAGTAATTTTCTTCGGAAAATGAGTGGATTATTAGCGGGGATTGTAAAACAACATCATAGAGTAGATGATCAACATGACGTTTTAGGAAAGCTTGCTGATAAAGTAAAGGTACATATGAATGCGATTTCTAGTTTGACAGAAAATACTAATGACTTGACAGATAAATTATATCTTGAAGGGAATAATCTTATCGAAATTACAAAAGATACGGTTAATAAATCATATGAAGGTAAAAGTGCTATTGAGGAAATTGTCAAAGTAGTAAGATTTCTAGAAGATGAGAATAGGAATAATACTGAAAATATAAATGAATTGGCAAGACGGTTTAGTAAAGTCAATGAGGTTGTAAAGTTAATAACGAATATAGCCAATCAAACTAATTTACTAGCTTTGAATGCTGCAATAGAAGCAGCAAGGGCTGGAGAACAAGGGAAAGGATTTGCGATAGTTGCGGGTGAAATAAGAAATCTAGCAGAAATGACTAAGCAAAGCACTAAGGATATTTCAGTGTTAATTGGTAATATAGAAGATGAAACAAATATCGTTATAAATAATTCAGATAAATCTAAAGAAGTTATTGCTAAAGGGGTTAATGCATCAGTGAATGCGGCAGAAAAGATAGAAGAAAGCTTATCTTCTATAGGAAAAGTTGAGCAGGAAGTAAGGAAAGTAATAGAAATTTTAACAAATCAAAAACGACATATCGAAAATATGAGTAAAGAAATAATAAATGTGGATGAAATTTTAAGAGTGACATCAAAAACTATAACAAATCACATAGAAGAGGCAAGTATTGTAGATAGGCAATTAGAAGAAATGAAAATGCAATTAGAATCTTATAGTTAAGAAAGGAATTTCATAGTATTTTTTGTATCATTTAGTAACTTCTGGAATTTTATTCTTACTTTATAAGTTATACAAAAACGTAAATTTAATATAATAAGCTAAAGAATAAAAATATATGAACATTATTATACTACTAGAAATATTTTATATTATAAAGATTTGCTCTCTAGTAATGAAATATTAAAGCTAAAAGAATATTAGAATAAAATTAATATTAATCAGGAGTGTGAATGTATTATGGCAAATTCATTAGTGTCTCCAAGAAGAATAACTGTTGAGGCAGGCGAAACTTTTTGTGTTAGAATCCGTTCAGTAAGTGAAGGATCCACAGGATATCATTGGGAACTTGTTTATGATATTCCTAATAATATAGAGTTTTTAAGTCAGGAATGGATACCAGATAGTAATGCAATTGGTAGTCCTGGAACAGCTGTATTTAAATTTAAAGCACTTTATTCAGAGAAAGCTTCTCAAAAATTAGTATTTGTTCAGATAGCACCTGATAGTACAATTGCTGATTCACTATCAGTAAGTGTACGTGTTATTCCAAGAAACGCTAATTGCTAATAATACTAGAGGTTATATCATAATAAATTTGATATAGCCTCTTCTTTTTATGTATTATGTTTAGTGTAATTAAAAAAATGAGTATTACGCAATAAAATCGACTCATAGTGCGTAGAAAAACGAGTACCTCAAAACAATTAGAAATTATCTTGAGACACCCATGTTAATTTAATATTAATGGAATTTGTTTACAAAGTATATTAGCTTAATCCCATACCTTTTCTTTTTGAAATAATATGAGCTTCAATATTTTCAGCTACTTCAATAGGATTATCACCTAAAGCTATTTTACCACCAGTTACATCTTTTGCTTTTTCAGTCAAAAGTTCAACTAATTGAGGAGCACCGGTCATAAAAGGAGTAGGAGATAAATGAGTATAAGTACCATAAGCTAGTGCAAAAATTCCATCTATAGTTGCTTTTTGTTCCATCCATTCTGGAGCAGTAACAGCTATTGGAAGATCGGCTACATCAACATCTAAGTGATCTGCAAGAGCAGTTACAAGCATAGAGATTCTTCCAGTATCTGTACAAGTACCAAAACTTAATACTGGAGGTATTTTTAGCAAGTTACACACTTCTTTTAAACCTTCTCCAGCCATTTCATTTGCAGCTTCCACAGTACATAGTCCAGCTACTTCAAGAGCATGGTTTCCGCATCCGCCACTAACTACTAATATATCTCGTTTTATAAGTTCTTTTGTAAGGTTTATAGTCATAGAATCTTGAGGGCCATTTCTTAAAGTTGAGCAATTAGCAAGTGCTACAACACCTTTTATTTTTCCAGCAGCTATTACATCTACTAATGGGTCAAGTTTGTTTCCAAGAGCACCTAAAACAGCTTCAGTTGAAAAACCGGCTATAGCTTTTTGAGTTTTCTTTGGAACTAATGGTTCAATTTTTCTTTCTTTTCTCTTTTTAAAGTTTTCAATAGCAAGTTCAATTAATTTATCCGCCATTTTATCAACTTCTGAAGGTTCATAAGGAATCTTATGTTCAATACCAGGTAAATCAATTATAGTACTTACAGATACTAAAGTAACTTGGTATTTTTCAGCGTACATATCTATGGCTGGAGGTGAACAATTTTCTTCCATTGCAAACACGTCAACAGTACCAGTAGCAAGTAATGGCTCTATAGTAAGCCAATTACCCATGTGACCTACAAAAACTTCATCCATTTCAAATCTTTGAAGTAATTCTTGACCTGTTTCTATGGAACCAACTATTCTAAGGCCTTTGGCACCTGCAGCTTTTGCCATGTCTTGAACTTCTTTTGTTCTTGCTTTTAATATTGTTGCAACTCCAGGCCAAGGTTGGTGACCGTTAAATACAACATTTACATAATCTGGGTCCATAATTCCTAAATCCATGTTAACTTCATGTGGAGTAGGAGTTCCAAATAGTATATCTTGAACCATTTCAAGCCCTATTTGAGTATTGTAAATTGTAGCGATTCCAAGTCTAAGAGCTTTCATTGCAAGTGAGACATGACTTCCATCTACGTTTGTAAGACAGCTGGCTACACAGTTTTGTTCTTCGTGTACTGTACCTGCTGGGTATATAGCTAATTTTCTCCATATTTCCTTTCTTTTCTTAGGGGCAAAAGCTTCTACCATAACATTTTTATCTTCTGAATCTATCTTTTGCTGATCTTCAAGCAATACTGCTAAGTCGATTGCCATTTTGTTAACTTCTTGATTTGTATCGATTCCAACCTTTTCACACATCCATTTTAATTTATCTACATCAGTAATTTTAAATGGAGTTTTTCCTTCTCCAGTAGCTTTTAATGTTCTAAAAGCTTCATAAGCATGATGACTATATGTACCAGCCCCCATTATATTTTTTAGGAGAAAGTTTCTCATAGCCATAGCATTAGGGTCTATTCCGCAGACCCCTTTTTCTTGGCCACCTTTTTCATTAATTCTACATGGACCATTTGAACAGAGTTGACAGCTTACCCCTTTAAGACAAAACGAACATCTTATCTTTTCTTGAGAAGCATATCTATCAAATACATTTGATAATTTATCAGCTCTTATTCTTTTTACCATTTCCTCTACAGAATCATGATAACTTACTCTTCCGTTAAATCCTTCTAATTCTTCTAGCATTTTTTCACTCACTAAAATTTCACTCCTTCAACTTTCCTATATGAAAGAAAATTAATAGAAATACAAGCATATTATTTTCTTTCATGCGTCTATTAATATCGATATTAACTTTTCCTATTTAGGAATTAATTATGTATATAATTTTTAAGTTTAAGGAGATATATGGCATGTGGAATTAATAGTTGGGATACAGGGAGCAGATGAATTTGTGATAAAGTAAAAGAATCTAGAAATCTAGCTGATTTCGCTTTGTTTAAAACATAATATTATTTAGGAATTAAGTCTATTTGAATTATAATTCTGGCATTGGAATATATATTTTAAAATCTAAGTGCTACAAGCCCTAAGTATAATATACTAGGAAACTACGTATATTAAGGATTAAATTATACATTTTATAGAACTTATGAAGTAGAATTTAACAAATGGGAGGAATTAGAATGAAGAAACTTAGAGATGGAGTATATTGGGTTGGCGCCACCGATTGGAAAGTAAGGCATATTCATGGAAATGAATTATCTACCCATAGAGGAAGTACTTATAATTCATACCTTATTAAAGATGAAAAAACGGTTCTTATAGATACTGTATGGGAGCCTTTAACAGAGATGTTTCTTGAAAATTTGAGAGAGGTAACTGATATATCAAAGATTGATTATGTTGTTATGAACCATGGGGAACCTGATCATTCAGGAGCGTTACCTGCATTAATGGAGCATATTCCTAATGCAACAGTTTTTGTTTCGAAAAAAGGTTTAGAGTCAATACAGAAGCATTATCATAAGGAGTGGAATTTTAAGGTCGTTTCCACAGGGGAGAAGATAAATATAGGTAAAAATAATCTTGTATTTATAGAAGCTCCTATGCTTCACTGGCCTGATAGCATGTTTACATATCTTACTGGAGAAAATATATTGTTTTCTAATGATGCATTTGGACAGCATTATGCATCTTCGAGCATTTTTAATGATGAAGTAGATGAAGCAGAAGTTAATCAGGAAGCTCTTAAATATTACGCAAACATACTTACTCCTTTTAGTAAACTGGTTACAAAAAAAATAGACGAACTTAAAAAACTTGGAGTACCTGTAGATATGATAGCTCCAGCTCATGGCATCATTTGGAGAAAAGATCCAATGATGATAGTGGAGAAATATTATGAGTGGGCAGCTGGAAAATCAAATAAAAGTGTAGTGGTTGCATATAATTCAATGTGGGGGGCTACTCATAAAATGGCTGAATTTATAGGCAAAGGCCTAGGAGAAGCAGGGGTAGAATATAAAATATTTAATGTCGCTACTTCAGATAAAAGTGATATATTAGCTGAAGTTTTTAAATCAAAGGGAATAATACTAGGATCATCAACAGTTAATAGTGGAATTTTAACGTCTTTATTACCTCTTATTGAAGACCTAATTGGATTGAAGTTTAATGAGAAAGTAGGTGCAGCTTTTGGAAGCTATGGATGGGGTGGAGAATCAACAGATATTCTTACAAACTATTTAACAAGGGCTAAAATTAAAGTTGTTGAAGATGGATTAAAGTTTAAATATATGCCAAATGATGACGAACTTGAAGAGTGCATAGCCTTTGGAAAGAATTTTGGTCAGAAAGTGTTAGAAGAATTTTAAATATTAATAATAGTTTGATTAAATAGTGGGTGAGACACATATACTAAGCAAATAAATGTTATATTTAATATCAAAAGGATCTTAGGAAAGAAAGGCTGTTTTGTGCCTAATCTCACAAGATCCTTTTGATGTAGATTATAGATGAAAAATATCTACGGCAACTTTGGGCACTTTATTTCTTTTCATGCGCCTTATTTTAAATTGTACTAAACAATAAATCACTAGTATAAGTAACTATTCTATCAATGCTCTTTAAGTTGTCTTCTTTTGATGAAAATCTAATTCTTAGAGGTAATTCTATATCAGTCATACCAGTAGATTTAATTATATCAGAAGTATTTAATGATCTTAAATTATTTTTATTTAAATAGTCTTGTATAACCTCTATAGCCTCTCCACTCCAGCCATAAGAACCAAATGCTGCGCCTAGCTTGTTTTCTAAATTTAGAGTTTTAAGATTCTTTAGTACCTCTTCCATATTTCCAATCATGTCACCATATTTAGTTGAGCTGCCAAAGAAGATTGCGTCAGCTTCATTAATAGCATTCATTATATTATCCATTGCATCTTTATTTACATCAATAATATTTGAAGTTATATTTTGCTCTTCAAACTTTTCTTTAAAAATGCCTGCAATCTTTTTTGTATTACCTGTCATAGTAGAGTATAGAATAAGTGCTTTTTTATCTAGCTCTGTATTTTTGCTCATATTATCATAAATATCTATAAAGCTTTGGACTTCATCTCTAATAATAAATCCGTGAGAAGGGGCTATCATCTTTATATCTAAATCTTTGATTTTTTCAATCATTTCTTGAACATATCTTCTGTGAGGATGCATTATCAATTTATAATAAGTAATAAAGTCTTCCTTTATGTCTACTTGAGCTAAGTCATTGAAGTATTCATAATTGGCTACATGAGTACTGAAAATATCACAAGGAAATAAAATTTTATTATCTTCGCAATAAGTTATCATAGTTTCTTCAGTATGAAGATATGGTGTTTGTATAAATTTAAGAATTTTGCCTCCTATATCTAAAGTATCACCATCACTTACAACTAAAAATTCTCTATTATGAAGCCTGTACATCTCTTTAAGTTCATTTACAGCCGGCTCTGTGCATACAATTACAGCATTTTTTGCTTTGGCTGCTAAGCTTCCAAGGGCACCAGAATGATCAGGTTCTGTATGATTAATTACAATATATTTAATTTTATCAAGTTCAATCTTATTACCTAAGTTTTGTACAAAGTCTCTTCCAAAACTCATATCAACAGTATCAATTACTGTAGGCTTTTCTGTCATTAATAAATAACTGTTATAAGTAGTTCCTTTAGTTAAAGTCAATCTATGAAAAGGCACATCTCTATCATCTACCTTACCAACCCAAAATATATTTTTACCTAGCATAATGTTTTGTTCCATAATATAAAACCTCCATAATTTGTATTTATTTTTATATTTCAATTAGTTTTCTAAGTTGTTGTCTTTCGATGATTTTATTTTATATCCATATCAATTATAAAAATATGATTCAAATCAAAATATTAAGATTAAGTTTTCATGAGTTTTTTATTATAATGATACTAAGGAGAATATTACTTGAGTGGTTTTAGTTAGAATTAAATATACACGGGACACAACTTAAAGTAAGATAGTATTTGTAGATATATCTTATAGATAGGAGGATTTGTTATGAATATTCACTGTGGTAATTGCTGCAATAATTGCAGAGGAGGACTTTGTGCTAGTAAGGTTCCAATATTTGAGAATTTAAATAGAGACGAATTAGTGGAGATTGTAAATAAAATTAATCATAAAGAATTTAATAAAGGCGATGTTATTTTTACTGAAGGTAATATAGCTAATACACTTTATTTTATAAATGAAGGAAAAATAAAATTATATAAATATACTAAGGATGGTAAGGAACAGATACTACATATACTTTCAGAAGGAGATTTCTTTGGGGAATTAGAACTTATAAAACCATCTAAATATGGATTTAATTCTAAAGCTATAGAGGATGCTAAAATATGTACTCTTACTAAGGAGGAAATGAAAGATATAATGATGAAGAATCCTGAGATTGGAATAAAGGTATTAGAAACAGTAGGAGAGAGATTATCAAAAGTTGAAAATCTTGTTCAGAATTTAGCAACTAACGATGTTGACTCAAGAATGGCTTATTTAATTATAGAGCTTATGGAGAAGTATGGAGAAAATGTTGAAGGTAATATTTCTGTAAAACTACCCATATCAAGGGAAGATATGGCGAGTTATATTGGGGTGACGAGGGAGACCATAAGCAGGAAATTAAAGAAATTAGAAGATGAAAATCTAATAAAAATAATAGGAACAAAAACAATAATCATTATAGATGAAGAAGGCTTGAAGAACTATATATAAAATAAATATTCATTATTGCTTATTAATGTAATAATGAATATTTATTTTTATATAGATATCAAACTTGCGTATATCAGATTTTTTCTTGATTTGATTTCAATCACATTTTATTTAAATTAATAAAGTTATACTTATATCAAGAAATAGATAAAAAATAAATTTTTAGGAGAAAAGTGATTGGAGGAAGTTATATGAAAATTGTATATTTTAGTCAAACAGGAAATACAGAAAAAATGGCAAACTTAATTCTAGAAGGAATAGAATCAGAGGGGAAGAAAGCCGAATTAGTTGAAGTATCAAATGCAACACTTGATGATGTTAATAATGAAGAAATACTTATTTTAGGATGCTCAGCTTATGGATCAGAAGAATTAGATGAAAGTGAAATGGAACCTTTTGTTAAATCATTAGAAGGAAGTTTGCAAGGAAAGAAAGTTGCTCTTTTTGGTTCATGGGGATGGGGCAATGGTGAATGGATGACAGAATGGGAAAAGAGAATGGAGTCATATGGTGCTATATTAATAAGCGAAGGTTTAACCGTGCAGGAAGCTCCTGAAGGTGAAGATGAAGACAAATGCAGAGATTTTGGAAAATTAATAGCAAAATAGGAATAACAAAAACCATGCAATAAGGAGATTTATCTCACTTATTGCATGGCTTTTAATTTTATACAGTGGTTTTATGCATTTTACAATAGAACAATTTATTGTCCAACTTCAAAGTTTAGCCTAATATTTGTTTTAAATCCTCATCAGGAGTACTGATTGGTTTAAGATCGAAATTATCAACTAAGAAATTTAATACATTAGGAGTTAAGAAAGCAGGTAAGCTTGGCCCAATATACATTCCTTTTACGCCTAATGAAAGTAATGCTAGTAAATCACATACAGCTTTTTGTTCATACCAAGACAACACTATTGATAAAGGTAAATCATTAACTGTACAGTTAAATGCATCAGCTAAAGCTAAAGCTATTCTAACTGCTGAGTATGCATCATTACATTGTCCAACATCAAGCAATCTTGGAAGTCCTGCAACTTCACCAAATTGTAATTTGTTGAAACGATACTTTCCGCATGCTAAAGTAAGAATAATACAGTCACTTGGAATTTTTTCAGCAAACTCTGTATAATAATTTCTTCCAGGCTTTGCACCATCACATCCGCCTATTAAGAAGAAGTGTTTAACTTTTCCGTCTTTAACTGCATTAATAATTGTTTCAGCATGACTTAAGGTTGCCTTATGCCCAAAGCCTACTAAAATTTCTTTAACTTCTTCGTCTTCTGTGAAACCACCAAGTTCAAGTGCTTTATTTATTATTTCAGAGAAATCCTTATATCCATTTTCATCTTTTTCAATATGTTTAATACCATCAAATCCAACAACACTTGTTGAGAATATTCTATCTATATAAGAATCTTTTGGTCTCATTAAGCAGTTTGTTGTCATTAAAATACAACCAGGTATATTATCAAATTCTTTTTGTTGATTTTGCCATGCACTTCCGAAATTACCCACTAAATGAGGATATTTGTTTAATTCAGGATATCCATGTGAAGGTAACATTTCGCCATGAGTATAAATATTTATTCCTTTACCCTCAGTTTGCTCAAGTAACATTTCTAGATCTCTTAAATCATGTCCAGAAACTACTATGAATGGACCTTTTTTAATATTTACATTAACTTTTGTAGGTGATGGAGAACTATAAGTAGTATTATTAGCAGTATCTAAAACTTCCATAATCTTAACACTCATAGTACCTGTTTCCATTGCAAGTTTAATCAAATCTTCGAGATTTAAACTATCATCAGCTAAGGCTGCTAAAGCCTTAAAATAGAAGTCATTTACTTCATCGCTAGTATATTTTATAAATCTAGCTTGATGAGAATAAGCAGCGATTCCTTTTAAACCATATTTTATAGTTTCTTTAAGAGAACGAATATCTGGATCTAAGTTTTCATCGTACATTATTCCAGCTTTTTCAGCATCTTCAAGTATAGATTCTTTAGAATCACTTAGGTTGTACAACGCTTCAGGAGAGGTGATATTTTCAGATTTAACCTTTGCTCTTAAAGACTCTTTAATTTCTTGAGACTTTTTAAGTTGAATAAGGTGAGCCTTAGGGTCAAAATTAACATTAGTTAATGTCATAAATAAAGAATCTTCAACAAAGGAGGCTACTGATGTGTCAACCTTTTCATTTTTATTTAAAAGTTCTTTTGCGTAAACACTGATTCCTTTTAATTGATAAATCAATAAATCTTGCATTGCTGCAATTTCAGGTGTTTTACCACACACACCTATTTTAGTACATCCCTTACCCCCAACAGTTTGTTCACATTGATAACAAAACATTTTTTCTACCATAATAAAAACTCCTCTCATATTTACATAATATATTCCTACGGATATATTATACAATAAAATTGGATAAAAATAAAATATAATAATATAATTTTCATTAAAATGTAAAAATAACCACAATAAATAACAAAATTTTGTCAAAACATTGATTATAATTAAAAAATATGTGTGATGTTTTTCTGATTCTTATAGGAGAAATTCCGAAGTGATTTATTTAAATAATAATACTATCGAAAGGAATTAAATCTTATAAAGTTAAGGATTGGGAATAGAGTGTAGCATTTTTAAATTATTATAATCATATACTTTAGCTGTAGAAATGATTGAACGCATTTGCAATCTAAAACCAGTACATAATTTAGCTTATATTAATGATAATTGCTATAGAAAATGAAAAGTTCTAATTTTTAAATAAGAGGAAAGAAGTAATAAATTATGGAGGAATTAAATTGACTAGTGGAAAAGTATGTCCACTTACAAAAGCTAAGATTCATACGTCAAAGAGACTTGCAAACGATGTTGTAGGAATGCTAAAAGATAAAAAGGCTAAAAAGATGAATGCTATATGGCTTGAAGTGACAGGATGTTCAGGAAATATAATTTCCTTACTTAATAGTGAAAATCCTGGGCTTTATGATATTTTAACTGACATGGTGAATTTTACTTATAACAACACACTTATGGGATTAGAAGGGCAGCTTGCTTTTGAAAAGTTTTTAGAAACGCTAGATACAGAGTTTATATTATTAGTGGATGGGGCAGTTTCAACAAAAGAAAAGGGACGTTATAACATTGTAGCAAATTATAATGGGACAAATATCACAGCGTTAGATGCAATACAATTAGCTGGCGGAAAAGCGAAGTATGTTGTAGCAGTAGGAACTTGCGCTTCTCACGGGGGCATATCGGCTGCAAAACCAAATCCTTCAGAAAGTAAAAGTGTACAGGAAGTTTTAAATCGTCAAGTTATTAAACTACCAGGTTGTCCTTGCCATCCAGATTGGGTAGTAGGAACTTTAGCATATTTGATTGGTTATGGTGTACCTGCATTAGATAGTGAGGGAAGACCATTACTTTTCTATGGAGTTACAATTCATGATAATTGTACAAGGCGAGGATTTTTTGATCAAGGTATATTTGCACAAAAGTTTGGAGATGAAGGCTGCATGATCAAACTAGGATGTAGAGGGCCTGTCACAAAAACTGATTGCCCAAGGAGAAAATGGAATGGATACGTTAACTGGCCTATTGGAGATAATACAAATTGTATTGGGTGTGCAAATGCACAATTCCCAGATGGAATGGAACCTTTCGTAAAGTATTAGGCACATGAAATAAAATGATGAACAATCATACTGATAAATTATTTTATTAATTATGCCATAAGGAGGAGTTATGAGCAAAACAATAACTATAGATCCAGTAACAAGAATCAGTGGCTTTTTGGAAATAAAAGCAGAAGTAGAAGGAAATACAATTGCTAAAGCAAATGCAAGTGGACTACTCTTTAGGGGCTTTGAAAAAATGTTAATAGGAAGATCACCTTTAGATGCTGTATATTTTACAGAAAGAATTTGTGGAATATGCTCTACTGCTCATTCAATGGCTTCTACTTTAGCGTTAGAAGATGCATTAAAAGTAACTGTTAGCTTAAATGATAATTACATTCGAGATATTTTACATGGCTTTGAATTTATACAAAATCATTTGAGACATTTTTATCTTCTGTCTATGCCAAGTTATGTAAAAATATCAAACATAAAATTAATAGAAGAACAACAATATACTGATTATAGACTACCAGATAAAATAAACAAAAAAATAGAACAGGACTATATAAAAAGTATTGAACTCAGTAGATTAGCTCATGAAGGATTAGCACTTCTAGGAGGAAAAGCGCCTCATAACCATGGGATTTTTGTAGGTGGAGTTACGGTGAATATAGATGCATATAAACTAGAAAAAGTAAAAAGTATTATTAGAAAGATAGAATCTTTTGTAAAAAATATAATGAAAGAAGATGTAGAGATAATTTCTAAATATTACTCTGATTATTTTAAAAAAGGACAATCTTATCCATATTTTATGACTTATGGAGTATTTGATAAATATGAAGATCCTGAGATTACGTATGTTAAGTCAGGAGTAATGAAGGATAATGTAAAATATCCTTTGGAAGCAGATAAAATCACAGAGCAAATCCATTATTCGTGGTATAAAAAGGACGAAGGGGTGGAAGAAGTAGATTTATCTAAATTAGATGCGTACACTTTTATAAAAGCTCCCCGTTATTTAGGACTTTCTATGGAAGTTGGTCCTTTAGCAAGGTTAATAGTGAGTGGACAATACACAAATGGACATTCATGTATGGATAGAAATATAGCAAGGGTATTGGAAACAGAAAAGATTATAGGAATAATGAGTAAGCTTATTGAAAGAGTAGAACTAAGACCTAATAATCAAAAAACTTATAATATTCCAGAGAAAGCTTATGGTGCAGGCTTAACTGATACTACTAGAGGTGCTCTTGGTCATTGGATTGAAATAGATAAGAATGTTATTAATCATTATAATATCATAACACCAACCGTATGGAATTTATCACCTAAGGATGAGTCAAATCTTCCTGGAACTATAGAAGGAGCCTTGATTGGAACTAAATTAAACAATATTAGAGAGCCTATAGAAATCGGTCGTATTGTAAGATCATTTGATCCATGTGTATCTTGTGCAACTCATTTGATTGGATCAGCAGGTGATACAGAAATAGTAGAGGTTTTGGTTTAAAAATATATGCAGAGATAAACAAGTTAAAAATCATACTTATGTGATAACTCGCCGAAAGAATGAATACTCTGTTGTTTCGGTTACTGGAGAATACAGCTGTGGATTTCTAATAGCAGAAGTTGCACCCACTGTTGCATGCTCCTGAGGGAAGCTCATGACAAGCAACAGTGGAACAACTTCTGCTAAAGAAATACCTACAGCGATATTCTCAGATGCAACACTACACAAAAGAGTATTCATTCTTTCTAGTGTGGAATACATTTTAAAGTACAAATTTGGATCGAAATTCGTTTATCTATAGAAAGTGGAGAAATATATATTATGGTAAACTCTAATATTAAAGTGATTGCGATTGGAAATGTTTTAATGAGGGATGATGGTATAGGAATTGAAGTAGCAAAAAAGATAGAAAAGAAGCTTTTAGAAAAAAATATTAAAGTTATTTATGGAGAAACCGATGTTCAATACAGTATTGCCAGTGTAAAAGAAGATGATTATATTTTTATTTTAGATGCTGCATATTATGGAAAGAGTCCAGGTGAAATCACTTGTTTGCAGTTAGATGATTTTGTTTCTAAGAAAAAGGGATATTCCCAGCATAGTTATAATTTCTTGGATTTATTAAAACTTTTTTATCCTAGTGCTAAAGGGCAAATTTATGGAATCGAAGTTAATGATGTTGGAATTGGCTTTGGATTGAGCGAAGAATTACAAGAGAAATTAGAAGGAATTTCTAAAAAGATTTTAGATGAAATAGAAACATATGTACTTAAGTTGCGGTCAAAAAATAAATGAAGGGATAGTGAAAAATATGCATGATACTATTTTATTAAGTAAGATTTCAGAAGAATTAAAGAATATATGTGAAGCTAATAATATTAATAAAGTTAAAACATTCACTGTTATTGTAAATCACAGAAGTCATGTTAATGAGGAGAATCTTTATGAACATCTTCAGAATTTTAATTCAAAGTTAGTCGGAAAATGGACAAAAATTAATGTACAGAGAGAAGATATACAGGATCAAACAGCAATTCTTAAAAGCATTCAAGGCGAACAAAATGAAAATTAGAAGTCTATATTGGAAACTCGATATTATCCCAATATATCGTTAGATAGGATCAGGGTGAAAATTAGAACAAGGGGCTGTCACTCTAGTAATGCATTATACAATATATTGAGTTTGCCTTTTTGTATACAAAACAATATATAGAATGAAAATTACTTAATGAGATAGCTCATAACATATAAATAGAGAAGGTCTTTAATATATGAGATATATAGTGAAAATTTACGGAATTGTTCAGGGCGTTGGATTCCGTCCATTTGTATATGAAAAGGCAAGGGACTTTAAAATTCGTGGATCTGTTCAAAATATAGGTGGTGCCGTAGTAATTGACTGTTTAGGTGAGAGGGAAAACATAAAACGGTTTATGTTTAATGTTATAAAAAGACCTCCGAGTATTGCAAAAATAGAAAGAGTTGAGTGTACTTTAATTAAAAAAGATTTAAGTACTATTTCATGCTTAGATGAAAATAAATTCATAATTAAAGAAAATAATAATAAAAAATTTGTTATTAAGGATAGCGCTGAACAAAAGAATGGAATGAGATTTGTTTCACCTGATATAGCAGTTTGTGATGAATGTTTAGAAGATATTCGAAGTAAAGGAAACCTTCGTTATAAATATGCTTTCACAAATTGCACTCAGTGTGGACCTAGGTATTCAATTATCAAGGCTTTGCCATATGACAGACAGAATACTACTATGAAAGAATTTTATATGTGCGAGAAATGCAAAGAGGAATATGAAAATCCACTCAGCAGAAGATTTCATGCTCAGCCAAATTGCTGTGAAAATTGTGGACCTAAACTCTTTTTAACAAATAATCATGGAGAACAAATTAAGTGTGAAGATCCTATTAAAGAAACTATTTCACTTATTGAGGAAGGAAAAATATTGGCGATTAAGGGGATTGGAGGCTTTCATCTGGTTTGTGATGGAAGAAATGAGCAAGCTATTAACTTGCTTAGAAGTAGAAAGCAAAGGAAGGATAAACCATTAGCTTTGATGGCTAAAGATATTGGTGTTATCAAAGAGATTTGCTATATATCAGATAAAGAAGGGGAAGTAATAAGCAGCAATAAGAGACCCATTGTAATTTTAAAGAAGAAATATCCTTTTATATTACCAGAGGCTATAGCACCAAAGCAAAATAGTCTAGGAGTAATGCTTCCATATACACCCCTTCATTATCTATTATTTAATGAAAAGTTAGATCTTTTAGTTATGACTAGTGGAAATATAAGCAGTATGCCAATGGAATATAAAAATGAAGCAGCACTAGAACATTTAAATACAGTGGCAGATTATTTTCTGATGAATGACAGGGAGATTTACGTACAGGTTGATGATTCTGTTGTAAAAGTCATAGGTGAAGTAGAAAAGGTTATTCGTGGTGCAAGAGGATATAGGCCTTATTCATTAAAAACAGGAGTTAAAAATGATATTATAGCGGTTGGAGGGCAGCAGAAAAGTACTATTTGTGTTTCTAAAAATGGATACGCATATTTAAGTCAGTATTTAGGTGCTTTAGGAGAATTTAATTGTTATAAGAATTTTAAATATGTACTAAAACATTTTTGCAATTTATTTGATATTAATGAAGAAGTATTGGCGTACGATATGCATCCAGCATACTCAAGTACTAAATATGCAAAGGAAAAGAAAATGAGAAAAATAGAAGTACAGCATCATCATGCTCATATGGTTAGCTGCATGGCTGAACATTCTATTTATGATACTGTAATTGGAATTATATTTGATGGTACTGGATTTGGACTTGATGGATCAATATGGGGTGGCGAATTTTTGGTTGGAAATCGAAGCGTATTTAAAAGAGCAGGGCAATTGAAATATGTAAATCTCCAAGGAGGAGAACAAGCTATAAAAGAACCTTGGAGATGTGCTTCAAGTTATTTATATGCTTTGGGTTATGATCCAGAAAAAATAATTCAAGGAGTAGATAATGAAAAAATTAAAGTGGTTAAACAAGCTTTAGATTCAAAAATAAATTGTTTTTTATCTTCAAGTGTTGGAAGATTGTTTGATGCAGTAGCAGCCTTATGCGGAATCAGAAACAGTATATCTTATGACGGACAGGCAGCAATAGAATTAGAAAATATTATTGATTATAAAATTAAAGAAAGTTATTTATGGGATATTAAAGAGGCAAATGGTATTTTTAATATTCAATACAAAAGCATTATTGAAGGAATCTTGGGGGATATTCAGAAAAAGGAATTGATTTCTAAGATATCGTCTAAATTTCACAACTCACTTATTAAAGCTTCATGTGATTTAGTTTGTAAGCTTAGAGAAAAGGAGCATATAGATAAAGTTGTTCTTAGTGGTGGTGTTTTTGAAAATCATTATCTTTTAAAAGGAATATATGTAAATCTGATTAAGCAAGGATTTAAAGTGTTTTATAATGAACAAATCCCAACTAATGATGAGGGAATTTCTTTTGGCCAGCTCCATGTTACAAATGCAATTCTTGAAAAGAAATAATATATTCAAATTTGTCACGTATATTTTTTATAAGACCAAGAAGGAAGGTGAACTCATATTGTATTTACTAAGTTAATCTACTGATGCTATGTTAGAAAAATAGGTTATCAGATTGATTTACGATTTTTGTAAGTGTAAATGAAGAAGGAAGGTAAGTTTATGTGTCTTGCAATTCCAGCACAAGTCAGAGATATAGATAGCTATAGTGCAATAATAGATATTATGGGATTAGAGAGTAGAATTAATATTCAGCTTATTGAAGAACTAAAAGTGGGAGATTATGTTTTAGTCCATGCAGGCTGTGCTATTCAAAAGATTGACAAGGATTATTTTGAAGAATTACAAAGGATATTTAAATCAATACTTAATAGCGAGGAAAAAGTATGAATAAAGAAATCTTGATTAAAAATATTCTTAACGAAATTCAAAAGTCTCCAGTCAAAAAGTTTAATGTTATGGAAGTTTGTGGAACTCATACTCAGGCACTTTCAAAACTTGGATTTAGACAATTGGTTAATCCTAATATAAATTTATTGTCAGGACCAGGATGTCCAGTTTGTGTTACTCCAGAAGGTTATATAGATGCAGCTATAGAATTACTTAAGAATTCAAATGTGATTTTAAGTACTTTTGGGGATATGATGAGAGTAAATGGAAGTAGAGAAAATTTAATTAAGCAAAGAGAAAAAGGAAAAGATATTAAAGTATTATATTCACCTTTAGATTCAATAGCACTTGCAGAAGAAAATAAAGATAAGGAAATAGTTTTTCTTGGAGTAGGATTTGAAACTACAACTCCTATAATCGCTTTAGCTGTAAAGATAGCACAGGAAAAAAATATAAGAAATATTTCATTTTTAATAGGAATGAAAAGAATGGAGCCAATACTCCATTATATACTTAAGCAGCCTAATCACAATATAAATGGATTAATGTGTCCAGGACATGTAGCAGCAGTAAAAGGAGCAGATTATTTTAAATTTATTGTAGAGGAATATAATATTCCAGCAGTAATTGCAGGTTTTGAAGCTTTAGATATTGCTGGTGCTTTATATTTTTTGACGAAACAACAAAATAAAACTGAAAAAAGATTTGAAAATTTATATAAAACTTGTGTAAGCCAAGAAGGAAACAAAAGAGCAAATGAATTAATAAGTGAAGTATTCACATATTGCGAACATGAATGGAGAGGAATAGGAGTTATTAAAGATTCTGGATTTACTTTGAGGGAGAAATATAAAAAATATGATGCTTCTGAAAGATTTGGAATAAATTTAAGTAAGACTTCTGAGAAAAACTATATTAGAGCTTGTGCATGCAGTGAAATTTTATTGGGGAAGAAATTACCTAATAAATGCGAGCTTTTTGGAAAAGGTTGTACACCAGAGCATCCAATAGGACCTTGTATGGTATCTACGGAGGGATCTTGCTCTATTTTTTATAAGTATAGGGGAGTGGAATAAATGAATAAAATGATTAAGCTTATTCATGGTGATGGAGGAAAGCATACAAAAATATTAATTGAGCAGCTTTTTTACAAATATTTTAATAATAATATTCTCTTGCAAGAGCAAGACTCAGCAACATTTACAGCAGTACAAGGAAAAATGGCTTTCACCACAGACTCTTTTGTGGTAAAGCCACTGTTTTTTTCTGGGGGAAACATAGGAAAGCTTGCAGTTTGTGGTACTATTAATGATTTAGCTGTATCTGGAGCAAAGCCCTTTTATTTAAGTTCGAGTTTTATAATTGAAGAAGGATTTTCAATGCAGAGCCTTGAAAAAATTGTTAAGTCTATGGGGCAAACCTGTTTAGAATGCGGAGCTAAGATAGTAACAGGAGATACAAAGGTAGTTGAAAAGGGAAGTGTAGATGGAATATTCATTAATACAAGCGGAATTGGATATATAATTAACGGATATGAAGTAAAACCTATTGAAGAAGGAGATAAAATCATAGTAACTGGGGAAATTGGAGAGCATGGAACAACAATTGCAGTAGAGAGATATAACTTAAAAGTCAAAGGAGACTATAAAAGTGATTGTGCACCACTATTTCATTTTATAGAAGAACTTAAGGAACAGTTTCCTTCTATAAAAATAATGAGGGATCCAACTCGAGGCGGATTATCTACTGTATTGCATGAATTTTCATCACTTTGCAAGCTTGGGATACACCTAATAGAAAAGGAAATTCCAATTAGTGAAAGTGTTAAGGCTATAAATAATCTTTTAGGATTAGATCCATTATATATGGCTTGTGAGGGAAGAATGGTACTAGTTGTAAAAGAAACCGAAGCAAAAAAAGTACTTGATATAATTCGCTCAATTGACCAAGGAAAAGGAGCGAGAATTATAGGTGAATTTATTAAAGACTCTAATCAGAATATATTTATAGAAAACGGATTTGGTGGAAAGAGAGTAGTATCACCTTTAGAGGTAAGTATGCTGCCTAGAATATGCTAAGGTAATATGCACAGAGAAGTGAAATTATCATTTATTTGTCATCAAGGAATTAATAGTCAAATGAAATAAAGCGAGTTAAAATTATACCTATATTTGAAGTAAATTAAAACTTATATCCATAATGGCTAAAAGATGATATACTAATATGAGAAAGGGAGCGAGTTTCTTGGAAGCATATAAAAGTTTTGAATTGTTAAATGATAGGTGCAGATATATCTTTCGCGTTATACAAGAAAATGGTCCTATATCTAAAAATGAACTGGCAAACATAACTAAGATAAAATTAACTACATTAAATAGAGATCTTAAAATATTAATTGAAGAAAAAATCATTGTGGAAAGTGACATTGGAGAATCTACAGGGGGAAGAAAGCCTAGTTTATATGATGTTAATCATAGTGAATTTTATATTATTGGAATTGATATTTCAAGAATTTACACTAGAATAGTTATAACAAATCTGAAATTAAGAATAATAGAAGAAAAATTATTAAGCCATGAATATGATATGGATACAATATCTGAAATTATACCTAATGTTATAAAAGAATGTTGTATGAAATTAAAAATACAAAAAGCATCAATTGTTGGAATTGGAATAGGAATAGTTGGTGGATTTAATTCAGATCAATTAAAAGATGAACTAAAAAGAGAATTTGATACAATAATATGTATAGATAATGGTGCTAATGCAGCTGTTATAGGTGAATATAACTTTGGAATTGGAAAAGGTAAAAAGAATATTGCATATATTAACTGCGGTGTAGGAATAAGAACTGGGATTATATCATCTGGAGTTCTAATTCGAACTATTAACAACGTAGAAGATGCATTTGGACATATGGTTGTTGATGTTGACGGGGAATTGTGTTCCTGTGGAAATTATGGATGTATAGAAAGTTATGTATCAATACCCAATATAACAAAAAAGTTTATAGATGAAATAAAAGAAAATGAATCATCTTTGTTAAATAAAAATTTAAATGATATTAATTATATAGATGTTTGTAGCCTTGGAGAAAAAGAAAATGAAGCGGCTATGGGTATTATAAAAGATTCAGCTTTATATTTTGGAATAGGACTTTCAAATTATATTAAGCTATTTAATCCAGAGCTTATAATTTTAAGTGGTCCATTAATACAACAATCAAAGTTGTTTTATGAAACTACAAAAGAAATAGCTCTTCAGAAGTGTCACATAAAAAACAATAATATTCAATTTATTAGGGGTGGATATTTTGAAGATAAATCTATAGCTGTAGGAGCTTGTGCTATGGTTATACAAAAAATACAAAATTAGAAGATAAGGAAGTGAAATTATGAATCCAGTGGCATTTTCAATTGGAGGATTTGATATTAGGTGGTATGGGATATTAATTGCAACAGGTATTATGCTTGGAATACTAATATCTCAATATAATTGTAAGTGGAGAGAAGTTGATTATGATAATTTGCTAAACATTGTATTATTATCTATTCCAATTGGTATAATAGGTGCAAGACTATATTATGTAATATTTGAATTTGATAACTATAAAGATAATATTATTGATGCTTTTAATATAAGAAATGGCGGACTTGCAATACATGGAGGCCTGATTTTTGCATTAGGAACAGCATTAATTTATACAAGAGTTAAAAAATTAAGCTTTATTAAGTTTGCAGATGTGGCAGCACCGTCAATTATTTTAGCTCAGGCACTAGGAAGATGGGGAAATTTCTTTAATCAAGAGGCACATGGTGATGTAGTTAGTTATGAATTTATTAAGCATTTTCCTATGTTCATTCAAAAGGGGATGAATATAAATGGATTGTATTATAATCCAACTTTTTTATATGAATCTCTCTGGAATTTAACTATATTTATAATACTGATGATTATGCTTAGAAAATGCAAAAAAAATGGAATAGTATTTTTTACATATATAGGATTGTATTCTATAGGTAGATTCATAATTGAAGGAATGAGAACAGACAGTTTAATGATAGGAAGTTTTAGAATGGCTCAATTGGTAAGTTTAGCAGGAGTCATTGTATGGATAATATTTATAGCAGCAAGTTATTATAATAGCAAATCTAAAGGGAATAATTATAAAGAGTAAATATTATAATTTTATCTACAAAAAAGGAACTCAATTTAAGAGTTCCTTTTTTATAGTATTTTAAAATAGCATTTGTTTAGTAAATGAAATTTTACAAATAACTTAATGGAGTTAGAATAATGTTAAGTAAAAGGTAAGCTGATATTTTAATGATATATGGGCTTATCTTTTTTTGCATTAATATATATGTTGCAAAAATAATTCTTCATCACAGTTATAAAAATATTGCAAGAATTTCAGCCATAATTGTGAAATGTGTATTGCAACATATACATAGTTTTATTGTGTGATAAAGTTACTGATAATAGAAGAGCAATTTTATAAAATAAAAAGAGCCAAACAAGTAAGGTTAGAAGTTTAGTTGCCTTTTAAACTTTAGAATAATGAAAGAAATAGGAGGAATGTTTAGTGGAAAAATTTTTGAAATTATGGAAGAGGTATTCATTTACACTATTAATCACATTCATAGTGTTAGGTATGATTGATTTAAGGTTTGGGTTTGTAGCAGTCATTTGTATGATAGCGCCTATAATCGTTTCTATTTTTAAAGGAAGATTTTGGTGTGGGAATTTATGCCCAAGAGGAAATTTTTATGATAATGTGGTCTCAAAATTTAGTAATAAAAGGATACCACCAAAGTTATTTAAATCATATTATTTTAGATCTGCAATGTTGGGAGTAATGATGGTAATATTTATTTCAGGTGTATATAAAAATTGGGGAAACCTTTATGGTATAGGAATGGTATTTTATAGAATGATTGTTGTAACAACTATAATTGGAATAATATTATCTTTAGTATATAATCATAGGGCTTGGTGTAACTTTTGTCCTATGGGGAGTCTAGCATCAATTATTGGAAAGCTTAAAGGGAGCAAAAAGGTATTACATGTATCATCTTCATGTATTTCATGTAAATTATGTGAAAAGAAATGTCCGCTTGGTTTAGTACCATATAACTATAAAGGTGATATATTAAGTCATCCAGATTGTATTCAATGTGGAAAGTGTGTTATTGAATGTCCTAAAAAAGCAATTGGATATAATAAAATTACTATAAAGTAAGGAACTAAGCACAAAATTGTGTTTTGAAATATAAAATTTAAAACTTATATCCAAAATGGTTAAAAGGTAGTGTATAATATAGGAGAGTTATATTAATATAATTAATAGTTTTTAAATTTTAGAAACTTGTTTAATTATAATGCATAATTGTTATGGAAGAAGGTTTTAAATTTGATACAATTTTTATGGTTAACCCCCTTGGGATTTTTAGTTGGAGCATTTGGAACTCTAATAGGTGCAGGAGGAGGATTTATACTGGTACCTATCTTATTATTGTTATATCCAGATAAGAGCCCAGATACAATAACGAGTATTTCTCTAGCAGTTGTATTTTTTAAT
This sequence comes from Clostridium sp. YIM B02500, assembly GCF_022324665.1. NCBI lineage: Bacteria > Bacillati > Bacillota > Clostridia > Eubacteriales > Clostridiaceae > Clostridium > Clostridium sp. YIM B02500. The sequence goes on along the minus strand of NZ_JAKGTE010000029.1, from coordinate 35,894 downwards.
GCATTATCCGGCTCTTTTGCTTATTCGAGGATGAAACGTATTGATTATAAATCAGGAATAATTTTTGCAATAGCAACTCTACCAGGATCAATATTAGGATCAGTGATAACATCATACGTACCAAGGCAGCTTTTTAATGGGATATTCGGTGTGTTACTGGTTATTATATCCGTATTCTTGATATTAAGGACCAAGGAGGAGAAATCAGAAAATAGATTAGTAGTTAAGAATGGCTATATTATAAGAACAGTGGTAGATATTGAAGGGGTAGAACATACATTTTCATATAATCCTGTAACTGGAATAGTTGTAAGTATTTTTGTTGGCTTTATGTCTAGTTTTTTAGGTATAGGAGGAGGAATAATACATGTTCCAGTACTTGTCAATATATTAAATTACCCCGTTCATATTGCAACTGCTACTTCGCATTTCGTTCTAGCAGTAATGTCATTATCAGGAACTATGGTTCATATAGTGAATGGAGTGCTTCAGTCAAGCTTTATCCAAACAGCTGCATTATCTATAGGTGTATTATTTGGAGCGCAGTTAGGTGCGACGCTTTCAAAAAAGATTCATGGAGTAGCGATAATTAGAAGCCTTGCAGTTGCGTTAGCTATTGTGGGTGTACGAATATTTATTATGGCATTTTAAATCTCTAATCATTAAATATTTTAATGGTTATCATTAGGTATTTATATTTTATTTATTATCATATATCTATTATACTGAAACAAAATGAGAAAGAATTAGTAATTCATAGTTAGGGAGATGTATGATTATTATGGTTAATGAGAAGAGACAAAAAGAAATGAAGGCATTAGGTTTTTTATTACAAAATGATAGGGAACATTACGCAGTAAGGTTTTTAAGTAGAGCAGGAAATTTTACAGTTGAAGAATTAAACAACATAAATGGGATTGCTAAAAAATATGGACGAGGGTATTCAGGACTTACAACAAGACTTCAAATTGAAGTTCCTTGGATTAAAGATGAAGATGCAGAAAAAGTAATGGAAGAAGCAAAATCTTTGGGACTGCGTCATGGTGGAACTGGTCAAAAGATAAGGCCATTAGTTGCATGCAAAGGAACTGTATGTCTGCATGGTAACATTGATACTCAGGCAATTTGCAGAGAACTAGAGGAAAAATATTTTGCTACAGATACTCCTCATAAGTGCAAAATAGGAATAGTTGGTTGTGCAAATAATTGTGCAAAAGCTAATATAAATGATATTGGAATAATGGGAAAGACAATCCCAGAATTTAATTTGGACAACTGTGTTGGATGTGGAATTTGTGTTAAAGACTGCAGGCAAAAAGCATTAGAGGTAGTAAATAGAAAAGTAGTATATCATGAAGAATTATGTGTAAGTTGCGGTGAATGTTTTAGATTATGTAGAACCAATGCAGTTGGTATTAAAGAAAAAGGTGCAGAAATTTTTGTTGGTGGAAGATTTGGACGAGGAATAAGAATAGGGGATTCTTTAGGAAAGATATTTAAAGAAAAAGACATAGTATTTGTAGTTGATAAGATTATGGAATGCTATAAAGAAATTGGAGTAAAAGGAGAAAGAATCTCGACAGTAATGGATAGAGTAGGAAAAGAAAAATTCATATCTGAAGTATTAAGCAGACAATAAGACATTTTATTTGTTGTCCTTTATGAACCTTAGCTTAGTTATAGAGAGAAAGACTATGAATTAGTTTTATCTCTCTTTTTTGATATAATTTGTTTATGTGACTATGTCACTTATATTTTCTAAAGATTTATATATAATAAAGTCATGGAAGGAAATGGGCAAGTAATTGTGGAAAATAGACATAAGGTGACTTAACAGAATTTTCACTAATTGTGATTAACTTAATTAGCAGAATACTAATAAGTATAAAAAGAAAATACATAGAGCTTAATAGGTATAAAATCATAATTGATAGAGATTTATATTAAAATTATAAGTTGAGGTTAGGAGGAAATGGTCATGAAGAAAAAAATATTAATAGTTGGAGGAGTTGCGGGTGGAGCATCTGCCGCAGCAAGACTTAGAAGATTTAGTGAAGAAGATGAAATAATAATGTTTGAAAAAGGACCTCATGTATCTTTTTCAAATTGTGCACTCCCATATCACTTAAGTGGAATAATAGACGAGGCTGATAGGTTGGTTCTAATGAGTCCTGAAAAATTTCTTGTTCAATATAATATTAAAGCAAGGGTGAACAATGAGGTTTTATCAATAAATAAAGAGGAGAAGTATATAACAGTTAAAAACTTAGAAAATGGTGAAACATATAAAGAAAACTATGATAAGTTAGTATTATCTCCAGGAGCTAAGCCAATTGTACCTAATATTCCCGGAATTGAAGAAGTGAATATTTTTACAATAAGAAATGTTGTTGATATAGATAAGTTAAATAAATATGTTAAATCAATTGATAAACAGGATATTGCAGTTATTGGTGGTGGATATATAGGAGTTGAAGCAGCAGAAAACTTAAGAGATGCTGGTTATAATGTATCCCTAATAGAGGCAACTGATCAAATATTAAGACCTTTTGATTATGATATGGTTCAAATATTTCATAAAGAATTATATGATCATAGTATAAATTTAATTGTTGGAGATAAAGTTGAAAAGTTTGAAAAAGATACGGTGATACTATCATCAGGCAAAAGAATTAGTGCGAAGGTTGTTGTAATGGCAATAGGAGTATCACCGGAAACAGCCTTAGCAAAAGGAGCAGAGTTAGATATTGGAGAAACTGGAGCAATAAAAGTAGATACAAATTACAAAACTAATGATGATAGTATATATGCAGTAGGAGATGCCATAGAAGTTTATAATTCATTAACTCATTCCAATGTGAAATTATCACTTGCAGGCCCAGCTCAAAAGCAGGCAAGATCTGTTGCAGATCATATAAATGGAAAGAAAGGCTTAAATAAAGGATATATAGGTTCATCAGCTATAAAAGTTTTTGATTATAATGGAGCATCAACGGGGTTAAATGAAGCACTTATAAATGTTCTCAACATGAATATACAGTATGATGTTGTAAGAGTAATACTTACAGATAAAGTTGGAATAATGCCTAATTCATCGCCTGTACATTTAAAATTATTATATGAAGTTCCAACAGGAAAAATTTTAGGAGCTCAAGCTATAGGTAAAGGTGATGTTACAAAAAGAATTGATGTAATTGCTACTGCTATAAAGTTTGGTGGAACAGTAGAAGATTTAAAAGACTTAGAATTATGTTATGCACCACCATTTGCTACAGCAAAAGACGTTGTTAATTATGCTGGTTATGTTGGTTCTAATCTTTTAAATGGCGATTTTAAGCAGGTTAATATAGATCTAGTCAGAGGACTTGCTGAACGTAATGCTTATATAATAGACGTTAGAGAAAGAGGAGAATATGCTAATGGACATATTAAAAACGCAATTAATATTCCATTAAGTGAACTTAGACAAAGGATAAATGAGATACCAAAAGATAAACCAGTATATTTACATTGTAGAACTGGTCAAAGAAGTTATAATGCAACATTAGCACTACAAAACTTAGGTTTTAATAATGTTTATAATATTACAGGTAGCTTCTTAGCACTATCATTTTACGAATATTTTAACGACCAAACTAAGAATAGGGAAAGTATAGTTACTGAATATAATTTTAAGTGATTTGTCATATTAAATTTATTAGTTGCAAAAGGAAAAGTAAGTAAATTATAATATTCAAAAGGTTCAAGTGTTGAATAAGAATAGCACTTGGACCTTTTATTAAATTCAGATGTAAAAAATCATTGGATATATGTTATCTTCATAATTCCTCCACAGTTAAGCGGTAAAATAAATATATAAAGAGAAGATAATTAAAAGAGTGATATAGGTAGAATATTGTAGAATAATAAAATTATAGTCATATGAAAAGAAACATTTAATACTTTTTTACATGGCTTTTTATGTATATTAGTGGTAAATAATAAACTTAATTATCTGTAAAGTTATTTGATTTATAATAGCTAATAGATTAAATCGAATCACTATGAACTAAACCTTTAAGAAAATAGATTAAAATATAATTTGTATTACTATCATCGACTTCTTCATAAAATCTTTACAAATATTTTGTATTATAAAATAAAAAGATTAAAGATCTTGATAAGGAGAAGAGATCAATGGGATTTAAAACAATAATAAAACTTATGGATATAAAAACCCTTGTTGCAGGGTTAATTCCTGTAATTTTAGGTTCAGTTTATTCAAAGTATGCTTTTGGAAAGTTAAATGCTTTGTATGTTATATTATTAGCAATTGCTATGATATTGATTCAAAGTGCTACTAATATGATTAATGATTACTTTGACTATAAACGTGGAGCAGACAGTAATAAGAGTGGAGATGAAAAAGCTCTAGTTAGTGGTGAAATCACATCTAAGCAAGTATTATTTATAATAATCTTATATCAGTTTATTGCTCTTATGATTGGTCTTTTTTTAGCTAGCCAAACAAGCTATTACATTTTACTAGTCGCTGTAATAGGAGGTCTTATTTCAATTTTATATGCTTTTGGTCCTTTACCTATTTCATATACGCCATTTGGAGAGATTATATCTGGAGTTACTATGGGGATTGGTATAACTACTACAGTGATTTATATTCAATCAGGCATATTTAATATAAATACAATCTTGGTTGCAGTCCCTACAGTATTATTTATTAGTACTATATTACTAACAAATAATTTGAGTGATATGGAAGAGGATAGGGAATCTGGAAGAAAAACACTGCCTATTATGATAGGTAAAAAAAATGCAAATAAGCTTTGGGTTTTTAATATAATAATGTTACTTGTACTAACAGCCTGTTTAGTATTAATACACATTTATCCCATTGTCGTGTTATTACCTGTAATTTTAATATATCCCTATAAATCAATTAGGAGTTTTCTTTCATATGAAAAAAGTGCTCAAACAAAAGGTAGGAGTATGGGACTTATAGGACAGGTTGGTCTAAAATATCATTTGGCTGTAGTTATTGGATTGATAATTGCAATTATAATGTAAAAAATTATTATGATGTAATGTATTAAAATTTAGATTCTGTCTGATTTGAAATTATAAAAATTCTATGAATATGCAAAAGGTTCAAGTGTTATAAGCAATATAGTACTTGAACCTTTTATTATATATAATTAGAATATTTTTTTAAAATATATTATCTTCATAATTACTCCATAATTGAGTAGTAAAATAAGCATATAAATTAAGAAGAAAATTAAAGGAGTGATACACAATGAAAAAGAAAGTTATGATTCTAGCATTAGCAGGTATATTAACTGTAAGCGGAATATCACTTGCATATGCGGCAGATAAAAATAATACAAGGTTTAATAAATTTAATGGACAAATGATGAATGTGCAAAATGGTGAGGTTAAATCATCATCAAATTATAGAGGAACAATGATGAGCATGATGGGGTCTGGGGCGCAATCAGATGATAATATCAATAAAATGATTGAACTAATGAAAGAGAATGGTTTTAATGATGAAGCAAATGCTATGGAAAATAGAGATTTTAATGCCATGAAAAATTTAATGTCTAATATAAGTGATGAGGATTATAACAAGATGATTGATGTAATGAAAAATAACGGATATGGATCTATGGCAAATATGATGCAATCTGTAGGAAAAGAAAAGATGGCAAAACTTCATCAAAGCATGATGAGGAATTAGTATCATTAAATTTTAAAAAATCGAAATAAATTTAGAATGATAATATGAGAATGGAAGGATAATTAGATATGATGGGAGGATGGTCTGGAATGATGATTATACCAATAATTTTAATTATTGCTGTTATATATTTAATTTTCAATCAAGAAGAAAGTAAAAAGCTTAAAGTTTGCAGTGTTAGAGATAATTCTCTAAATATACTAAATGAAAGATTTGTTCGCGGAGAAATAAGTGAAGATGAATATAATAGAATAAAAAGTACATTAAGATCATAGGTAACAGTAAAAAGTCATGTAAAAGGAGTATAGATAACTCTTCTTTTACATGACTTTTTCTGTATAGAGAAAAGGAGTTATCTTAATACATATTGATCGATTTGTAAGAATTTTAATTTTCAGATTTAATAAGAGCATAATTTATAGCTTTACGAAAATTTTTTCTACATAAAATCTTTATAAATATTTTGTATGATAAAAAATAAAAGTTAAATAATTAAATATGTGTAATAAGTCGCTTATTAATAGGAATAATGCAGTAAAACAGAAGTTTGTATTTTATAAACCTCTGTTTTTTTGATATTTATTATGAATGGCTTTAATAAAAAATTCTTTAAATTTACTTTAATAATGTCTCGGATTTCATCGGCACATGTGGAATAATTTGAAAATTATGTGTTAACCTATAGGATTTCTACATAATAACTTCATAAAAACTTGTTAATATGTGAGCAGATATAAAATTATTAATAACGTTTAGAATTTGTACCTGTAGAAGGAAGGTTTGAACGTGTTGATTTTGATTTTAAAGTAAATTGAAAGGGGATAAAAATGATACAAGATTATTTGATTATTGGAATTTTTCTTATAGCTTCATTTATTTTTGGAATGGTCGTCTTATTAACGGCTTCACTAGTAAGACCGAAGAAGCCAAATAAAGAAAAATTATCTACTTATGAGTGTGGCGTTGAAACTACTGGTTCAACGTGGATTAGATTTAAGGTTAGTTACTTTATGTACGGCTTAGTATTTCTACTCTTTGATGTTGAAACAGTATTTTTATTGCCATGGGCAGTGAAATTTAAATCATTAGGATTATTCGCACTTTTTGAAATGGTTATTTTTATAGGCATTTTAATCATTGGTTTATGGTATGCGTGGAAAGAGGGGGCATTAGAGTGGAAGTAAATTTTAAACAAGATAAAGAGATTCAAGAGCAAATAGAAAAAAATATTATTTTAACTAAATTAGATGATACTTTAAATTATTTCCGCGCACATTCTTTTTGGCCGTTAACATTTGGACTCGCATGTTGTGCTATTGAAATGATGGCAGCAGGAGGTGCTCGTTATGATATTGCACGTTTTGGATATGAAGTTTTCCGTGCTTCACCAAGACAAGCAGATTTGATGATTGTTGCAGGAACAATTACTGAAAAAATGGCACCTATAGTTAAAAAGATTTATGACCAAATGCCAGAACCTAAATGGGTAATTGCTATGGGAAGCTGTGCAACTAGTGGGGGACCGTTTGTAGATTCCTATAATGTCGTTCCAGGTGCTGACACATTTTTACCAGTAGATGTTTATATTCCAGGATGCCCTCCACGGCCAGAAGCATTAATCCATGGGCTTTTAACTTTAAAAGAAAAAATTATTCATCCGAAAGAGGTGGGAAGAAGTGAGTAAAACTTGTGAAAATCTAATCTTGGAACTGAAAGCAGAATATAAGCAAGATATTGAAATTATAGAAAATACGCAGATTGCTATTCACACAGAAGCAAGTAAATTTCTAGACGTTATAAAAAAGGTAAAGCAATATGGATTTGATTTTTTAGTTGATTTAACAGCTATTGAAGATGATGTATTAAGCTGCGTTTATCATTTTATGTCATTAACTACTCATGAGCTGATTAGAATTAAGGTAAAACTTAATGAAAAGCTTGAAATTCCATCATTAACTAAATATTGGCTTGCAGCAAATGTTCAGGAAAGAGAAGCTTATGATTTATTTGGAATTAATTTTATTGGCCATCCAGATTTAAAAAGGATATTATGTCCTGATGATTTTGTAGGACATCCGCTTAGAAAAGATTTTAAGGTTGAAAAGCGAAGGTAGAAAGGAGGAAGTTTGAGAATGGAATATGACAGAGAGTTGCACACTGAAGAAATGACTTTAAATTTTGGACCACAGCATCCTAGTACCCATGGTGTATATAGAGCAATCTTTACTTTAGATGGTGAGCATATTGTCAATGTAGAAAATATCATAGGCTATTTGCACAGAGGTATGGAAAAGCTAGCTGAATCCAGAACTTATACTCAATTTATACCTTATACTGATAGATTAGATTATTTATCTGGAATGTTAAATGAGTTAGGTTACGTTCAAACAGTAGAGAAGCTTGCTGGGATTGAAGTTCCAGAAAGAGCAGAATACATTCGTATAATAATGGCTGAATTGCAGAGAATAGCAAGTCATCAAGTTTTTTTAGGAAGTATGGCTCTTGATTTAAATGGGCATACCCCTTGGATGTATTTCTTTAGAGATAGAGAAAAAGTTTTGGATTTATTAGAGATGGTTTGTGGTTCTAGAATGACTACAAATTATATGCGTATCGGTGGAGTAAGCTATGATCTGCCTGAGGAATTTATGCCTAGCTTAAAAAGCTTTCTTAATGATATGGATAAGAGCTTTATAGAGTATGAACGAATCATCACTGGTAATGAAATATTTCAAGCAAGAACTAAAGGTGTTGGAATAATTAGTGGAGAAAAAGCTTTAGCTTATGGTTTAACAGGTCCAAACCTTAGGGCTTCTGGTATAGACTTAGATTTAAGACGTGATGCGCCATATGGTATTTATGATCGTTTCAATTTTAAAGTGATTGTCGGTAAAGATGGCGATTGCTATGAAAGATGGATAATGCGTATTGGTGAAATGGAAGAGAGTATAAAAATAATTAAACAGGCGCTAGAGCAAATAAAAGAAGGTCCAGTTTTAGCTAAAGTCCCAAGACTAATAAAACCACCCAAAGGAGATATTTATCATCAAATTGAAGGAGCTAAAGGTGTGCTAGGTTATTACATAGTAAGTGATGGATGTGATAAACCTTATAGAATTCACATTCATGGACCATCTTTTGTTAATATAGGTGCCTTTCCTGAAATGGCGAGTGGAAGCACTATTCAGGATGCTGTTGCAATACTCGCATCACTTGATCCTATATTAGGCGAAATTGATAGGTAGCTGGGAGGTAGAAATGGAGAATATATTTTTAAACATATCTAATTGGATTAAGGGTTTAACTTCGGCATTGGCAATACCAAATGCCTTTGTAAGTATTATTATGAGCTTAGTTTATTTTATTGGGATTGTAGCTTTTGTTTTATTAAATGCTATGTTTTTGATTTATTTAGAAAGAAAATTTTGTGGTTATCTTCAGCAGCGTCCAGGGCCTAATAGATTTGGGCCACAAGGAATATTTCAAAGCGTAGCAGATGTTGTCAAACTTCTCGGCAAGGAAGATATTATTCCAGAAAAGACAGATAAATTAGTTTTCGTAATGGCATCATTTTTAGTTATGGTTCCTGCTTTATTAATATATGCTGTGTTACCTTTTGGAAAAAATATGGTTGCTGTAAATTTAAATTTGGGATTGCTTTATTTCTTAGCCATATCTGGAGTTTCCTCAATACCTATATTAATGGCAGGTTGGGGATCTAATAATAAGTATTCCCTTTTAGGTGGGATGAGAGTAGTTGCCCAAATGATAAGTTATGAGATACCTATGATTTTTTCTCTTCTTGGAGTAGTTATGATAAGTGGTTCTTTAAATTTGACAGAAATTATAACAGCCCAAAATAGCGTGTGGTTCATTTTTTTACAGCCTGTTGCATTTATTATTTATCTTATTGCCGCGACTGCAGAGTTAAATAGAGCTCCTTTTGACTTAGCTGAAGGAGAGCAGGAAATAGTAGCTGGTCCATTCACAGAATATAGCGGAATGAGATATGCACTTTTTTATCTTGCTGAGTATACAAATATGTTTGCTACTTCAGCACTTACAGCTACTTTATTCTTAGGAGGAGCTAGTGGTCCGTTATTACCTTCTTGGATTTGGTTTATCCTAAAAACTTACTTAATAGTGTTACTGCTTATGTTAGTTCGTTGGACTTTTCCTAGGTTTAGGTTAGATCATATGATGTCTTTAAACTGGAAATATCTTATTCCTATTTCTCTAATAAACATTTTACTAACTGGAATTGGTATTAAAATATTTCAGTTAGGTATATGAAAGAAAATAATAAGTCCATGATGCGATGTATATTTTCAGTCAGGCAAGGAAGTATTTTTATCTCATAGTGGGCCTATTAGGTAAAAATGCTGACGTAGTATGACTAGAAATAGACTAGCATGATGACTTATTATTTCTTGAATATGCCACAATTAGTTAAGAGGTGAATTTAATGTTTGGTAAAGGATTATTAAATGGTCTTAGAGTAACACTTGGACATTTATTTGAAAAAAATATCACTCAGCAGTATCCAGAAGAACATCCAAAGCTTCCATTGCGTTCTCGTTGTTCTTTTAGACTGGATTCAGAAAAATGTATTTCATGCAGCATTTGTGCTTTGAGCTGCCCAAATAGAGTTATTAATGTTGAAAGTTATAAAGATGAAAATAATAAAAAACATTTAACTAAATATGAAATGCAATTAGAATATTGTCTTTTTTGCGGATTATGCGTTGAAAGCTGCCCAACTAAGGCACTTCAGGTTACTTCGGATTTTGAACTAAGTGCTTACAGTAGAGCAGAAACTAAGTTAACACTATTTGATGAATATTCAAAGAAGTAACAGGTCAGAATACTTTTTTGCATGATGAGAAACATGCATTATATTAATGACCAATATTTACTTCATATTCTTAACAAGGAGGATTTATAATGATTTCAGCTTTTGTTTTTTGGCCTATAGCATTTTTAATTATAGCTTTTGCTATAGGTGTCGTTCATTCAAAAAATATTATCCATAGTGCTTTATCAATGATTTTAACATTCATAGGTATAGCAGTGGTTTTCATCTTGCTTCAAGCTGATTTTCTAGCTTTAGCACAGATTTTAATTTATGCTGGAGCAATTTCAATCTTAATCGTATTTGCTATAATGCTTACACGAAAAAATGATATGAAAAACAGTAATCCCTTTAATAAATTAAGATGGACAGGTTTAGCATTTTGTTTAGGATTCTTTGGGCTTATTACACGCTTAATTTTACGTAGTAACTTTACTTATAAGAATTTAAATATAGAAAATACCATTAGTGCTATTGCAGATGGATTCTTTGGAAATTATATGATTCCCTTTGAAGTTTCTGCATTACTCTTATTAATAGCCTTGGTAGGCGCTATTATTTTAGCAAAAGGAGTGAAAAATTAGATGGTTGGTTTAGAAGGTTATTTAATACTCGCAGCAGCTTTGTTTTGTATTGGTCTTTATGGAGCAGTTGTTAAAAGAAATGTTATCAGTGTATTAATGTCAGTGGAAATCATGATGAATGCAGTCAATATTAATTTAGTAGCTTTTAATAGATTTTTAGCACCAGAAAAGGTTACAGGACACCTTTTTGCTATATTCGTTATTGTTGTTGCAGCAGCCGAAATAGCTGTAGGTTTAGCTATTATCTTAAATATTTATCGAAGTCTACCTACATCTAATGTAGAAGATTTCAATATTTTAAAATGGTAGGTGTTATGATGAGATTTATAGATTTAGCTTGGATAATTCCCATATTTCCCGCAATTGCATTTCTAATTATTGGGTTCATTACAGAAAAATTAAAAGGGATTAGTTCAGCAATTGCAATAGGTGGGATGGTTCTCTCTTTTATATTTTCTTTAGGTGTTTTTTATGAGGTTATTACTTCGAAAGTTAGCATAAATAAACCTGTTGAATATGCTGTTTCGTGGCTATCAGCTCCAATTAAGATTGAAGTAGGAGTATTAATTGATCCACTTACAGCAACTATGCTTATAATCGTGACTTTTATAGGTTTATTGGTTGAAATATATTCCTTGGGTTACATGAAAGGAGAAAAAGGTTTTTCAAGATTTTTTGCGAATTTATCTCTATTTACAAGCTCAATGTTAGGACTCGTAATTTCTAATAACTATTTTCAAATGTTCTTTTTCTGGGAACTCGTAGGGTTATGTTCTTATCTTCTAATTGGTTTTTACTATGACAGGCCTTCAGCTGTAAAGGCTAATAAAAAGGCGTTTGTCGCTAACAGAGTTGGAGATTTCGGATTTTTAGTCGGAATGCTTTGCCTTTTCATGGCTTTTGGAACTTTTAACTTTAGAGAACTAGCTGCAAGTATTCCAGCATATCAAGATGTTGTTTATTTAACTATAATAGCATTATTAATTTTTGCAGGACCAGTAGCAAAGTCAGCTCAATTTCCACTTCATGTTTGGCTTCCAGATGCCATGGAAGGACCAACACCAGTAAGCGCATTGATTCATGCAGCTACTATGGTTGCAGCTGGAGTATATCTTTTAGCGCGTGGTTATATATTATTTTCTTCTTTACATGAAGTAAGTTTAGTAATTGCGTACATTGGTGGAATAACTGCATTCATGGCAGGTACAATTGCAATAGTTCAAAGAGATTTAAAAAGAATATTGGCTTTTTCAACTATGAGTCAATTGGGATATATGGTTATGGCAATGGGAGTAGGCGGATTTACTTCTGGAATGTTTCATCTTACAAGCCATGCATTTTTTAAGGCATTATTATTTTTAGGTGCAGGTAGCATTATTCATTCTATTGGTGTACAGGACATTTTTAAAATGGGCGGCTTAATTAAAAAAATGAAACTTGTAAGTATAACTTTTATAATTGCATCTTTATCACTAGCTGGAATTCCACCTCTATCAGGCTTTTTTAGTAAGGATGAAATTTTAACTGTAACTTATGAGCATGGCTATATATTTTTATATTACTTAGGTTTAATTACAGCATTTTTAACAGCATTTTATATGGCTCGTTTAGTTTTAATAGTCTTCTTTGGAGAGGAAAGAGAAAAACATTCTGTCCATAAAACGCCTTGGTGTATGACTGTTCCATTAATCATATTATCAGTTTTTTCAGTATTCTATGGTTTTATAAATGAAACATTTGCTTCATATATATACTTTCAAACATCTCAAATTCCTGAAGCAAATTTAATGGTTATGAGTGAATCAGTAGCAGCAGCTTTTAGTGGAATACTGCTCGGGTGGCTTATATATGGTAAGAAAATAATATCAAGTGAAGCTCTAAGTGTGAAGTTTAGAGCAATTCATCAATTTCTTTTTAATCAATATTATATAAATGAACTTTATCAATGGATATATGAAAAAGTAGTTTTAAATATTTCTTATCTTTTTAATTGGTGCGATCGTAACGTAGTAGATGGAATTTTTGATAACACGACTTCTTTCATAAGCAGAATAGGAGATAAGCTTAGACTTATTCATTCGGGCAGAGTGCAAAATTATGCTCTAATCTTTTTCATAGCAATTGCTTTGATAATTATTTGGCTCGCAGCACCGATTTTAGGAGGGATGTAGATGCAATTTCCGATATTAACATCAATATTATTAGCACCCATTTTGGGTATAATCATAATACTTTTGCTTCCAGAAAGTAAGAAAAAGGAAATAAAGGTTACAGCAGCAATTTTCACGTTTATTTCATTGTTGCTTTCGATTATAGCTTTTGTTACTTACAATAAGGAAATGGGAGGACTTCAATTTCAAGAAACCTATTCTTGGATACCTGCCTTCGGAATTAATTATTCTGTAGGGGCGGATGGTTTAAGCATACCTTTAGTATTGCTTACAGCTATTGTTATTTTTGCAGGTGTTTTTGCATCATGGAAAATGGAAAAAAGAATAAAGGAATTTTTCATATTTCTGCTTTTACTAGTTGCAGGTGTTTTTGGGGTATTCATTTCAAGAGATTTATTTTTATTCTACGTATTTTTTGAAATAGCTGTTATTCCAATGTATATCTTAATTGGAGTTTGGGGAAGTACAAGAAAAGATTATGCCGCAATGAAACTTACTTTATATTTATTAGTAGGAAGTGCATTTATTCTAATTGGAATTATTGCGACCTTTGTATATGCTAATAATTTAGGAATAAGAAGTTTTGATATACAAACTCTTAGTACTATTGAATATAGCGCTAGCTTTCAAAAATTTACTTTTTTCCTAATGTTAATAGGTTTTGGTATATTAGTTCCTATGTGGCCTTTTCATACATGGTCTCCAGATGGACACGTAGCTGCGCCAACAGCTGTAAGTATGCTTCATGCAGGGGTTTTAATGAAACTAGGTGGTTATGGAATTATCCGCGCGGGGGTGTTTTTATTTCCAGAAGGTGCAAAATACTGGGTTCCTTTAATTGCAGTGCTATCAATAGCTAATGTAGTATATGGTGCTATGGTTGCTATGGCTCAAAAGGATTTGAAATTTGTAATTGGTTATTCTAGTGTAAGCCATATGGGGTACGTACTACTCGGAATTGCTTCATTAAACTTTGAAGGAATAGATGGAGCAGTAGCTCAGATGTTTGCCCATGGTATTATGACAGCATTGTTCTTTACGCTAATAGGAAATATTTATCATCAGGCTCATACAAGAGAAATAGCTAAGTTTGGTGGTTTAATACATCAAATGCCAAGAGTGGCAATTGGTTTTATAATTGCTGGTTTTGCATCTTTGGGACTTCCAGGGCTAAACAATTTTGTTGCTGAATTTCTAATATTTTTAGGATCTCATGATGAACCAAGAACATTATTTTCAGTAATACCTTTTAAAGCAATCTCAATAATGGCTATTCTAGGAATTGTTATTACTGCGGCTTATATATTAAAGGTAATTCAAAGCACTTTTCTTGGTCCAAGAAAAGAAGAATGGAATCATTTAGAGGATGCAAAAGGAGTGGAAATGATACCTATAGTGATGCTCGCAGGTGTATTAATATTTTTTGGTTTATTCCCTTCACCACTAATTGACCTTATTCATAGTGGAGCAATGTCACTTATGGGTAAGATATCAGACATAGGAATGATAATGGGAGGATTTTAATTATGAGTTATATAGTTGAACTTTTAACTGCAGCTTTATGTCTTGTACTTTTGATAGCAAGTTTATCACTGCAAAGGTATAAAGAAAAGCTTAGTTTATTTACAGGAATATGTCTATTTATAATTTTAATAGTATCATTATTTAGTGAGGCACTATTGAATGGGAGTCAGTCACAATCTCTTTTTGGTGGAGCTTATATTAATGATTCTTTTAGTACTTTTTTTAAACAGCTTTTCTTGATAGCTGCAGTATTAACAGTGTTAATTTCTAGAGATCATCTAGTTTCAAAACAAGGAGAGTTCTATGCATTAATTGTGTCTGCGCTACTTGGAATGATGATTATGGTATCATCGGGAGAACTCATTGCAATATATATAGGGCTAGAATTAATGACTATATCATTTTGCGTTTTAATTGCTTATAAAGGTGATGATAAATCAAAAGAAGCAAGTTTAAAATACCTTATTTTAAGTGCAATGTCTTCAGCAATTTTCTTGTATGGATTAAGTTTAATATATGGGATTACTCAAACAACGGCTATTAAAGAAATTGCAGAAGCACTGGTGACAGGACAGATAGCACCATTAGAAATACTAGGCATGATATTTTTAATTGCAGGTTTTGCTTTTAAAATAGCCATTGTTCCTTTTCATATGTGGGCTCCAGACATTTATGAAGGAGCACCTACTTCGATTACAGTATTTTTAGCGGTAGCATCTAAAACAGCAGGTTTAGCAGTTTTATTAAGATTATTTATGACTGGCATGTCATCTGCGTCTAGCTACTGGATTGATTTAATAATAGTATTATCTGTTATAACTTTAGTGCTTGGAAATTTAGTTGCTATTCCCCAAACTAATATTAAAAGGCTGCTTGCTTACTCAAGCATTTCACAAGCAGGTTATTTTTTACTAGGGATTATTGCGAATTCAAGTCTTGGCATCGCATCAATTTTGCTTTATAGTTTGTTTTATCTGTTTGCAAACATGGGAGCATTTGGAGTTGTAATTGCAGTTTCAAAGGCAACAGGAAGTGATGAAATTAAAGATTATGCTTATTTAGCTAAAAGATCACCATTTTTAGCTGCTGTTATGCTTATTTCCTTACTTTCTTTAGCAGGAATTCCACCTTTAGCAGGATTTATAGGCAAGTTCTATTTATTCTTATCTATAATAGAAAAGGGACAGATATGGTTAGCATTTTTAAGTATTGGTATGAGCGTTATATCAGTATATTACTATCTTAAAGTTGTTAAGGTTATGTATTTTGGAGAAAGTCCTACTAAACTTGAATCAATTCCGGTATCCATAAGTACAAAATTAGCATTAACTATATCTATGACAGTACTTGTTATTCTTGGAATTTATCCTAGCCAAGTAGTAAATGTAGTTTTGTCAGTATCTAAAGCATTTTTATCCTAATATAAGAATTACTAAAGATTCTATTTTGTAATAATCATTATCTTCATAATTTCTACATAATTTTAATGTACAATGAGAATCATTTTCAAATGATAGATAGTAGGAAGGATGAGGAAAATGGTTGCTACAATATTAATAATTGCAGTTGTTGCTTTTATAGTTTTTAGAGTATTCAAAGGCGGTGGAGGATGCTGCCATTAAGGATGTACTTCAAAATGATTTTTTTATCATTTTGAAGTACTTTCTTTTATTAAGTGTAACAGAATTTGAAATTTAAAATAATAAAAGAACTTATTGGAGGAATAATTTTTAGTTAAATTATTAAATATATGATAAAGTAATATTAAAATTAACTATATGGGGGGAATATTATGAACAACATTTTAATAATTGAAGATGAAAAAAGCGTATCAGACGTTGTAAAAGCATATTTGGAAAGAGAAGGATATGGGGTGTATTCCACTGAAAATGGATTAGATGGAATTGAAGTTTTTAGAAAAGAAAGGATTGATCTTGTAATTTTAGATTTAATGCTTCCAGATATTGATGGTGAGGAAGTTTGTAAGATATTAAGAAAAATATCAGATGTATATATTTTTATGTTAACTGCTAAAAGTACATTAAGCGATAAAATTGAAGGCTTAAATATTGGAGCAGATGAATATCTAACAAAACCATTAAGCCCAAGAGAACTAACTGCTCGTGTAAATGCATTATTTAGGAGAGTTGGATGTAAAAAAGAAAACGTAATTTCTTTTAATGATAACAAATTAATAATTGATGTTGATAAGAGATTAGTTAAATTGAGTGGAGAGGAAATAAATTTAACTCCAAATGAATTTGATATATTATATATTTTGGCTTCAAATCAAGGAAAAGTATTTACACGGGAAGCAATAATAGAGAGAGCTTTTGGGATGGAATTTGATGGATCAGATAGAAGTATAGATGTTCATATCAAAAATTTACGTAAGAAAATTGAAGAAGATACCAAGTCTCCTCAATACATAGTTACTGTTACAAAAATTGGTTATAAATTTGGTGATAAATTATGAAGCAGAGTATTAGAAAGCGTCTTAGTATAATTATTATATCTTGCTCTGTAGTTGCTGTACTTTTGTCAGCTTTATTAGTAAATATAACTATAACGAATACATTCAATAAGTATATGGAGAAGATACAAACTCAAAGAAATACAAGGTTAGTAGAATACTTTCAACAAGTTTATAAAAGTGATGGTGGATGGAATAGTACTTCAGGGGAAGAAATGATGCATGAAGCGTATATGAGTAATTACTGTTTAAGTCTTTTGGATGATAATAGAAAAGTTGTATGGGAAATGAACCATGAAGATATACAAAATAAAAATCATATGACAGTAAATGGTAAGGAAGAAACTGGAGTGTATACTTCCAATACTTTTGATATAAATGTTAATGGAAAAACAGTAGGGTATATTATTGTCGGACAGTATTCGCCTGTTCTGCTTTCACAGGAAGACATAAGCTTCAAGGGACAAATTAATAAGAGTATTGTGTTTAGCGGAGTATTAACACTGATAATAGTTGCAGCAATAAGTTTGATTTTATCCAAGCAATTTTCTGAACCAATAAAAGAAGTTTCAAAAACTTCTGTAAGTTTATCAAAAGGAAATTATAATTCTAGATCAAATATAAAAAGTAATATTGAAGAAATTCGGAATTTAACTGAGAGCATAAATGATTTAGGTGAGAAATTAAATAGTCAGGATTTATTAAGAAAGCGTCTTATTTCAGATATATCCCATGAAATTAGAACTCCACTAAATGTGTTACAAAATAATTTAGAGGCAATGATAGATGGAATTATACCTGTAACTACTGATAAGCTTAATAGCTTAAATGATGAAGTAATAAGATTTGGCAAGCTTTTAAATAATTTGAATTCACTAAAACAAATAGAGTCAGATGAAATAGTGCTTAAATTAGGAAGGGTTAATATAGGGGGGCTTATTTCAAATGTAATTAGTGATTTTAATATTGCTGCTGATGAAAAAAATATAAAGTTAATTATTAATAAAGAAGAAGGTAAAAATTTTATTGTAGTAGGCGATTACGATAAATTGAAACAAGTATTTATAAATCTTATATCTAATGCAATTAAATTTAACAATATAAATGGAACTGTATGGGTCAATATTAGTAGCGATATAAACTCAGTTATCATTAAAATTAAGGATAATGGAATTGGAATTAAAAAAGAAGATTTACCTTATGTTTTTGAAAGAATGTATCGTGGAGATAAAAGTAGACATAAAATTGAGGGAAGCGGAATAGGTCTTACACTTGTAAAGAAGATATTAACTTTGCATTCTGGAACAATAGATGTAGAAAGTAAGGAAGATAAGGAAACTGTATTTACAGTATGCATAAACAAAAGTAATTAATACATAAATTTTTATCACAAACTACATAAAAAAAGAAGGTATCTATAAACACTTTAAAAAGTGATTTTAAGATACCTTTTTTGTTTTTTGAGAATTATTAAATTTACATTTATTTCCTTAAAATATAAATGATTTATTATGTTTTAACAATAGCATATAACTACCAATATAATTTGACAGAAATTTCATATATCATCCTTATAGAATCTTCATAACTTTTTATTATACTTTACTATATAATAAGCGACTTTTTTCTGAAATAATATATTTATAATTATAGAGGTGACAAGCATGAATATTATAAGAAAAGTTAATAAAGCAATATATAAATGTTTAAACAACAGAAAATATGTAAGATTATTTGCTATAGGTGCAATTATTCTATTATTTAGTACTATTGTATCAAGTTTTGATATGAGTGAAAAATTAAAACATAACTTATCAGTAAATAAAGCTAATGCATCTCGCTTAAATATAGCTAATGCGTCTATTGAAAATGGGGTTCAGGTAGTAAGAATAACAGTAGATAATAATGGTTATACCCCTGATGTTATTTATGTTCAAAAAGATATTCCTGTTAAGTTGATATTTGAAGGAGATCAACTTAATTCGTGTAATAATGGAATAGTATTACCATCTTTCAATATAGATAAAGATTTCAAATCAGGAGAAAATATAATAGAATTTATCCCCAAAGATGAAGACATAGAGTTTAGTTGCTGGATGGGAATGATAAAAGGAATAATTAAAATTACAGATATCATTGAGTCCATAAATGAGACCGAAAAATTTTAATAGAAATTCAGATTTTATTGTGAAAGTTATGTAATATAAGCACTAATTATATAGAGGATTACATTTATCCTGATAATTAGATTTTAATTAATATTTAAAATTTATTTTTATCTACACAATATCTTCATAACATTTATTTATAATGTATTTACAGGGAGGCGATAGTGATGAAAAGCTATAGTTTACGTTTTAAACAAGAAAATATGCTTTGTCATAGGTGTCTAATGAATGTTGTAAAAACATTAAGCTCCATTCAAGGTTTATTAGGAGTTGATGTTAGTTTAGAATCAAAGAAAATTAAAGTAATCTATAGAGATAAAGAGATATCAAGAGATGATATTAAAGAAATAGTAAATAGATCAATTTTAAGTGGTAAAGTAGTTAAGCTTAAACATTAATTATAATGAGAATATGAGGGGGAATTTATTATGAATTGTCATGGAAATAATAAAAATGAAGGAAATAAAAAACACAATCCAATAAAGCATATGTTAATGATGGTGCTTTGTTGTGGATCACCGTTTATAATTGTAGCAGCACTTCCTTTTTTAAGTGTTGGAACAGGACTTAAAGCAGCTATAGGTGGGATAGCACCTTTCATATGTCCAATAATGATGGTACTTATGATGGGAATGATGTTTAAAGGCAAGCATGGAAGCTGTTGTAGTGAGAAGAAAGAAGTTAATGAAAATCAAAACAAAATAGAATAACAATTTAGGAAAAGTGTTTTATATAAAGTAGGAAGATTAAAGAAGAAGTTAATGTATTTTTTGTGGAACCATTAACTTCTTTTTATTTCATCTTAGAATTATAGTATGAATAAGGAATTTCTGTTCAACTAGATTTATTTGATGTATAAACTAGAGTAGTAAACATACCACCTGTACCTTTGGTAAGGTTATTGGACATATGATGTGATATATGGCAATGGAAGGGCCAAACACCAGGATTATTTGCTTTAAATATCACATCCCATGTTTCTCCACTTGCCACCAAAATAGTATTCTTTAAAATCATGTTATCTTTATCAAGTGGATTTCCATCAGCATTTTCGACTTTAAATTGATGACCGTGAATATGCATAGGATGATGATTGATTTGAATTGCGCCAAGTCTTAAACGAACGGTATCACCATATTCAATTGGCATAGGTGTGGTTGCTGGAAAACTCTTTCCGTTGATAGTAAACATATTAAAATCATTAGTAAATGGATCAAGCTTGTAAATATCAGGTCTAACTTCTTCTCCTTTTTTTAATCCAACAAGATGCCATTCCTGCATTAAAAGTAAATAGTCCTTATTAACTTTTGTTTTATTAGGATTTAAAATAACAAAACCTCCAAGTAAGCCCATCATATCTTGCTTAACAACATTAACATGTGCATGATACATATGAGTGCCAGGTGGATTCGTTATTTTAAATCTATAGTCAAAATAATCACCTGGTGAGATTTCAGGCGAAGGCTCTACAGCAGGAACACCATCCATGTCATTTGGTACATTAAGTCCATGCCAATGAACACTTGTAGATTCAGGTAATTTATTAAAAACTCTGATATTAACAAAGTCGCCAGGATATACTTGAATTGTAGGTCCAGGTATGCTACCATTGTATCCCCAACCTTTAATAAACACACCAGGCAGTATTTCTTGTTCTACTTGTTCAGCAAACAATTCAAAGTATTTTACTCCTTTACACATTTTAAACTTAAGTGTTTGAATATCTGGTGTAATAATCATAAGAAACACCTCTTTATTTTTAATACATTATACAAACAATATTACATCGTAGAAACAGTTTGTTTTTAAAAGTTAGTATATACGAAGTTTAGTTAGTTCATTTGTAATAGTAATGCCGACCTCCATACGAAAAAACTATATTAGGTATACACTTAAAAATATGAGTTGAAATGGATAACTGTTACAAAATACAAATAAAATATGAGGAATCAGAATGATAATTGTATAATATATATCCATTTACAAATAATAGATTAGGTATTTAAAATATCTAAATTATTATTTGTAATTTAAATCTGACATAACATAAAATATATTTAATAAAAGGGAGTGAATGAAAATGAGAACAATAACATGGGTATTGGTTGTTGCAGCTGCTATAAGATTAGGAATAATAGGTTTTTTGGGAGATGATTTCATAGGGCTTGCCTTTGGTTCTGCACCTGTAACAATGTCTTGGCTCGATCGGATAGTTTGTGGCATTGTTGGTATAGCAGGGATATATGCAATTTATTTATTATTCAAAGGAACAAATAGTGAAGTGGCCTAGAAGGATAAGAAAAGTAACACAATCATTTTAAATATGTTTAAGCAAAAGTACCATATATATGTAAAAGGCTCAAGTGCTGTAAAAGCTAAAATTTGAGTCTTATTTTATTTGAATTGATTATAAGAATGTTGTAAAATAGCAGATAGTAATCAAGATAGTACGTGATAAATAGATAGTATTTAGAAATTAAGATTTTAAGTTAGAATATTAATAAAGGAGAAATCCATGTTCAATATAAATGATGTAGTGGAGATCTTGAGAAATAATAGCTCTATTGCGATACCTATAAGTCTAATAATAAGTATAGGCATTTCCCTTGTTGGTATATTACCGTCAGTATTTATAACAGGAGCGAACATAGTTTTCTTCGGGCCTATTAATGGCTTTTTCATATCTCTGTTAGGTGAAACAATAGGAGCATATATTACTTTTATTATCTATAGATTAGGTTTTAAAAGGAAGATTGAAAAATTCACAGATAGAAATAGGTTAATTTCTAGAATAGTTAAAAGTGATGGAAGAGAGGCGGGGCTACTAATATTTCAAGGAAGAATAATTCCATTTATACCATCAGGAATTATAACAATTGCAGCATCAATAAGTAATGTTGATAGTACAATATTCACTGTTGCAACATTGATTGGAAAGGTTCCATCTATAGCTTTAGAGGCACTTGTTAGCTATGACATAATTAATATTAACGATAATTGGATAAGGCTAGTCATAACAGTCATTGGCCTAATATTTGTGAAATTTACAATTACAAAGAAAAAAGATGATCAGGTAAATAAATGAATTAGAATAATCTCATATTAGAGACTTCTAATTCATTTTTTATTAAAGCTAGTTATTATTTATCTAAAGTTTTTATATAGGCTTTCATTTGGTCGATATTCATGGCACCAACATGCTTAGAAACTATAATTCCGTCTTTATCAATAAAGTATGAAGTTATGTTATATTTTGTAGCTACACTTTGATCAGGGTCTATAAGTACCTTAAAGTTATATTTGTTACTATAAATAAATGATTTAATAGTATTTAATGGCTCACCGATTTCTACAGAAACTATAACTAAGTCACTATCCTTTGTTTCTTGATATAATCTTTCTATCTCAGGCATTTCAGCTTTACAGGGAGGACACCAAGTTGCCCAAAAGTTAAGAAACACTTTCTTGCCTTTTAAATGGTTAATCCCCAATATATATAAGTCAATAATTATCATAAGTAAAATTATTATATAAAAAAGATATAAAGATTATATGTATTTTTGATAACTTATTATTAAAATAAAAAAAGTTAAATTTACATGGTGTGAAAATTATTATATTAGACAGCGTAAAATTAGGGAATTAGAAATTGAATATATTATTATAAATTGGAATATTCTTCATAAGTTCTTCATAATAGAATGGTATTATTTGAGTTGTTAAAAGTTAATATTTTAAGAATGATTTAGAAAACAAAATAATGTGTGTATTCAATTAGGAGATAATATATAAACTGAGGAGGAACAATATGAAAATATTTAATAATTTAAAACTTGCACAAAAACTTATATTTTGCTTCTTATTAATTTCATTCCTTATAGGGATCATTGGATTTAGAGGGATATCAGAAATAAAAAAAATAAATGCAAATTCAACCTCTATGTATGAAGATAATTTGAAACATTTAAAAACAGTTGAGGAGTTAAAAGCAAACTTTCTACAGATACACTCAGATTTATTAGCGCTTTTAACAACAAAAGATGCAACTAAAAAACAGGATATTGAAAGTGAAATAGAAAAATTAACAAATGAAGATATGATGATTTCCGAAGAATTTAAAAATGCAGGTGAAACAGGTGAAGAAGAAAAATTATTAACAAATTTTATAAAGCTTCACGAAGAATATATGATGTCACGTAAAGATTTTATGGATTTAATAAATGCCAATAGATATAATGAAGCACAAACGGCCTTTCAAAAGGTAACTGAGGCTAGGGATAAAACTTTTGATAGTATTAATAAAATAATAGATTCAAATATAAAAGAAGCTGAAAATGCAAATAGTGCTAATAATTTAATATTTAAAAATTCATTCGATTTAATGATTGGTATAGTTATATTCGGTTTCATATTTGCAATTTTACTTGGAGTTTTGATTTCAACATTAATATCAAAACAAATAAATAAGATTTTAGTATTTGCGGATGCTCTAGGTAGAGGTGATTTAACTCAGAGAATAGATTTCTATTCAAAAGATGAAATAGGAAAAATATCAAATGCTTTAAATAAAGCTGCTGAAAACACTAGAAGTCTTATATCAACAATAATTTCAAATTCTAGCAGTATAAAAGAATCAAGTGAAGAAATCTATAACACTATAGAAGGAATTTCTACAAAAATGAACAATATTAATGAAGCTACAAAGGAAATAACAACTGGTACAGAAGAATTGAGTGCAACATCACAAGAAGTAAATGCATCAATTGAAGAAATAACTTCAAATTCTATTGAGTTATCAAATAAGGCAAAGGATTGCGATCAAGCTTCTAATGATATTCAGATACGTGCCTCAGAAATAAAAGATAAGGGATTAAAATCAATAAATATTTCTAAGAAAATATATAAAGAAAAGCAAGAAAATATATTAAAAGCAATAGAAGAAGGAAAAGTTGTTGAAAAAATTAAAGTAATGGCTGATTCTATAGCAAATATAGCATCGCAAACAAATCTTTTAGCATTAAATGCGGCCATTGAATCGGCAAGAGCTGGTGAAATGGGAAAAGGTTTTGCTGTAGTAGCAGATGAGATACGCAAGCTTGCAGAACAGTCAGCAGAGAATGTTTCAAACATACAAGAAGTTATTACTCAGGTAAACAATGCCTTCAATAATCTTTCGAATAACACTCAAGAGATATTGGCGCATATTGATAATAATGTAAATCCAGATTATGAACTTTTTTTAGAAACTGCTTTTAAATATGAAAAGGATGCAGTCTTTATTAAATCTATGTCAAAAGAAATTGCAAATGGTACAAATCAAATACTTAGTTCTATAGAGCAAACTAGTGCTGCAATAGAAACAGTTTCGTCTACTGCTCAGCAATCGGCAGAAAGTTCAGAAGGGATATTAAATAGTGTAGATGAAACAACTGCCGCAACTCAAGAAGTTGCGAATTCTGCACAAAGGCAAGCTGAATTATCTGAAGAACTTAATTTCTTGGTACAAAAATTTAAAATATAGATAATATGTTGTATAAAAATATAAAGGGAATGGTACTATCGCAGTAGGAAAAGGACCTACCCAAGTTTACATTGAATCAGATGATAAATATTCATTCTTAGCAAATCAAGGAACTGAAGATGCACCATCAAATACTGTTTCAAAGATAGATATGTCAACTAAGAAAGTAGTTGCAACAATAGAAACTGGAAAAGGAGCTCATGGAGTAGTAGTTAGCCCTGATAATAAATATGTTTATGTTACTAATATGTATGATGGAACTGTAAGTGTTATTGACAATAGCACAGATAAGGTTATTAAAACTATAAAAGTAGAAGGAGAACCAAATGGAATAAGCTACAGGTAATTAATATTCTAATGAGAATAAATTTAATTTGAGTTAAATAAATTTAGTAATTTATGCAATCATAATTTATAGTTCTTAATATATAAAAAAGTGTATTGAATTCTAAAATAATTAGTTTTCAATACACTTTTTAGTATCTTTTATGATTTATACTTTTAAAAATTTAATTAAAGACCAGAAGCTTCCTACACTTCCAATTAAAATCCCAACTAATATAAACTGCCATTGGAGGGTTTGCGTAATATAAGATGGTGATATTAAGTTTATTAAAAGTAAATTTTCATTTATCTTTATAAAAACTAGTTTATAGAGATAGTATATTAATATATTTGAACATACGGCTCCAAACAAACCAATAAGTGCACCTTCAATAATAAGCGGCCATCTAATAAACCAATCAGTTGCTCCAACAAATTTCATTATTCCAATTTCTCTACGTCTTGAGTAAATAGCTAATTTTATAGTATTACTAATAAGGAATATAGAAACTGATACCATTAATATGAATAAAGCAATTCCACTCCATTTCACGTTTTTGGATATTGAAATTATTTTATTTGTAAATTTCTGATCATTGCCAATGGATTCTATACCAGGCATATTTTCGATTGCGCTTATCACTTGATGTGATATTTCAGGATTTTCTAGATCTATTATAAATGAATTAGGCAGCGGATTATTGGAAGAATCATAATTATTTAATAAAGAACTATTATCTTCAGAAACCTGTTTATTAAACTTTTCTAAAGCCTCTGATTTATCTTCCAATTTAACACTTTTGATACCAGAAATATTATTTAACTTTTGCTCTAAGTTTTCTTGATCTTTATTAGTAATGCTATTATTTAAAAATACTTGTATTTGAGCCTGGGATTTAGCATTACTCATTCCTATATTTATATTTTGCATTAATAGCATTGAAACTCCCATTATAAATAAAGTTGAGGTCACTGTAATAACTGATGCTATACTAATGGTTCTATTTCTATTTAAACTCTTTAATGCATCAATAATATAATATTTGAAGGTATTAAAATTCATTATCGTAAGTCCCCCTAATTTCATCTCTTATTATAGTTCCATTCTCAATAGCAATAACTCGCTTCCTCATTGAATCAACGATATCTCTTGCATGAGTAGCCATAAGTATTGTAGTACCGTTTTTATTAACATTGTCGAGCGTGTCCATTACTCCCATTGCAGTTTCAGGATCGAGATTTCCTGTTGGTTCATCGGCAATTAAAATATTAGGATCATTCACTATAGCTCGAGCAATTGAAACTCTTTGCTGTTCACCGCCTGACAATTGGCTTGGAAATGACCTAAATTTATCAGATAATCCAACTAGTGATAAAGCCATAGGTACCTTCTTTTTTATATCTTTAGTACTGACACCAATAACCCTTAATGCAAAAGCTACATTTTCATAGACATTAAGAGTTGGAATTAGTTTAAAATCTTGAAATATTACACCTATCTTTCTTCTGTAAAGCGGTATTTGATTCTTATTTAGATTGGTTACATCAGTATCGTTTAATATTAACTTACCATGTGTCGGCTCAATTTCTTTAAAAAGCATTTTTATTATTGTTGATTTGCCAGCACCACTTGAGCCTACTAAAAAAGCAAAATCACCTTTTTCTATAGTTAAGTTAACATTTTTAAGAGCCAAGGTGTTATTGTCATATACTTTAGTAACGTCTAGAAATTTAATCATTAGTAATCCTCCAATTAGATGTTAGTTAAATATACTTGTGTGTTTTTGTAATATTATAACTTATTATTATGAAGAAATTATGTATTTCCTTATGGTAATGTATTCCTTTATATGAATCTACATAATTTCTACACAATTTTAGTGTAGTATAGGATTGAATTTACAAAAGAGAGACAAGTATTACTCTATAAATAAAAGAGAATATACTCTATAAATAAGGGAGCGATATAAGTGAAAAAAACAATTAAAACGGTTATGCTTGCAACAGCATTAGTGATGATTACTCAAGTTTCAGCATTTGCTGCACCAACATCTAATCAAGCACAAACTCAATTGGAGCAAAATAAAAATTCCTTAAAGGAAGCACAAGATAAACGACACCAGCTTGAAGCAAGCATTGAAGAGTTGGATAATCAAATTGAAGATTATATGATGAAGATTGAAGCAAATAAGAAGAACATAACTGAGGCAGAAAACGATATCCAAACAACAAAAAAGCAAATTACTCAGGTTGAAAAAGAAGTAGAAGCTAAGCAAGATGTATTAGATCAAAGAGTAAGAGCTATGTACATAAATGGGCAGTCTAACTATCTAAAAATCTTATTGGAATCTGAAAGTTTCAGTGATTTAATAACAAGAGCTGAAGCAATTAGAAAAATAATTGGACTTGATAAACAAGTAATAAGTGATTTAAATGATAAGAAGTCAGAAGTAGAAAGTAAAAAAACATCTCTTGAAGTTAAGTATAATGATTTGCTTGCATTAAAAAGCGAAAATGAAGACAAGCTTATAAGTCTAAATACAAATATAGCAGATCAAAAGAAGCTTATTCAAGAGGCCAAAGATCAGGAAAAATTATTTGCATCAAAAGTAGATGAATCTCAAGTGCAAGTAAGCGCAACTATGAATCAAGTAAATAAAATAAGAAATGAAGCACCTAGAGTTACTAATGCATCGAGAGGCGCAAAATCTGCACCCGTTTCTGATAATAACATAATAGCATATGCTTCAAATTTCTTAGGAACTCCTTACCTGTGGGGAGGAACAAGTCCTTCTACAGGATTCGATTGTTCTGGTTTTACACAATATGTATATGCACACTTTGGTATTAGCCTTGGAAGAACAACTTATGACCAAATAAATGATGGATATGAAGTTTCAAAATCCGAACTACAGCCTGGAGATTTGATATTCTATGGTAAGGGAGGAAATCCTACTCATATGGGAATGTATGTAGGGAATGGGACATATATTCATGCGCCGAGAACAGGTGATGTAATAAAAATATCATCAATAGATAGACCAGATTATATTACAGCAAGAAGAGTTAAATAAGCTAATATTTTTAGCCATTATAATAGAAAATATCAAATTTAAAATTAAGATATTGTAGTTGGAGGTATGAATGATGGTCATTGAAGTAGCAATAACGGTGGTAGTAGTTTTATTTGTTGCGCATATTCTTTATCACAAAGTAATAAAAAAAGCTTCTGGGGGATGCTGTTGTAATAAAGATGGTAAGTCCAAGAAAAAGTGTAGTAAATAGTTTTATAGTTATTTTAAATTTGTAGGAAGGAAGTTAATAGTATGAAGGAACTGTTTAGTTTTGGCCCAATACATATATACTTTTTTGGACTAATGATAGCAGTAGCTGCAATTACAGGCGGAGCATTTGCAATTAAGCAAGGGGAAAAAAGAGGAATAAATGAAGACATAATATTTAATCTAATTTTTATTGTTGTTATAGCGGGTGTATTAGGAGCTAGATTATTTTATATTCTTTTTTATAATCCATCATTTTATTTTAGTAATCCAGGAGAAATATTTAAAATAAATGAGGGTGGGTTATCTATACACGGAGGAATTGTTTCCGCTGTGCTTGCAGGATACATATACTCTATTAAGAGTAAGATATCATTTTTAAAACTTGCAGATATTGCAGTGGTGGGTATTGCATTGGCTCAAGGTATAGGTAGAGTAGGCTGCGATGTATTTGGCAAACCAATGGCAAACGTAATGATATGGGGGATTAACTATAATGGGCAACTGCTTCATCCTGCACAAGTATATGAGTTTATTTTAGACTATATATTATTTATAGTCCTATGGAGAAGAAGTTACAAGAAAAAATTTGAAGGTGAATTATTTATAATTTACTTAATCGCTTTTGCCATAATAAGAGGTATTGTAGAATTCTTTAGAATAAATCCTGTTATCTGGGGTCCGTTTTCAATTTCGCATTTATTAAGTCTTGCTTTAGTTAGTATAGGATTAGCCATTTATATATTGTTAGCCAAGAGAAATACAGAAAGTCAAAGGATTTATGTGGAAGATAATAAATTAAAAGTAACAACTTCAATAATTATTTTAGCTGCGTTAATCCTAGTATCTATATTTGTATTTTATTTTGTACAAGGGTAGCTAGGGTAATTAACGAATTGTGTGAGTAACTGAATTAAAAAAGAGTAAAATATTATAAATTTAAAGAGCTCTAATAAAACTTTGGTTTTTATTGGAGCTCTTATTATATTTTTAATACTATCTACTACATATGGCAATGATTAAGTTTGGATTAAATCTAAAAAGTAAGGAATCAATTAACATTTTGGTTTTTAAAAATTATCTTCATAATTTCTACACATGTTCTTTGTATACTCTCTAAAGAACAGTAATTCAATTATATAAAAATTAAAATAAATAATTATATTAAAAGATTAGATTATTGAGAGGTGGTGAGGTCATGTCAAGTTTTATAAAAGCTAAAAATGCTGTGAGTAAAGAGCTTTGTGAAGTTGAGATGATTTTAAAAAATATTGGAAAAGATTTCAGTTCGGGCTCAACTCAAGAGATATTTGAATATTTTTTTAAGGTTCCAGGAAAATATCTTCGTCCTAGTTTGATAATACTTTCAGCTAAAGCTATAAATCCTGAAATGACTATAGATGAGAGAATGAAATTAATTAATTTATGTGTAGCAATTGAGCTAATACATAGTGCTAGTTTGGTACATGACGATATAATTGACAATGATTTATTTCGCCGTGGTCAAAAGACGTTAAATAATATATATGGTAGAAAGATAGCGGTTCTCGCAGGGGATGCCTTTTATGCTAAAGCATTTTCAATATTATTAAAACTACCAACAAATGATGCAGAACAAATAATTACACAAGTTATTGAAAAAATGTGCGTTGCAGAAATTGAACAAGCTCAAAATCATGAAATTACAAAGCAGGATTACTTTAACATAATAGAAGGTAAAACTGCATCCTTTATGGCTGCCTGCTGTAAGCTTGGAGCAAAAACAGTTAATGCAAAAGAAGAAGAAATTGAAGCTTTGGAAAATTACGGCCTAAATTTAGGAATGTTATATCAAATCATTGATGATTGCACAGATGGTGATTCTAACGCTACTAAAAATAATATAACGGTTGAAGATGCTAAAGAGTTTGCTTTAAAAGCTGAACAAGCAATTAAAAATTTAGAGACTTCGGTTTATAAGGATAGCATGAATAGTCTTTTAAATCATATACTTGAATCTTCAAATAAGAAAACAAAAAATGCTTAATCTTAAATTCATAATAAATATCACAAGGGAGATGACATTAAATGAGATTTTTTAGAAATAAATATTTAGTTCCTGTGTGGACAATTTTGCGTATATGGCTAGGCTATCAATGGATAGTTCCAGCAATAGAGAAACTTAAGGATCCAACTTGGGTAGGAAGTCAATCAGGTGTAGCGATAACAGGATTTTTAAAAGGAGCCTTAGCTAAGTCAACAGGTGATCATCCATCGGTACAGTGGTGGTATGCAAGATTTGTTGAAAGTGCTGCTCTGCCAAATGCAGGAGTGTTCACATATGTAGTTCCAGCCGGAGAACTTCTAGTTGGTATAAGTTTAATACTTGGAGCTTTTACTATAGCAGGTTTGACTGGTGGAGCATTTATGAATTTAAATTACTTATTAGCAGGAACTACTAGCACTAATCCAATTTTATATACTGTAGCTATAATTTTAATGGCAGCTGGAGCAAACGCTTATAAAATTGGGATTGATCAGTTAATTGTATCCTTTTGGAAAAAGAAATATGGTAAACAATAAATATAGCATAGAAAATAAAAATATAACAAAAAAGAAATTAAGTCTTTAGACGTGATAATGAAGGGAGTCAAAAAACAATGAAAAAGAAAACAATTAGAGGTGCAATATTAAGTTTAATTCTTACGTTAGGTCTTTCAACAGCAGCTTTTGCTGATGGAATGGGTAACATGGATATGGGGAAAGGAACAGAAAAAAGTGTAAATGGTATAAATGCAGAATTAACGTTTAATAAAGATAACAAAGTTAAAACAGGTGATAATGATGTAATGATCACATTGCATGATGATAAAGATAAAGAAATTGAAAATGCTGATGTTAAGATAAGTGCAGAAATGGACAAAAACTCTGATATGGGCATGGATATGAATGGCAAAAAGCCAATTGAAGTATCATTAGAAAATAGTAAAGATGGTCAATACATGGGAAAAATTAATTTCACAGATAAAGGTAAATGGGTTATTACAGCTAACATTATGGTAAATGGAGAACAGAAGGATGTACAGTTTGATGCGGATGTGGTTAGCAGTGGACCAAACTGGGTAGTTATAGGTGGATTTGTAGGAATAGTGGCAGTAATAATTATAGTAGCTGCAGTAAAGAAAAAAAGTAGCAAATAAAGATAAAGAATAGAGGTGATAGTTTAATGTCAAAGTTGGACAAGAAACTTAGTGATGAAACAAAGGCATCACAAGAGCAAAGAGGAAATAATTTATTAAATAATAAAATACTTAAGAACTTCATTAAAAGTAAGTGGTATCCAGGAATATTTCAGTTATTTGTAGGAATAGTATTTGCATTCATCGTGTTTGAATTACTAACTGGACCTGACGAA
Source organism: Clostridium sp. YIM B02500 (assembly GCF_022324665.1). NCBI lineage: Bacteria > Bacillati > Bacillota > Clostridia > Eubacteriales > Clostridiaceae > Clostridium > Clostridium sp. YIM B02500. Next base: position 3,865 of record NZ_JAKGTE010000029.1, on the reverse strand, counting down.
GCTCACGATAACTTTGGTACAGCGGGAACTTGGGTATTGTGGTGGCCTATACTTCCAATACTATTATTTTTAACAGGTAGGTTTTGGTGTGCTATATGTCCATTTGGAGCCTTAAGTGATGTAGTACAAAAATTTGTAGGAAGCAAAAAGCCAGTACCTAAATTTCTAAGAAAATACGGAGTATGGCTTATAGATGCAATGTTCTTAGCAATTACATGGAGTGATCACGTTTTTGGAGTCGTTGAATCACCTAGAGGTTCAGGAACATTACTCCTACTTATTACAATTGGTGTAATATTCTCAGGTGCTTTTTGGGAACGTAGAACCTGGTGTAGATATCTATGTTTCTTAGGCGGATTATCTGGAAATTATTCAAGAGCAGGGATGCTGCAATTACGTGGAACAAAAGATATATGTGCTAAATGTACAGCAGCACATTGTTATAAAGGGAGTGAAAGGGCAGAAGGATGTCCTATGTTTGAATTCCCAAAAACTATGGAAGATAATGCAGAATGTAATTTCTGTGGTAATTGTGTAAAGAATTGTCCTAACAATTCAATTCAAATATCATTGCGTCCACCTACTAAAGAATTATGGTTTATTAGAAAGCCACGATTAGATGCATCATTTTTAGCTGTTGTAATTATGGGTATAGTATTTGTACAAAACATTACAATGTTAGAAATATGGGATGGAATGCTTGCATGGCTTGAAAATGTAACAGGAACACAAAATTATGCTATTACTTTTACTATAACATTTATTATAGCTATGGCTATACCAGTAGCATTGTTATCTATAACAGGATTAGTTGCAAAAACATTTAATAAAGCTTCATTAAAAGAAAATTTCACGAAGTATGGATATGCGCTCATACCATTAGATATGGCTGCACATATAGCTCATAATTTATTCCATTTACTAGCAGAAGGAAAATCTGTATTCTATACATTTATAGAATTATTTGGAGTTGAAATTCAACATACATCTTCAGCTATTTTAGATGACCCAACGATACAAGCGTTTCAGTTTATATTAATAGCAATTGGAACTCTTGGTTCAATATATACTGTATATAAAATATCGAAGAATAATTATGAATCTAAAAAAGTTAGCACAACAATAGTATATTCTATTCTTTTAATATTACTAGCAGTAGTTAATATAATGTTATTCTCACTACCTATGGCAATGCGTATGTAATAATTCTTTATAGCTTATCTAAAAATTATTTTAGATAAGCTATAATATTATTTTTCTTGCACCTTGTAAGAAGAATAAATTAATACAAATGAAGAAAGATTAGTTGATAGAGGAGATTAAAAGAAAATGACAATTGAAAAAATTAAGTTATTTATCAGAGCTTCAAGACCTTTTTCTTTAACAGCTTCAGCAATTCCAGTTGTGCTTGGGGAAATATTAGCATTAAAAGAGCCTAATTTTAATCTTGAATATTTTACACTTTCAATCATAGCAATTGTTTTTCTTCAGGCTTCAGTTAATTTACTGAATGATCATGATGATTTTATAAATAAAGTTGATACAAAGGAATCTCATAGTTCTAGCGGAGTTGTTGTTGAAGGCTTGCTGACTTTAAAAGAAGTTTATAGAAGCGGTATTCTATTACTTATTTTAGGATGTTTAATTGGTTTGTTTTTAGCTTACAATGTAGGCATTATGATTCTCATTTTAGGGATTGTTGGAGCTTTATGTGGATATTTTTATACAGGAAAACCGTTAATGATCAAATATAGAGGATTAGGTGCGCCTTTAGTATTTACAATTTTTGGACCATTGATGACACTTGGAGGGTATTATTTGCAGATGCAGGAGTTTACCGTGCAGTCGTTTTTAATATCAATCCCAACAGCACTTCTTACTACTGCAATATTGCATGCTAATGATATTAGGGATATAAATCATGATAAGAAAGCTGGCATTAAAACACTGTCAATAAGTATAGGCTATAAGAAGGCACAAAAAGTATATTCAAGCTTGATTATACTTTCATATATTTCTCTTATCATAATGATTGTTTTTAAATATATTCCTTATCTAAGTTTAATCTGTTTATTAACAGTACCAGCTGCTATTAAAAACATTAATAAATTAAGAACTTCTGGAGATTCAAGTAGCAATATTGCCGAGCTTGATAAAGAAAGTGGAAAGCTTCAAGGTCAATTTGGAATTCTTTTAATTTTATCTATACTTTTATCTTATATTTTATAGAAAGGTGGCAAAGTTTTGGAGAGACAGAAACGTAAGAATAAGATCATTATTTCTTCATTAATTATAGCTACAATACTGTGGTTTGTAATATTTGTATTAAAACCATTTAATTTTTGGATTGAAATGGGAGTATCCATATTATCGTTAGTAATGGTAGCTTTGTTTTCTGAAAAGAACTTAATTTCATTTAGAAATATAAAGTTAAGACACATATTAATCGGAATTATTTCAGCAATAATATTGTACTTTGTTTTTTTTGCTGGAAATATAATTTCAGGATATTTGTTTCCATTTAAAGATGCTCAAATCGCATCAGTTTATAGCAATAGAGCACAAGGAAATTCATTACTTATTGGAGCTCTACTATTATTTATAATAGGGCCGGGAGAAGAAATATATTGGCGTGGATTTATACAAAACAATCTTGCAAAAAAATTTGGAGAAGATAAAGGATATATATTTGCAACGCTATTGTACGCTGGTGTTCATATAATTACATTGAACTTTATGCTTGTGGTAGCTGCCTTAGTATGTGGAATATATTGGGGATGGATTTATAAGAAAGAAAAAAGCCTTGTTCCAATAATAATATCTCATGCAATTTGGGATTTCACAGTATTTGTTTTGTTTCCACTAATGTAATAAGATATATGGAAATCAAAAATAGTAGTTAAAAAGCTTAATTTAAAGAAATATAACTAATTTAAATACTTATTAGGTTTTATAAGCGTAAAATAAAAGAATGTGTGGTGGTTATAATGGCTGAAATTAATGTAACAGATGTGGAAAAGATTTTTTCTGTTATTGCAAAGAGATATGATATGTTAAATTCAATATTAACTTTAAACATCGATAGATTATGGAGAAGAAAAGCAATAAAGATATGTAATATTAAGGAGGGGCATCAAGTATTAGATCTGTGCTGTGGTACAGGACAAATGATTAATTATGAATGTAAGGCGGTTGGAAAAAATACAACAGTTATTGGTGTAGATTTTAGCCAAGAAATGCTTAACGTTGGGGCGAAAAGGCTAAATCAATCATTAAAGGATTATACGTATGAATTAATTAAAGGCAGTATTTTAGAATTGCCCTTTGAAGAAAATACCTTTGACTGTATCACAATTGCTTTTGGGTTAAGAAATATTCCAGATAAAAATAAAGCATTATCAGAAATGTATAGAGTTTTAAAACCAGGAGGGGAAGTGGTATGTTTAGAGCTTTCTAAACCTAATATACCTATTTTAAAAAATATATACGACTTATATTTTAATCATGTGTTACCAGCAGTAGGTTCAATAGGTACAGGTGATAAAAAAGCGTATTATTATCTTAGAGATTCGGTAAATAATTTTATGAATAAAAAGCAGCTTAAGGATGCGCTTGAGAAGATAGGTTTTAAAAATTCAGAATATGAATCTTTAACTTTTGGAATTGCATCTATACATTATGGCAATAAATAAAGTTAAAGTTATATCTAATATATTTATTATAAAATAGAATGTTAAACTATAGTAATATTAAACAATATAAAGGTAGCTAGCTATTAGCCGCCTTTATTTATTGTATTTTGAATACCACCTGCTACGCGGGTGGTTCTAAAGAGCTTTCAGCGGTGAGTAGAAAATAAAAAACC